>JABUSW010000325.1 GCA_021443885.1 Blautia sp.
AGCTCAGCTGGATAGAGCGTTTGGCTACGGACCAAAAGGTCGGGAGTTCGAATCTTCTAACGCACGCTGTACAAAAATGCCGGAAACGCTGAAGGGTGTTTCCGGTATTTTTTTTCTGCGTTCGCGAAATAACTGGCCTGATGCGAAGAATGATTTTATCGGGAGTGCTGTTCAAAAACGTAGACGCAGCGGGCTGTGGGGAGGCTTTTTGAATGGTGCTATCGGGTAATCAGACAAGCATTGGTTCCGTTATTTAAGAAACGATGTACCAGGGAAGGGAGGCCCGGAAATGGATTGGATATGCCGGAATGCAGGAAACATCATTACCATATTGCTGTTGTTGTTGGCTTTTGCAGCGGCTTTCCGGAGAATTCTTCAGAACAGGAGAATGGGGAAAGGAAGCTGTGGGGGAGACTGTTCCCGCTGTAGTCATTGTGTGAATAAAGACTGGAAGCAGAAAAAGCAGAATCAAAAATAAACTTTGGAGACAGTGACAGGAAATCGCGAAGTACAGAGAGACTTCCCGGGCGGATGAAAGGAGAACTTATGGGATACAATTATTATGGATGGAAGGAATCCGGACAGGTGCGATCCATCGATCCGGAATACAGAGGAATCGGGACGCCACGTGACCTGTACGATCTGCTGGTGGATATCTGGTGTGCCGAAACCTGTGCACCAAGGCTTCGAAAAAACTGGAGCAAGGAGAATAAAACATTGGGGCAGTGTTCGATCACCGCATTCCTTGTACAGGATATTTTCGGCGGGGAAGTCTATGCAATGCGTACCGGAAATGGACTGCATTGCTACAATCGTATACAGGATGCCGTCTTTGATCTCACCAGCGAGCAGTTCGGGGAGAAGGCAGCAGAGCTGGTATATAACTGTGAACTTCTGCAGGACCGGGAATCTGCAGATCATTTTCAGAAAGACGAGAAGCGGGCCAGGTACGTATATCTGTCAGAACAGCTGAAAAGAAAGCTACGCGCCTGATAGGGGGGAAGCCTGATTATGTGACCGGGAACATGCGCTTACTGACGCTTATACTTCCCCGGTGTGATGCCCTTATATTTTTTGAAGGTACGAATAAAATAACTCAGATCATTAAAGCCTGTATTGTAAGCCACATCTGTGATGGATACATCCGAAGATGCCAGCTGATGACAGGCTTTCTCAATGCGTTGGCGGTTCAGGTAATCCATGGGCGTCTGATGGGTCATTTCAGAGAAGAAACGACAGAAATACTTTGGTGACATGGAGACAGAGGCGGAAAGCTCTGAAAGGGTGATCGGCTCCGTAAAATTGTTGTCGATAAAGTCAATGACCTGCTTTAGCTGCAGGATGCGCTTTACGTTCCGGCTGCTTTTGGATAATCCTTCAAAATAATAATGATTCCGAAAGACAAGACCAAAGAAGTGGTAAAACTGACCGATCAGGATCAGTTCGTAACCGGAGGGCTGCTCCTTTGCGGCGTCAAATAAGGAATTCACCACGGCCAGAATTTCCGGCTGGCGCCTGTTAAAGTGATGAAAGATCAGGATCTTCTGCTGGATGATCTGCTGAATGTAATCGGCACAGGCGGAACTGTATTTCAGAAAGTTATTAATGTCAAAGACGATACACTGGTAGATACAGTCTCTGGGAATTCCGGAATGGAGGATCCCGCTATGAATGAAGATGACATCACCGGCGTCAGCGGTAAATGTTTTTTCATCCAGATGGATGGTAAAAGAGCCGGAGAGAATCCGTATGATCTCATACTCGATATGCCAGTGATAGGACATGGCATATCTTGGATGGGAGGATTCAATATGATGAAATTCAAAGGGCATATCGTAGGTGCCCCGCGGACGGTCTTCGTTTTTTCCCAATGTCTGCATAAGATCCCTCCTGTCTGCTGTAAAGCGCCGGCCCGATGCGAACCGAAAGTCGGATTGAAAAAGGTGAATATTGTACTACTTTTTGCCATTATATCACAAGTATTTTCCGGATTTCAAGGATATAATCGTTATATAAGGCTGTGAGGCAAGGCGCAGCGAAATACTTAATCAATATATGTAATGGAGGGATTTATCATGGCAAAGAACAGATACGTCGGCGAATACCCGGTAATCGGCATCAGACCTACCATCGATGGTCGTCGCGGACCGTTAAAGGTACGTGAGTCACTGGAAGAACAGACAATGGGAATGGCAAAAGCTGCCAAGGAATTATTCGAGAAGAATCTGAAGTATTCGAACGGGGAACCGGTGAAGGTCGTAATCGCGGATACAACCATCGGTCGTGTTGCAGAAGCAGCAGCATGCCAGGCAAAATTTGAAAAAGAAGGTGTTAAGATCACACTTACGGTTACACCATGCTGGTGCTATGGTTCCGAAACAATGGATATGGACCGCAACACCATCAAAGCAGTATGGGGCGTAAATGCAACCGAGAGACCAGGTGCTGTTTACCTTGCATCCGTACTTGCTTCTCATGCACAGAAAGGGCTTCCGGCATTCGGCATCTACGGACAGGACGTAGTAGAAGCTACGGATATGTCTATTCCTGCTGACGTAGAAGAGAAGCTTCTTCGTTTCGGCCGTGCAGCAGTGGCAGCAGCAACTATGAAAGACAAATCTTATCTGCAGATCGGTTCCCAGTGTATGGGTATCGGCGGATCCATTATCGATCAGGAATTTATCGAGTCTTATCTTGGAATGCGTGTAGAATCCGTTGATGAAGTTGAAATTCTGCGTCGTATCGATGAACACATTTATAATGAGGACGAGTACCAGAAAGCCCTTGCATGGATCAAAGAATACTGCAAAGAGGGCCTGGATAAGAACCCGGATTTCGTAAAAGCTTCTGATGAAAAGAAAGCCCAGACATGGGAGTTTATTGCGAAGATGGCTTGTATCATCGAAGATCTGTATCAGGGCAATCCGAATCTTCCAAAGGGATGCGAAGAAGAAGCGGTTGGACACAACGCAATCTGCGGCGGTTTCCAGGGCCAGAGACAGTGGACAGACTATATGCCGAACTGTGACTTCCCGGAAGCAATACTGAATACATCCTTCGACTGGAACGGCGCTCGTGAGCCATTCATTCTTGCTACGGAGAACGACGTACTGAACGGACTTGGAATGCTGTTTATGAAACTGCTTACGAACCGTGCGCAGATGTTTGCAGATGTTCGTACCTGCTGGAACGGAAAATCTGTTGAGCGTGTAACCGGATATAAACTGGAAGGTCATGCAGCAGATGCAGATGGTATCATCCACCTGATCAACTCCGGTGCGTGCTGTCTGGATGCATGCGGTGAATGTACAGACGAAAACGGCAACGCTGTTATGAAAGAATGGTACAATGTAACAGAAGAAGATCAGAAGAAGATCATGGACGCTACCGAATGGTGTGCAGCAGATAACGGATATTTCCGTGGCGGCGGATTCTCTTCCAGATTTGAAACCAAGACAGAAATGCCTGCAACCATGATCCGTCTGAATCTTGTGAAAGGTCTTGGACCGGTTCTTCAGATCGTAGAAGGCTGGACAGTAGGACTTCCGGCAGAAGTTTCCGATACTCTTTGGAAACGTACAGACTACACATGGCCATGCACATGGTTTACACCACGTACCGATGGCGTTGTAGGCGGTGCTTTCGAAAACGCATACAGTGTAATGAATAACTGGGGCGCAAATCATGGTGCGATTTCTTACGGACACATTGGCGCGGATATTATCACCATGGCATCCATGATGAGAATTCCGGTTTGCATGCACAATGTACCTGCAAAAGATATCTTCCGTCCGGCAGCATGGAATGCATTTGGAATGGACAAGGAAGCAGCTGACTACAGAGCATGTGCAAACTTCGGACCTATGTATAAAAAATAATGATGGGTAGGATTGTGAGAGCTGCCTCGCAGCGAAACGATCCGTAAGCACTTTTGACACCATAGACATAATATAAAGTATAGTATAAAACATACGGTGTGTCGTATCTGGTGTTAGAACTGAAATGGCTGGCGTTTCGCGTCAGCCATTTTTTCATAATGCGTGTTTTTTTGCAGCTGACAAACCTCCCGGGAAAGGTTTTTACACTTCTTCTTCCTAATTGTTGTATAATTGTAACAAAATTATAACTTTTTTTTTGTTGTTATTTTTGGGTAACGGGTTTATACTGGTTAAGATAAAGTAGAACAATTGTGGGCAGACAAAGAAAAAGGCCTATAATGAACGATTTATTGCCTATAACACAGGAAATTGCCTGAAGGATTAAGGGATATATATGAAGAAGAAACAGTTCATGCTGCTGGCCATAGCCTTGCTGCTTATGGCAAACGCCCCGGCATTGGCGGATACGGATCCCGGTGGATATATAAAGCCATCGGTATACCGTGAACAGTCAGGCTCGGAGGGAAATGCTTCATCGGGGGATGCGACAGGGAATGCAGAAGGATCCGATAGCGGCACAGCCGGGATTTCGGAAAGTGTTGCGATGAATCCGCTTCCAACGCCGGTTCCATCACCTACCCCTACTTTGGTTGCGCCGATCATGCATGAGATCGACGTACAGGGAGATAAGGTAGAGTATTTCCGAAAAGTGGAATCACCGGATGGAGGGGTGTATTTCCATCGGGCCCCATCCGATACGGCACCGAAGATCGGATATGATAAGATTCCCAACGGGACCGGCTTGCTGATCACGGAAGAATGCAAGGATGATAATGGAAGAGTCTGGGGAAGAACAAAGTTCCAGAATATGGAAGGCTTTGTGCCCACAGACGGATTGGTGGAAACATCAAAAGAAGAAGCCATTGAAGAAGAGTACAACAAGGGAAAGGGTCACGAAACCGCCTATGTTGCAACGATTCAGACAGATAAAGACTCGGTATGGCTCTATCAGGGGCCGGGAGAGAAATTTGGGCTGACCCCTCCGGGTTATGAGCTTTTCGATGGAGACCAGGTGTTTATTGCCGCTGAAGTAGATTCGCCTGACACGGGTCTGTGGGGAAAATACGATAACGGAAATCTTGTGGGATGGATCGATCTGGAAGAAACAGATCAAAAGGGAAGATCCAGTTACAGCCGTAAAGAAATTATTGAATATGCAACGCCGGAATCTACCCCGGCTGCAGAAGCCGAAGCGGCGGACGCGGAAGGTGCTGACAAGAGCGAAACCGGAGAAGCCAAAGCGGCGGAGGCAGAAGGCTCTGACAAGAGCGAAACCGGAGAAGCAGATGGTGCAGACGTGAATCAGACCGATGCGGTATCGAAAGATGCAGGTAATGCAGAAGATTCCACTGCTGCTGAGGGTGCAGACAAAACTTCCGGGGATGCATCTGAAGAAGCGAAAACGGGTGATGCCGCAGCGACAGAAGCGAAAGAGCAATCCGGCGAAGCTTCCAAACAGGAAGAAGCCGGTGCTGCAGGCGCAGAAACAGAGGGCGCATCCGGTCAGAGTGAAACGGGAGAAAAAGACTCTAAGAATAAGGATGATAGAATGAAAGCAGTAGACGCAGGAACATTAATTGCTGAAGGAACACAGGAAGATGTATTAGGAACACAGGGAGAAGACGTAGGAACAACGGATGATTATGAGGATTTGCAGGAAGGCTTTATTGCAGATGACGGAATGAATTCATCCGGTTCATCCAGCTTTAAGATGCCTCTAGGTATCGTGATCGTTGTTGCACTGATCATTCTTCTTGTCATTGTCGTTGTCGGTTTTGTTAAGAGCCTGAGCCAGGGAGACAGAGAAGCGGATGGCGATGAGGATGAAAATGATGCAGAAGAGGAAAGCGATGTTGAAGACGACGAGGACGCAGAGGCAGAAGAGGAGGACGACTTAGATCTGGACAAACTCTTCGGTGAAGATGAGATTCCGGCAGGTGGAACGGACAGTGTTGAACTAGAAGATGTTTTTGCGGAGGGAGCTGGAACGGCCGCAGCTGCAGCTTCCGTTGCTGACGAGATGGATAGCAACGATGAAGCCTCCGATGATTTCGATATCAATTTTGACGATGATTTTGACAGCACAGATGATGACAGCAGTTTTGCAGCGGATGGCGGCGACGGTGTGGACGACTTCTTTAAAGACGATCCGGATGATGATTTCTCCTATCTGTTCGAAGAGGAAGAAGCCAAGGATGAAGGGGAAGCGGCCATCGACAGAATCTTTGCCGGTCTGGATGATTTTTGAGAGGAAACAGATACATATGGAAAGCAGAATAGAACAGACGATCATCAGACACGATAAAGGATACAATTGTGCACAGGCAGTGGCCTGCACTTATTGTGATCTTGTGGGAATGAGTGAAAAGGATGCTTTTCGGGCAACAGAAGCCTTTGGCGCCGGTATGGGCGGCATGTCTGCTACTTGCGGTGCGGTGTCCGGAGCAGTATTTATTGCCGGATTAAAGAACAGCACCGCCAATTTGAATGCACCGGATTCCAAAGGAAGAAGCTATAAAGTATCCCGTGACGTAACGGCTGCCTTCAAAGCCAGAAATGGTTCTTTGATTTGCGGGGAGCTGAAAGGTCTGGCTACCGGAAAGGTGCTTCGTTCCTGCCCGGACTGTATCAAAGATGCAGCGGAACTGGTGGAAACCATGATCCTGTAAGAATGGCATTGCAGTGAACCGAGTTTGGAACCGTTTTAACATGCAAGCTTGTTGGGATAGTATTCAATTATCAATCGCAAAGATAGAATACCTGATAGAGATGAAAAGGGACAGTCCGATGGACTGTCCCTTTTGTCTGCCTGAATAAATGAGCGCATTATTCTATTCGATCGCACATTGCAAAGCCTGCTTTTTACGGAATCAGTTGTTGATCACAACGCCTTTCTGCAGCATGATATTTGCATACAGTGCTGTTTCGCCGGTAGCGATGATGCAGTAAACGGTTTTTGCTTCATCATAGAATGCGAAACGTTCAATGTTTCCAACTGCATCTGCGCCGCGGTCATCGTATTTGGCAACGATCTCTTTGTATGTATCCCAGATTGGAGTTTCCACATTGTCACCAGGCATAACTTCCATAAGATTAACTGGCTTCTCTACATAGGTGTCCAGTGGGAACACCTGAAGGATCGCATCCAGGATCTCCGGAACGCCATGACCGTCGCAGCGGATGGTGATTGCGTTCTTGCCCATAGACTCAGTGGGGAAATTGCCGTCTGCAATTACAAGACGGTCACTGTGCCCCATCTCGCACAATACTTTTAATAATTCCGGTGAAAGAATTGATGGAATACCTTTTAACATGATAATTTGCTCCTTTCAGAATGCTATTGATCTGCTAAGTCTAATTTAGCCTTTTGTACGGAAGAATTCAAGGTATTTTTTTCCATAAAATGATGAATATTTTCTTGTTGACAAAGCGCAGGCCGGATAGTATGATGAATAAAACAGAAACGTTTCGGTTTCGTTTTCGAATCGATACAAAAACCAGGAATTTAAGTAAGCAGGAGGAAAAAATTATGCCATTAGTAACATCAAAAGAGATGCTTCTTGACGCACAGAAAGGCGGGTACGCAGTTGGTGCTTTTAATGCAGAAAACATGGAAATGGTAAAGGCGATCATCGCAGCAGCAGAAGAACTGTGTGCTCCGGTTATGATCCAGACTACACCTTCCACCATCAAGTATGGAACATTGGATACATATGCAGCAATCGTCGCAGCGGAAGCAAAGAAGGCATCCGTTCCGGTATGTCTGCATCTGGATCATGGCAGCAGTTTTGAACTGGCTATGCAGGCTATGAAAGCCGGTTATACATCCGTAATGATTGACGGTTCGAAATTCGATTTCGAAGGAAATGTGGAAGTCAGCAGGAAAGTTGCAGATGTTGCAGCAGCTTTGGACATTCCTTGTGAAGCAGAGCTTGGTAAGGTTGGCGGCAAAGAAGATGATCTGGAAGCGGAAGCAGATACCAATACCGATCCAATGCAGGCAAAAGAGTTTGTTGAGAGAACCGGTGTTACTTCCCTTGCAGTTGCCATCGGGACCGCACATGGCTTCTATGTAGGAACTCCGGTTCTGGATAAGGAACGTCTCAGTGAGATCCGCAAAGTTGTGGACATTCCTCTGGTACTGCATGGTGCTTCCGGACTTACCGATGAGGATGTCCGTGACTGTGTAAGCCGTGGTATCTGCAAAGTAAACTTTGCAACAGAACTTCGTGCTGCATACAGCAAAGCGGTTACAGAGGTTTTTGCCGAGAACCCCAATACCATTGATCCGAAGGCATACGGAAAAGCCGGAATTGCAGCAGTGAAGAATCTCGTTATGGGCCGCATGAAAGTCTGCGGATGTGATGGAAAAGCAAAATAAAAGATGTAGTCGGTAAGGAGGAGTGGACAATGGCAGCAACCATGAAAGACATTGCGAAACGTACCGGGCTTGGGTTAGCCACCATATCCTCATACTTCAATGGTGGAAATGTTCGCGAGAAAAACAGGGCGAAGATCGAGGAAGCGATTGAAGAACTGCATTATGAAGTGAATGAGTTAGCCAGAAACTTGAAGACCAATGCAACGAAGACCATCGGTGTGGTGATTCCGGAGCTGAACAATACTTTTTTTGCAGAGATCATAACAGAGATGGAAGATATCCTGCGAAGCCATGGTTATGCTACCATTGTATGTGACTGCCGTACGGATAAAAACCTGGAATGCGAGGCGGTTGAATTTCTTCTGCGCAAAAGAGTGGATGGGATCATCAACATGCCGGTGGATAAAATGGGAAATCATTTGCTGCAGTTTCAGAAGACGGGAAAGCCCATTGTGCTCATTGACCGGAAAATCCAGGGACTTGCCTGTGACAGTGTGTTGGTGGACAACCAGAAAGCAGGCGAGAATGCCGTGGGGCTGCTTTTGGAAAAAGGACATCGGAATATTGGGATCATCAGCGGTCCAAGAGATATTTTCACCGCGCAGGAACGCTTGAACGGATACGCCAGGGCGCATGCAGAATACGAAGTCCCGGTGCAGGAATCTTTGATCTATCATGGGGATTATACCATCCAGGGTGGTGTGGAAGCGTTAAAAGAACTGATTTTGCGCAATCCTCATATGACGGCCGTTTTTGTGACAAATTACGAAATGACCATGGGAGCTGTGATCGCCATGAATGAGCTGGGATTGCGGATTCCGGAGGATTTGTCGGTGATCGGCTTCGACAATCTGCAATTTGCCAGAGCGTGTCATCCGAAGCTGACCATCGTAACGCAGCCGACAGAAGCCATTGCCAGAGAAGCAGCCAACAGAATGCTGAAGCATCTGGAAGGACACCAGGATTCCGGGATGGAAGCGAATCCGGATGGGAATTCGACTGCAGGAATTCCGACAATCGAAAGCGTGAAGTTGCAGACGGAAATTATAAGTGGCAAATCAATTTTGGATTTAAACCAGTCCCTCCACAGCTTTTAAAGGGGACGAACGGGAGGCAGACCGGCATTTTTGATCCGGGTTTTTAAGAAACAAGAATCTGGCCTGGCTCTTCCGAAAACGAGGTACTGGTTATGCATGGAGATAACATGGAGAAAAAATATTTACTTGGTATAGATATTGGAACAAGCGCATGTAAGGTTGCAGCTTTTGATAAAAACGGCGCTGTTATTGCGTCTGCTACAGAAGAGTATCCGGTTTACTATCCGCAGGATGGTTGGGTAGAACAGAATCCGCAAGAGTGGTGGAAAGGGGTCTGCGATGCGATCAAAAGGCTTCTTCAGACCGGAAAGCTTCAGGCAGGAGAGATCGCCGGAATCGGTATTGACGGGCAGAGCTGGTCTGCCATCGCACTTGATCAGGAGGGAAATGTTCTCTGTAACACGCCGATCTGGATGGACACCAGAGCACAGGCGGTCTGCGATCGGTTAAATAAAGAAATTGGCGATGAGAGTATTTTTGCAGTGGCAGGAAATTCTCTGCAGCCCTCTTATACAACAGCAAAGATCATCTGGTATAAGGAGAATCTGCCGGATGTCTATGAGAAGATCGACAAGATCCTGCAGTCCAACAGTTACATTGCTTATTGTCTGACCGGAGCCATCACACAGGATATTTCCCAAGGGTATGGAATTCATGGATTTGATATGAAGTCCGGACAATGGGATGCTGATATGTGCAGGAAGCTGGGGATTCCAATGCAGTTTCTTCCGGAGATCGTCTCCTGTGATACCGTAGTAGGAACGGTAACAGAGAAGGCGGCAATGGAAAGCGGACTGGCAGCAGGGACACCAGTGGTTGCCGGCGGACTGGATGCAGCCTGCGGAACCTTGGGAGCAGGTGTGATCCATCCCGGAGAGACCCAGGAACAGGGCGGACAGGCAGGCGGAATGAGTATTTGCATGGATGAATACAAAGCGGATCCAAGGCTGATCCTGGGCTATCACGTGGTTCCGGGACAGTGGCTTTTGCAGGGCGGCACCACCGGAGGCGGTGGTGTAATGCGTTGGTTTGAAAGAGAATTTGCAGGTTATGAACGCCTGATGCAGGAAAGCACCGGGGAATCCTCTTTGAACCAGCTGAACGTCATAGCCAGGGAAGTGCCGGCTGGCTGTGAAGGAGTTGTATTTCTGCCGTATATGTCCGGAGAGAGGTCTCCCATCTGGAACCCCCATGCAAAGGGCGTGTTCTATGGACTGGATTTCTCGAAAACCAAAGGACATATGGTTCGGGCCTGTATGGAAGGTGTGGCAATGTCTCTTCGCCACAATCTGGAAATCGCAGAAGAGGCGGGAGCAAAGGTTGAAGTGCTGCGTGCCATGGGAGGATCCGCTAATTCTCTTTTGTGGACCCAGATTAAATCTGATGTCACAGGGAAACCCATCGTAGTGCCGTCATCGGATACCGCAACCACATTGGGCGCGGCGATACTGGCAGGCGTAGGCGTTGGCTTCTACGAAAGCTATGAAGAAGCCGTTGCTCTTACGGTAAAAGAAACCAGAGTACACCAGCCTGATGATGAGATGCAAGCGGTATATGATAAGACCTACGACACCTATCGTGAATTATATGAGAGTCTTAAGGGACTTATGAAATAAGAAGTTAGGAGGAATTCAAATTGAAAGCAGCAGTTGTTGTTGCGAACGAAGACGTTCGCTATATGGATATCGATGAGCCGCAGGTAAAACCGGGCTATGTCAAAGTCAAAGTAAAAGCCTCCGGAATCTGTGGCTCCGATGTTCCCCGGGTATTGCACAATGGCGTGCATTTTTATCCCATCGTACTCGGTCATGAGTTTTCCGGCGACGTAGTGGAGATTGGAGAGGGCGTAACAAAAGTAAAAGTTGGAGATCACGTATCCGGCGCGCCGCTGATTCCATGCATGAAATGTGATGATTGTCAGAATGGAAACTTCTCCCTGTGCAAACATTATAGCTTCATCGGTTCCAGAGAGCAGGGAAGCAATGCTGATTACGTTGTAATCCCGGAACAGAGTGCGGTACCATACGATCCATCGATTTCCTATGAGCAGGGTGCCATGTTTGAGCCGTCTACGGTTGCTCTTCATGGGCTTCTGCAGAACGATTACCAGGGCGGGCAGTATGTTGCGATTCTGGGAGGAGGAACCATTGGCATGTTCACCATGCAGTGGGCAAAGATCTTCGGCTCAAAGAAGGTAGTTGTATTCGATATCAGTGAGGAAAGGCTTGCATTGGCGAAACGGCTTGGTGCGGATGAAGTCATCAACACCCTGGAAGAGGGATATATGGAGAAGGCAATGGCTCTTACGAACAATAAGGGTTATGGCTATGTATATGAGACAGCCGGACAGGTTCCGACCATGCACATGGCATTCGAACTGGCTGGCAACAAAGCCCATGTCTGCTTCATTGGAACGCCGCATGTAGATCTGTCTTTTACACCAAAGCAGTGGGAAAATATGAACCGGAAAGAGTTTAAGCTTACAGGTTCCTGGATGTCCTACAGCTCGCCGTTCCCTGGAAAAGAATGGGAACTGACCGCACATTATTTTGCTACAGGACAGCTGAAATTTGATCAGAGTCTGATCTTCCGTAAAATTCCAATGAGTCAGACACAGGAGGCTTTCCAGCTTTATAAGACCCCTGGTCTTGTACAGGGCAAGATACTTCTGGTAAATGAAGACTAAGAAGGGATTGTTGAAATATGATTCTTACAGTAACAGCCAATGCGGCCATCGATAAAAGGTATGTTGTGGAAGGATTCGGGGTAGGAAACGTTAACAGGGTCAAATCCTGTGTTGCCAACGCCGGCGGCAAAGGGATCAACGTTGCCAGGGTTGCCTCTATTATCGGGGAAAAAATGACGGCAACAGGATTTCTTGGAGGACATGCCGGAAAATTCATCTCCGAACGCGTAGAGGCAAGAGGGCTGATCAGTGATTTCGTATGGTGCGACGGGGAAAGCCGGACCTGCATTAATATCTGGGATGAAGTGAAGAATCAGCAGACAGAATTTCTGGAGCCGGGTTTTGCCGTGACACAGGAGGACTGCGACCGTCTCGTTGCAAAATTTGAGACGCTTCTGCCGGACTGCAAAGTGGTCGCAATTTCCGGCAGTGTCCCCAAAGGGGCAGATGCCAGGTTGTATAAAAGACTGATCCGTGCGGCCAGAGAAATGGGAAAACCGGTGATTCTGGATACCAGCGGAAAGCTTTTGGAGGAATGTATCGTAGAAGGACCGACGATGATCAAGCCCAATATTGACGAGATCCGAATGCTGACAGGGCGCCCTATGAACAGCCGCAGTGCCCTTCTGGAAGCAGCGCAGGAGCTTCATGATGACGGAATCGAAATCGTGGTGATTTCTTTGGGAGGAGACGGTTCTCTGATATCGACTGCAGATGGTGTCTACGATGTAAAGGTGCCGAAAATTGATGCGGTAAATACCGTGGGATGCGGTGATTCCATGATTGCCGGCTTTGCGGTAGGCATGTCCAGAGGATACTCCATAGAAGACAGCATTCGTCTGGCAAGTGCGGTATCGGCTGCCAATGCAATGCGTCTGGAGACAGGCTTTTTCGTAAAAGAAGATATGGAAATGCTTCTTCCACAGATCGTGGTTAAGAAGATTCGATAAAGAGAAAATAAGGAGGAAATGAAATGGCAACAATTATCAATCAGGCAGATGTGCCAAAAATCAAGCTTTACAATGGCGTAGAGATTCCCTGTGTTGGAATGGGAACCTTTGGATCTGACCGTTTTACACCGGACCAGGTATCCAATGCAGTAGCAGGCGCGATCCGCTGCGGATATCGGATGTTCGACTGTGCTGCATGCTATGGAAATGAAGATCAGATCGGAGAAGTATTTAAGGCAGCCTTTGACGAGGGTGTTGTAAAAAGAGAAGATCTGGTGATCATGACGAAGGTATGGAATGACATGCATGAAAGAGTAGAAGAATCCTGCAGAAAATCCATCGCAGATCTTCAGTGCGACTATATCGACGTTTTCTTCATTCACTGGCCATTCCCGAACTATCATGCACCGGGATGCGATGTGGATTCCAGAAATCCGGATTCCAAGCCATTTACAGCAGAGCGGTTCATGAATACATACAGACAGTGTGAAGAGCTGGTTGAGAAAGGCCTGATCAAATATATCGGAATCTCCAATATGACGATTCCGAAACTGGAAGCAGTACTTCCAATGATGAAGATCATGCCGGTAGCATGCGAGAGTGAATTGCATCCATGCTTCCAGCAGCAGGAGCTGTTTGACTATCTTGTAGCACATAAGATCCAGCCCATCGGATTCATGCCATTGGGTTCCCCGCAGCGTCCGGAACGTGATATGATGCCGGAAGATGTGGCAGATCTGCAGACCGAAGTGATGCAGGAGATCGCAAAAGCACATGGCGTACACCCGGCATTGATCGCTTTGAAATGGGCACATCAGAGAGGACAGATCCCGATTCCGTTCTCCATTCATGAAATGGAATACACAAGCAATCTGAAATGTATGACAGAAGATCCGCTGACACAGGAAGAGATGGATAAAATCGTTACATTGGAATGCAATAACCGTCTTGTAAAAGGGCAGGTATTCCTGTGGCCGGGCGCAAATGACTGGCATGATCTCTGGGATGAGGATGGATTTATCGTAGAATAAAGGATCCGTAAGCATTTTTGAAATCCAACCCAAACAATGGAACAGGAAAATGAATTTCGCAGGGGATTGCGGTAATTATGCCGCAGTCCCCTGTTTCGATTCTGAAAGATGATCAGATTATAAGCAAGTACTTTATGGAACATATGTTTTGAGACAGGAATCAAAAATTAATGAAATATGTCGGGTTTTTACTTGTAAGAATACATTTTCGTATGTTAATATAAAAATTGGAGAATAATCTGTGTACTGACATCAGATTATTGTATATTTTTAATAAACATAGAAGCGAAAAACAGGAGGAATTGCAGATGGCTACTTATTATTTGGCAGTCGATATGGGAGCATCCAGCGGGCGTCATATTCTGGGACACATGGAAGATGGCAAGATGATTCTGGAGGAAGTGCATCGTTTTGAAAACGGCATGGTAGATAAGGATGGAGAACTCTGCTGGGAATATGATCGGATTTTCAAAGAGGTGATCGTCGGTCTTAAGAAATGTAAAGAGCTTGGAAAAATACCGGTAAGTATGGCTGTTGATACATGGGGTGTCGACTTTGTTCTCCTTGACAAAGATGAAAAGGTGATCGGAAATACGGTGGGATATCGCGATCATCGTACCGATGGCATGGATGAGGAAGTATATAAGATCGTGCCTCAGGAGGAGCTCTACGAGAGAACCGGTATTCAGAAGGCAATTTTCAATACCGTATACCAGCTGATGGCGATTAAGAAACAGCATCCGGAATATCTGGAGCAGGCAGAAACATTGCTTTACGTGCCGGATTATTTCCACTTCCTTCTGACAGGTCAGAAGACAAACGAGTATACGGAAGCAACCACCGGCAACCTGGTAAATGCATTAACAAGAGATTATGACTACGAAGTGATCGACAAGCTTGGATATCCCAGAAAGATCTTCCAGAAGCTGATCATGCCGGGAACCAGCATTGGCAGATTCAGCGAAAAGATCAAGGAGGAAGTTGGGTTTGATCTGGATGTCATTGCTCCGGCATCTCATGATACAGGTTCTGCTGTACTGGCAGTTCCGGCAAATGACGATGATTTCATTTATATCAGCTCCGGCACCTGGTCCTTGATGGGTCTGGAAAGAACCACTCCGGAAACATCTAAGAGAAGCTGTGAATTGAACCTGACAAACGAAGGCGGATACAACAATACCTACCGGTATCTGAAGAACATCATGGGTCTGTGGATGATCCAGTCTGTCCGTCATGAAGTCAATGATATGTACAGTTTTGCTCAGATATGTTCCATGGCAGAGGAAGCAAAGGATTTCCCGTCCAGAGTAGATGCCAATGACGAGTGTTTCCTGTCTCCGAAGAACATGACGGAGGAAGTCAAGGATTACTGCAGAAGAACAGGGCAGCAGGTTCCGGAGACCATGGGAGAGCTGGCAACGGTTATTTACACCAGTCTTGCGGAATGTTATGCGAAAACGGCAAAGGAACTGGAAGAGATGACAGGCCGTACCTACAGCCGGATCTGCGTAGTCGGCGGCGGCTCCAATGCCGGATACCTGAATGAGCTGACGGCGAAAGCAACCGGGAAAAAGGTGGAGGCAGGCCCCGGAGAAGCTACTGCTATCGGAAACATCACTGCACAGATGCTGAAGTCCGGTGAGTTCCAGTCCATTCCGGAAGCAAGAACCATTATTCATGAATCCTTTGATATTAAGACATACGAGGCATAAGGAGAAAAAAATTACCAGTATTCAAAAGATATTCCCGTATCAAATTGACGGATAAGCTGATAGAATACTGGTAAGAAATAAAACTTTTCAAAAAATGCTATGGAGGAAAAAAAGATGTTAGTTGAAACAAAAGCAAAAGTCGGCGTTTTTGCCATTGCATTAGGTGCATACCTTCCACAGTTCCCCACACTGGTTCCGGAATTTGAGGGACAGTATGAAGCATTCAAGAAAACAATTCCGGATACTGTTGAGATCATCGATGGCGGAATCGTTACAACGAAAGAATTATCCCAGGCAGCCGGTGACAAATTCCGGGCAGCAGACGTTGACCTTGTAATTCTTCAGCTTCTTACATATGCAACATCTTACAATATGCTTCCTGCAGTTCGTGACCTGGATGTACCGGTTGTTCTGGTAAATGTTCAGAAACTGAAGGCTCCGGATTATGCCAACACAGATACACCAAAGTGGCTGGGTGAGCTGTATGCATGCGGCGCAGTAGGTGAAATGGTAGCGGATCTGGAGAGAGCCGGCAAGAGACATGCGGTTATCACCGGTGTGGTAGAAGGTGGAGACCCATACGTTCAGGCGGAAATCGAAGACTGGTGCAAAGCCGCACAGGTTCGCAGAAGATTCCGTAACACAAACCTTGCCCAGATCGGAAGACCTTATCCGGGGATGATGGACCTCTATATTGATGAGACAAATCTTTATCATAGAATGTGGCTGTACACAAAACAGTTTGACTGGGAAAAAATGTGGGCAATCGCAGATGATATCACAGACGAAGAAGCGATCCGTGCAAAAGCACAGGATATTCTGGATACCTTCGAGATCGAAGGCGGCGGAACCATTGAGAAAGTCTGGGATATGGCGAAATACGTCGTTGCTTTTGAACAGTGGGTAAAAGATGAACAGCTTGGTTTCGTAGCTTCCCATTACGATGGATTCTCTCAGGGCGTTGCAGGCAAGCTGGACAGCATGCTGATTCCTGCATTCTCTATGTTGATCAAACAGGGTACCGCATGTGCAGTAGAGGGTGACATTAAGGTTGCTATGGCTATGTCTATTCTGAAGACCATTTCCGGAACAGGTCAGCTGTCCGAGATGTACTCCATCGACTTTAACGAAGACATTTGTATCATTGGTCATTCCGGATCCGGAGATGCAGATATTTCCCAGGCTCACAAGCCAACCATGAAGATCGTAGATGTATTCCACGGCAAGACCGGCGGCGGATATCTGACACAGTTCTATCCACCGACAGGTGATATCACATATCTTGGAATTACGCAGGATAAAGACGGCAA
This sequence comes from Blautia sp., assembly GCA_021443885.1. GTDB lineage: Bacteria > Bacillota > Clostridia > Lachnospirales > Lachnospiraceae > Blautia_A. Next base: position 17,106 of record JABUSW010000325.1, read on the forward strand.
CTTCAAGTTTGTAGTGGCAGAGGGCGTAAACGAAGATGGACCGATCTTCATGTTTGGTGATACCAACATGAGAACACGTTTCTCCATCAGCGCAAGAGAGTTCTGCAACAAGTGGAGCGAGGCCGGTCCGACACATCATATGGCAGCAGCAGTTGGGCGTCATATTGATACCATCTTGAAGGTTGCAAAGATCTTCAACGTTCCGGTTGACATTGTCTGCAGATAATTGCAGAATAACTGTATTGATAATCCTTTTTCGATAAATTGATAAATTCCTAATAAAAAGCCCATCCATCTCTGCTGCAGCAGATGAGGATGGGCTTTTGCATGCATCTCAAAAGATCAGAATGCGGTGGAGTTTCAGAGGGACGAGCCTGTCGGGATACGGATGGTTACCTCGGTGCCTTCCCCCACAGTACTATTGTAGGACAGTCCATAATCCGGTCCGTACAGAAGCTGCAATCTCCGATGGGTGTTATATATGGCAATGTTTGTTCCGCCGGAGGTGCTTTTTCCATTTCCGGAAAGAATATGCGGAAGGATCTCCGGAGGGATTCCCACACCATCATCGGAGATCAGAAGAAGGATGTCCGCTTCTTCCTGCCATCCGGTGAGAACGATGGTGCCCACCTTGGTGTCTTTTTCCAGAATTCCATGGAGGATCGCATTTTCCACTACCGGCTGCAGTGTCAGCTTCGGAATGGGGAAATCCTGGATCTCATCCGGGATATCGATGATCAGGTCGATGTTGTTGTGAAACCGCATATTCTGCAGCTTCACATAGATAGAAATGTGTTCCATTTCCTGTGCGATGGTACTCATGGTCTGCTTCTTACTGAGGGTCAGCTTGTAGAAGCGGGAAAGATTCTGCACGGCATCGCTGATCTCGGAGGTGCGGCCCTGCTGGGCCAGCCAGTTGATCATGTCCATGGTATTGTACAGAAAATGCGGGTTGATCTGTGCCTGCAGAGAATTAAATTCTGCGATACGAAGGTCTTCTGCGGCAGCAGCCTGCTCTTCCATCAGCTGTGTCATTTTTTGTGCCATGTAATTATAAGTGTTGATCAGGTCACCCACCTCGTCATGCTCCAGGGATGGTTCCATAGGCTTCAGGTTTCCTTTTCGCACATGGTTCATCTGGGTGATGACAGAGGAGATTCGGTTTGTAATGGAACGGGACATTCTGGATGCGATCAGCATCGACAAAGCCAGAATCGCAAGAACGATGACGATAAACCGTATCATGATCTGGTTGCTTTGACGGACCAGGGGAGCCGATGGAAGGATCGTAACCATGAACCATCCTGCGTTATTGATGCTGTAGAACCCGGAATAGACCTTCTGATCCAGAATCGTTCTTTCGATAAAACTGTTGGAGGACATAAAAGAATCCTGGATCGTATCGAAGCTAAGCCAGTATATGCCGGAGATTTTTTCATCGGAACTGGCGACCAGATTGTCTCTGTCATTCAGGATATAAGAGACACTTCCGGGTAAAGAGAGATTGTCCTTCAGAATAGCTTCGATGGAATCGGTGCTGCCGTAGATTGCGGTATACATTGGAATCTGCCGGTCGTGATAAGTAACGGTTGAACGTCGGATATAAGCAATATCACCGCACATCTGACTTTCTTTTTTGCCAAGGTAGAAAGAGGGACAAAACAGCTCGTTCACGTTGGTGCCCTGGAAAATGCCATACCAGTAGGTTCCTTTGATCCTTTCAGCAGGAAAGAAAATATCGCTGGTGAATTCAGATTGAAAAAATGTACAATCCTCTGCCGGACAATCCAGGTAGATCCGGTATGACATAAAATCGGAATCTTTAAGCGTTTCCCGGACTTCTGATTGAAAGTCACAGGCAATGTGATTCGATGGAAGGGTATCACAGGTACGGCTCATATTCATCGTATATAAGGAAGTGTAGAATTCGTGGTTATGCAGAAGTTGTTCTGTATCCACCAGTTTTTGTATTTTGGCTTCGATCAAAGGAGCAGTTTTGCTGGAGGAATCCTGTTCCTGACGAATGGTATCCGCCACCACCATATCGTAGATCCTTCCGGAGAAGAAGACTCCCATCATCAGGACCAGAATGGCCACAGCCGTCAGCAATACGCTGTTATATTTGGTCTGCAGCTTCAGATTGCCCCAGAAGGCGTGAAGCTTTTGGTTTAATGTATTCATGATCTATAGATTCTTTTCTCTGTACTCGGAAGGTGTGGAACCGGTGTGTTTTTTAAAGCTCTTTCCGAAATAGTTGCCGTCACTGTATCCTACCATGGAAGAGATCTCTGTGATCCGGTACCGGGGATTGTCCAGCAGCTGTTTTGCTTTTTCCATGCGAAAATCCGTCAGATATTGATTTAAAGTTTTACCGGTTTCGTTTTTGAAAAAGGTACACAGGTAGGAAGTGGAAAGCGCAACGTGTTCTCCGATGTCTTTTACCGACAGCAATTCATTGGAATAGTTTTCTTCAATGTATTCCCGGATCATTTTGATGGTAGGATTCTCCGGCAATATTTCGGAAACATCCTGGAAGTAATCGGCAGTCTGCCGGACAAGTGCTTCATGCAGATCCTGATAAGAGAAGCATTTTTCCAGGTACTCTACGGCATTGTGAGATGCGGAAGAGATGGGAGGGAGCTGATAATTCCGGCGCGCATTGTCCAAAGAAACAAACATCTTGTAATAAGAATCTTTTGCCTGGTTGATCAGAACCGAATGATTCTCTGAATAATACTGATTCAGCTTCTGTAAAAAAACAGTTGTCTTTTCCTCGTTCCGTTCGAATAGAAGACCAGGATAATCCTCTTCCGGATGGTTATGATCAAAAACGGATGTGTTCTTAGTATCAGTGCCGGTCATGTCTCTCCCTGCCACAGTCTTGTCTGTCCGATTGGTATTGGTTATGTCTGCATCCGTATAAAAACGATTCTGCGGATAAAAGAAACAGTTCTGCAAAAGCACTACGGCGGCCATGTAGGAATGGTATGCGTTTTCAACACCCTGGAAGCAACCGCCGGCAGTGACAAGGCAGCGGGCGATTCTTTTGTGGAGTTCACAAAGCTCCTCGCCGATCTCCCGGATGTTATGTTCTTCCAGGCGGGAAGCCCCATATAGATAATAGACCAGATATTGATGACGCTTTTCCGCAAAGAGGGAAGACCAGGAAGAATCTGCGTATTTCTCTTCCAGTTCCTTGCGGATCCGGTTTATTTCGGAACGGATCACTTCCAGATCCTTGTCCATCTTAATGACAAAGGCTGTAAAATAGGTGCCGGAATCTACCGGTATTCGGGTTTCCAGAAGGAGACTCTGTATATTCGAATGATTGGTCTCAAAGGGAGAGGTCAGAAGCAGCGCAAGTCTCGTCATGTTCTCCATGGAGTGCATGGTTTCCACCCGTCTTGAATGCGCTTTCTGGATATAGATGGATTGTGCTTCCAAAATGGCTTCCCGCACCTCGGCAGGATCCAGGGGTTTCTCAATATAGGTGACTGCTTTCAGCCGGATAGCAGCTTTCAGGTATTCTTTGTCCGAATAACCGCTCATAAACACCGGCACAAAGTCCGGGTGTTCTTTTTCCAGCTGTTCCAGCATGGCAATGCCATCCATTCTGGGCATACGTACGTCGCAAAGAATGATTTCCGGCCGATGGATGCGTGCCATGTGCAGACCGTTGATTCCGTCATCTGCCTGATAGATCTCATGAATACCAAGAGAGGCCCAGTCAAGGGAGGAGATCAGTCCGATACGGGTAAGTTCTTCATCATCTACAATTAATAACTTCATATTGACTCCTGTAATGATCGATTTTGATTCAATCGCAAATCACGTGGAGGATTCGCAGGCATTCTCCGGGACTGCCGTTTCAGGCAAAACCGGAAAGTCAGTTTACTGAGTAGAATTATAGCATACATGAGAGGAATATTTTACCTCTATTCAAAAAAATTTCCCGTATCATAAAAAAAGCATTATTGGTATAATGAAAACAAATAAAACTAGGAGGGAAACGAAAGTGTCGGAATATATTCTTGAACTAAAAGGTATAACCAAGATTTTTCCGGGTGTAAAGGCTTTGAACAATGTACAGTTTCAGCTGAAACCAGGCGAAGTTCATGCACTGATGGGCGAGAACGGAGCCGGTAAATCTACATTTATCAAGGTTATCACTGGCGTGCACAAAGCAGAAGAAGGCGAAATGTTCCTGTATGGAAAGAAGGTTGACTTCAAGGGAACAAAGGATGCACAGGCAGCTGGTATTGCAGCTGTTTACCAGCACCCGACTTCTTATCCGGATCTGACAGTTGCAGAAAACATTTTCATGGGGCATGAGATCATTAAGAGAGGCATGATCCAGTGGAAAGCAATGAATGAAGAAGCCAACAAGCTTCTGGCACAGCTGGATGCAGACTTCGATGCAACGGCAGAAATGGGAAACCTCAGTGTTGCACAGCAGCAGATGGTTGAGATCGCAAAGGCTATGTCAACAAATGCGAAGATCATTATTCTGGACGAACCGACAGCATGTCTTACCAGATCCGAGTCCGAGAAATTGTACACTTTGGTTGATAAATTGAAAGCGGAAGGCGTGTCTATTATCTTTATTTCCCATCGTTTTGAAGATATGTATCGTCTTGCGGAAAGAATCACGGTATTTCGTGATTCTCAGTATGTCGGAACATACAATGTTGACGGCATTACAAATGCAGATCTGATCAAGGCCATGGTTGGTCGTGAGATCAAAGACCTGTTCCCGAAACCAACCGTCCAGATCGGTGAGGAGATCCTCCGGGTGGAGAATTTGTCCAGAACCGGTTTCTTTAAGGATGTGTCCTTTGACGTGCGGGCAGGTGAGATCGTTGGTCTGACCGGTCTGGTTGGTGCAGGACGTACAGAAGTTGTAGAAGCATTCTGCGGTATTACCCGTCCGGATTCCGGCTCGGTATATCTGGAAGGAAAACCCATCGATATCAAGCAACCGTCGGATGCAATGGAGAAAGGTATCATCCTTCTTCCGGAAGACCGTCAGAAGGAAGGGCTGATCATGAGCTGGGGGCTGGGAAGAAATGTAACGCTTCCTACCATCAGCAAATATGCAAAGGGCGGAATCAACGACGAGAATAAGGAACGTGAGCTTTCCAAAGACCTTTTGGAGGAAGTGGATACCAAAGCCGTTGATATCTTCCAGCCGGCAAGCTCTCTGTCCGGCGGTAATCAGCAGAAGGTCGTAGTTGCCAAGGCTCTCAGCCAGGAAATGAAACTGGTTATCATGGATGAGCCTACCAAGGGTGTAGACGTTGGTGCGAAAGCTGAAATCTATGCCATCATGGGAGATCTTGCATTAAAAGGCTACGGCATCATCCTGATTTCTTCGGAAATGCCGGAGATTCTTGGTATGGCAGACAGAATCATCGTTATGTGCAATGGTCGAAAGACTGGTGAGCTTTCCAGAGCAGAAGCGACACAGGAAGGTATCCTGGAGCTTGCCATGGAGAAAAGCACAGGAAAGGGGGCCAAATAAATGAACAACAAATCTTTTATCAAAAAACTGACAGGCTCTCGTGAATTCCTGCTGGCCATTATTCTGATTCTCCTGATGGCTGTGGTTACGGCATTCAGTCCCAGCTTTCTGACAGGAAAATCACTGGAAACACTATTGAAAAACAATGCAGTCACACTGGTACTGGCGCTGGGTATGCTTTGCGTCATGCTGGTAGGCGGTATCGATATTTCGATCATGTCCACCCTGGCACTATCCGGTATGGCCATTGGTATGCTTTTGAAATATGAGCATATCAGCAGCCCGCTGTTGGCGTTTGTCATCGCCATGGCAATCGGTATTGCCTGCGGTGTAGTCGTTGGTCTGGTAATCTCCAGAGCAGATGTACCGCCTATCATTGCCACCATGGGCTTTATGTATATTTACCGTGCTATGGGTTATCTCATTTCCAATGGTGGTGAGTGGGCCGGTGCGGCAGCTCTTGGAAGCTTCAAGAACTTTGCAACCACCAAGGTGCTGGGAATCAACTGTGTCATCTGGGTTATTCTGATCTGTTACGTTGTGTTCTTCTTCTTTATGAAATGGACAAGAACCGGCCGTAAGATCTATGCAGTAGGAAGCAACCCCAGCGCAGCAGAGGTTTCCGGAATTAACGTACCGAATGTGAAATTACTGGTTTACACCATCATGGGATTTCTGGCAGGTCTTGGCGGAGCCCTTCAGGTATCCATCTATGCATCTGCCATGCCGGATATGCAGCAGGGCGGTGAGATGGACGTTATCGCAGCCTGCGTTATCGGCGGTGTCAGCATGAGCGGC
>JABUSW010000041.1 GCA_021443885.1 Blautia sp.
GGCAGCCGCTTTTTTTGCAGCCACGCAGGTCGGAACGCCTTTGTTCGTATGGCTGTTCTACCGAGGGCTCTTTGATACTGTGCGTCCCATCATGACCATTGTGAATCTGGGACAGGTATTAGGATTGTATTCGGTATACCTTTTTATGGTGGTATTGACTTTTACAAAAGAAACCTGGCAGGTAGTCCTGCAGGTGCTGCATCTGGTATTGATTGGAATATTGACGTTGCTTTGGACGAAACGAACCGGAATGGAGGGTTTCTGTCGTGCCGTTCTGGCGGCCAATGCGGTCCGTGTGGCAGCCGTGGTGGTGCTGGGGGTCTTCAAAGCGGAGAATGAGAGAGGACAGGTTATCGAAAAATGAAGCAGGCTGGTGAGATAATCAGACGAATGGCCTTCTGGGGGCTGGATATGGTCAAAGGCGGCCGACAGAAGAAAATCAAAATGGTTAACAAACGGGAGATCGTGGAAGGGATCACAGAGGATTATGCAAAACGCAGAACACGGGCCATTCTGGCATATGCCAGAGAGCAATGCGCATTTTATAAGGATATTCCATCTCTGTCTCTGCAGGATTTTCCTGTTATGACCAAGATGGATTACAATGCGAAACGGGATCAGATCCTGAGTGATGAATACCAGGAGAAAAAGGATACTTTGTACAAATTGAAAACCAGTGGATCCACAGGGGCTCCTTTTACCGTACTTTGTGACCGGGAGAAGATGATCCGCTATAATATGAACTATATCTCTTTCATGGAACTGAACGGATTCCGTATGGGAATGAAACGTGGGGAGTTCCGTGTGTGGATCGAAGGGAAAAATAAGATTACCAAATGGAAGTCTCTGAAAAACAATCTTCTGATGATCGATATATCCAACATGGGTGATGAAGCACTGCAGGGAATCTGCCGCCGCATTCAGAAAGAACGTATTCAGGTTCTGGTGTGCTATTCCAGCGCATTGGGACCGCTCCTGAACTATATCCGGAAATACAATGTTGATATCCGCAAATGGGATGTGGAAATGATTTTTGCCATGGGAGAAGGACTTCCCCAGACTGTCTGGGAAGGCCTGACGGAAACCTTCGGGTTCTCACCGGTTCGTTCCTATGGAAACAATGAAAATGGTTTTCTGGCATGCGAGATTCAGGGAGAGGGATGGTATACAGCGGATCTTTATAATTTTTATATAGAGATCCTGAAGATGGACAGTGACGAACCGGCGGATTCCGGGGAGCTTGGTCGGGTGGTTATTACGGATTATTATAACCGCGCCTTTCCCATGATACGTTACGATACCGGAGATACGGCGCTTTATGAAGAGATCTGTGACGGACGAGGCCGCATACATGGCTATTTTAATGAGATCTATGGCCGCAGAGGATCCCTGTTGTATAACTGTGACGGAGAGCCGCTGTCGATGCATTGTTTCTTAAATGTTCTGATCGATCTGGAGGACGTGGTGCATCAGGCAAAATGCATTCAGTGGGAGAAAACCCGCTACGAGTTACTTTTAAACGCAGATCCGGAGAAGGTAGACGAGCAGATGGTGATAAATGCCTATAAGCAATACCTGGGAGACGCTGCCCGGATCGATGTGACCTATGTGGATGAGATCCCTGTGGAAGCATCCGGAAAACGCATGGTATGCGAGAATCGTATGGTGAATCAATGAGAGTAAAAGTATCGAATTATATAGCAGACTGGCTGACAGAAAACGGGATCCATGATGTTTTTACTGTAACAGGAGGAGGTGCCATGCACCTGAATGATGCTTTTGGACATCACTGGGCTCTGCATTGCACATATCAGCATCACGAGCAGGCCTGTGCCATGGCGGCAGAGGGATATACCAGGCTTTCTAATCAGATGGCAGCAGTCTGTGTGACCACAGGTCCGGGGGCCACCAATGCCATTACCGGAATCCTGGGGGGATGGATGGACTCTATTCCTATGATGGTATTTTCCGGACAGGCACGCTACGAGACAACGGTAAGGGCCTCCGGATTAAAGCTGCGCAGCATGGGGGTACAGGAATGTGACATTGTTCCGGTGGTGACGCCTCTTACAAAATATGCCGTGATGGTGACGGAGCCTCTGGAGATCCGCTATCATCTGGATAAAGCATTATTCCTTGCGAAGCAGGGGCGTCCCGGCCCGGTGTGGCTGGATCTCCCCCTGGATGTCCAGGGAGCAGTCATCGAGACGGAAGAACTGAAAGCATATGACCCGGCAGAAGACTATGGGCAAGTGCCGGAACCGGTTTCCGGAGAAGTCATCGAAAAGGTGCTGGACCTCATTGAAAAGAGTGAACGTCCTGTGCTGTCACCTGGAAATGGTGTGCGGCTTGCCGGAGCCAACGTAGAATTCCAGGCTCTGGCACAGGTTCTGGGAGTTCCGGTGGTAACGGGGATGAGCAGTGTGGACGCCATTGCTTCCGATGATCCGCTTTTTGCTGGAAGAAGCGGTACAACCGGTGACCGTGCCGGTAATTTCGCTGTCCAGAACAGTGACCTTTTCATCTCTGTGGCTTGCAGGCAGGGTTTCACAACCACGGGATTTCACTACCAGAGCTGGGCAAGAGCTGCCTATACGGTTTTCTGTGACATTGATGAAAATGAACTTCGAAAACCCAATCTGCATGTGGATCTGCCCATCGTTGCAGATGCCAGAGATTTTCTGCGTAAGCTTCTTTATGCGGCCATCGAACGAGGAGCAACGCCGGAAAAACCGCTGTTTGAAAAGGAAAGCTGGCGGGAACAGTGCCAGACATGGAAGAAGCGTTATCCGGTCGTGACCCGGGAGCATTATAAGACTCTGGAAGAAGGATGCACGAATCTTTATGCTTTTTATGCAGAGCTTTCCGGATGCATGAAGGAGAAGGATATACTGCTGGTCAGTGTAGGGACGGCCAGAGTGGCCGGAAGCCAGGCGTTCCAGGTGAAGAAGGGACAGCGTTTCATCACCAATCCCAATACCGCAGCCATGGGATTCTGCCTGCCGGCTGCAATCGGCATCAGCACAGCAGCAAACAAAGGAGAAGTCGTCTGTGTTACCGGGGAGGGCAGCCTGCAGATGAATCTGCAGGAACTGCAGACCATATACCAGAATCAGCTGCCGGTTAAGGTATTTGTGATCAACAATCAGGGATACCATTCCATAAGACAGACGCAGCAGAATTATTTTGGTGAACCTTTGGTGGGAATCGGAGAGGAAAGCGGCGATCTCAGCTTTCCGGATCTGTCAAAGCTTTCAGCCGCATATGGATTTCCATATGAGTGCTGTCGTGACAGCAGTCAATTGCCGGAGGTGATCCAAAGGGTACTGGACTGTCCGGGAGCCGTCATTTGCGAGGTGTTTGTGACCAGATATCAGAAGACGGAGCCCAAGGTTGCATCCAGAAAACTGGAGGATGGTCGTATGGTATCTACGCCGTTGGAAGATATGGCACCATTTTTGTCCAGAGAGGAACTGGAAGAAAATATGTATATTCCGCTTTTGGAGGAATCAAAGCAATCATGAGAAGAATTGTGGTAACCGGCGCGGCCAGTATGATCGGGACAGCGCTGATACGGGAATGCATCAAGGAAGGCATTGAGGTATATGCGGTGGTCCGGGAAAACTCAGAAAAGCGCTCCCGGCTGCCGGAAAGCGCGCATCTTCATCTGGTGGAATGTCAGCTGGAGCATCTGGAACTGCTGCCTGAGAAGATTCCCGTTGTCTGTGACACTTTTTATCACATAGCCTGGGGAAATACCGGAGCCAACCGAAACAGCAGTACACAGCTGCAATGCCTGAACATTCAGTATACCCTGGATGCTGTCAAAGCGGCATTTCGAATTGGCTGTCATCGATTTATCGGGGCCGGGTCCCAGGCAGAGTACGGACCGGTGCAGCCACAGCGCACGGCACCGGACAGTCCGACGAATCCCACGACGCCTTACGGCATCAGCAAACTGGCCGCGGGAAAGCTTGCTTTTACTTTATGCCGGGAGCTGGGAATGGAATGTATCTGGCCCAGAATTTTCAGCGTTTATGGGATTTATGAGAAAGAGACGGCCATGATCGCATCTTCTTTGCGAAAAATGCTGGCGCAGGAAGAAACCGTATTTACGCCGGCGGGACAGATGTGGGATTATCTGTATAGTGAAGATGCAGGCCGCGCCTATTATCTGATCGGTGAAAAAGGAAAAGCAGGAGCCATATACTGCGTTGGAAGCGGACAGGCCAGACCACTGAAGGAATATATCGAAGAAATGGCAGAGATCGCCATGTACAAACATCCGGGAATCGGAAAGCGACCGTATCCCGAGGGAACGGTCATGCAGCTGTGTGCAGACATTGAAAGTCTTACAGCAGATACCGGATTTGCGCCGCAGTTTTCTTTTGCACAGGGCATCCGGCGCACCATGGAATGGATGCAAAATGGAGGAATAAATGAGTAAAAAGAAGATATCTGTCGTAATTCCGACCTACAATGAGGAGGGAAATGTAGTCCCCCTTTCGAATGCCATTGTAAATGTAATGGAGAAAGATCTGCCGGAATACGATTATGAAATCCTGTTTATCGATAACCACTCGAAGGATAACACTAAGACGCTTCTTCGCGGGTTATGCAAGGAGAATCCCCGGATCAAAGCAATCTTCAATGCCCGGAACTTTGGTCAGACCAGATCTCCGGTGTATGGCATGAAACAGGCTTATGGAGACTGCGTGATCCGTATGTGTGCAGACTTTCAGGATCCGGTGGAGATGATAGTACCCTTCGTCCGGGAATGGGAGAAGGGCAGCAGGATCGTGGTTGGTGTAAAAAAGTCCAGCAAAGAAAAGCGCCTGATGTACTTTGTACGTACGGTTTATTATAAATTGATCCGCAAGATCACAGATATTGACCATATTGAACATTTCACGGGGTTTGGTCTGTATGACAAGGCATTTGTTGACGTCGTAAGAGAACTGCAGGACCCGATGCCTTATCTGCGTGGAATCATTGCGGAGCTTGGATTTGATTATACGGCGATCCCTTATACGCAGCAGAGACGAAAGGCAGGAAAGAGCAAGAATAATTTTTACAGTCTGTATGATTATGCCATGAATGGAATTACATCCTATTCCAAGGTGGTCATGCGTATGGCAACGTTTTTTGGATTCTTTGTTGCAGGCTGCAGCTTTATTGCCGGTATCGTTTATCTGATACTAAAGCTGATCTACTGGAATCGTTTCTCTGCCGGTGTTGCACCATTGTTGATCGGAGTGTTTTTCCTGGGATCCCTACAACTGTTTTTTATCGGATTTCTGGGAGAGTACGTGCTGAGCATCAATACCCGGGTGCTAAACCGCCCTCTGGTGGTGGAAGAAGAACGGCTGAACTTTGACGCGATGACCGGGGATATTGAATCGGACCCGGAAAGAGAGGAGAACCGAACGGCAGAAGACGACAAGACGGCACAGGAGGAAAGACATGCGTAAGAACACCTCGGCGTTTGCCAATAAATGCGGATGGAAAAGCTTGAAGTGGTGGGATGCAGAGAACATTAACCGCATCGACTGGATCGTTACCATCCTGATTCTGGCAGGTCTGTTTGTAACCTGCATTCAGGGGGATCTGCGGCTGACGGGAAATCGTTCCTTTACGGTCTATCATCATCTGGCGGACTTCTATAAAGCCAGCTATGAACAATCCGGCGGGTATTATGCAAATTACCTGCCCAGCACCTTTATCGCTTATGCCATCTGGAATCTGCCGCTATACCTGCTGGGACATGTTCCGGAAGAGATCCTGACCAACAGCTTTATCAATATGATGTGGTATAAGCTGCTTCCGGTGCTTCTTTACGTAGCTTCTTCCCGGTTGATTTATAAAATCGGGAAAGAAGTGGGGTTTGGAGAGCGGAAATCCCGCATATGCAGATTTGCCTTTCTGGTATTCCCCATTGGCGTATTCAGTCAGTTCATTTTTGCGCAGTATGATATCTTTACCGTGTTTTTCATGCTGCTGGGACTGTATTTCTATGTAAAGGGAGGCATGCGCAGATTTGCGTTGCTGTTTGGAATCGCAGCTACCTTTAAATATCATGCGATCCTGTATTTTCTTGTGCTTCTGGTTTTAAAGGAAAAGAAGATCCGGAATCTTTTCTCCTATGGAGTGATCATGGGGGCACCGCTGGCAATAGAGATTCTGCCTGGCATCCGGGATCCTTATTTCCTGAAGAATGTATTTGGATTCGGGGCATTGCAGTATGTACAGAAGACATTTTCCGTGGGTTTTTTCCATTGCGGTCTGAATCTGGTGGCTGCGGCCTCTGCGTTTGTGCTGGTATGGGCTTACCAGAAGAAGGTGAAAAAGGAGGAACAGTTCTCCTGGGCAATGTTCCTGTGTGTGGCGATCAGCTTTGCTATCTTTGGTTTTTCAACCTGGAATCCCCAGTGGCTGCTCCTGATGGTACCGTTCCTTCTGCTGAATATTTTTATGAATGAAAACGGCAATCTTCTGATGATGATTACCAATGTTTTCATGCTGGCCTGTTACATCTTCTGCAGTCAGAGCATGGTAACAGAAAAAGTTCTTGTATTTGGTGTGATGAAGTACCTGCTGCCGCATACGGACTTTGCCCGCACCATGTGGGATATCTATATGTTCCATGATGAGGAGCTGCTGTGTACGGCAATGTGGATCGTGCTCCTGTGCTATGTGGTCTTCGGACATCCGAATTATCACAAGAGAAGAGGAGAAGTGGTGGGAAAAGGGATGGTATGGCAGATCCGGGCCGCCTTCCTGTTCGGTGTGTTTGCTTTCGTTGTACCGCTGGCTTTCTCTGCGTACGGTATCTACCAGGGAAAAATCACCTATTATAATAACTGCGGACAGAATCTGGAGCTGGACAACACCATCGAGATTTCGGAGAACTCTACGGTACGGCAGGAAATTATCGCAGACGGACACCGGATCGATATGATTCGCGGAAGAATCCACATTGACGGAAACGAAACGGAGGAACCCATCTATATAAGATTATGGAAGAAAGCAACCGGTGAAGTGCTCTATGAAGGGGAGAAAGACACTTCATCCTTCAAAAAGAACTCTCTGGTGTATCCGCTGCTGACACAAGATATAGTTGTGGAGCCTGGAGAGATATACATTCTGGAAATGAGTTCCAAGGCTCCTTCCGGGGCAGGATATGGCATGTATTGCGTTGCAACGGACAGCAAGAAGGAACTGCTGGAAAATACACAGGAACGCAGTGAAAAGCCTGTTTCCAGGCTTCAGTTACGAATAACCGGGATGAAATAAGAGGGGTTTGGGCCTATAAAATGGCCCGAATCTCTTTTTTAACTTGTTAAAAAATTAATTTGATTTTAGGGGTTTTCAAAGATAGGATAATGTGGTATTGTTATACATGCACACACAATATATAGTTGATGAGTGCTGAAAATAGAGGAAATACACCTAGATATTGTTTATACAATTTCACGGTAAATGAGGGAGAAGAAACGGAAATATTATGGAAATTATGGAAAAGGAAGTAAAAACCAAAGTTATTAAGCGTAATGGGGAAGAGGTTACATTTGATATCGACAAGATCGTGAATGCAGTCTCGAAAGCGAATAACGAAGTAGAGAATATCTACAAAATGAACAATTATCAGGTGCGTGCCATTGCAGAAGATATTGCAGGGCAGGTACGTAAAATGTCTCATGCAGTGAATGTAGAGGATATACAAGATATGGTAGAGACCAGCATCATGGGCATGCGGGGTTACGAGGTTGCACAGAAGTATGTGCGTTATCGTTATAAACGGGAACTGGCACGTAAATCCAACACAACAGACAACGGCATCCTTGCGCTGATCGAACACATCAACGAAGAAGTGAACCAGGAGAATTCCAACAAGAATCCGGTGATCAACTCGACACAGCGTGACTATATGGCCGGGGAGGTAAGCAAAGACCTTTCCAGACGTGTTCTTCTTCCGGAGGACGTGGTACAGGCGCATGAAGAGGGAATCATCCATTTCCATGATTCCGATTACTTTGCACAGAAGGAGCATAACTGTGACCTGATCGATCTGGAGGATATGCTGCAGAACGGTACCGTCATCAGCGATACGCTTATTGAGAAGCCCCACAGCTTTTTCACTGCGTGTAATGTAACTACACAGATCGTTGCACAGGTAGCCAGCAATCAGTATGGCGGACAGTCCTTTACTCTGGCGCACCTTGCACCTTTCGTAGATATCAGCCGTCAGAAGATCAAAAAAGCAGTAGTTGAAGAGCGCACAGAATGCGGAGAGAGCCTGGATGAGGAAATCATCGACAAGATCACAGAGAAGCGTCTGAGAGCAGAAGTGGAAAGTGGTATTCAGACGATTCAGTATCAGCTGATCACTTTAATGACATGTAATGGACAGGCTCCGTTTGTAACCGTTTTCATGTATCTGGATGAAGTGCCGGAAGGAAAGGTTCGTGAGGACCTTGCCATGATCATTGAAGAAGTTCTGAAGCAGAGAATGCAAGGCGTGAAGAATGAAAAGGGTGTATGGATCACACCGGCGTTCCCGAAACTGATCTACGTTTTAGATGAGGACAATGTGTACGAAGGTACTCCGTACTGGTATCTGACAGAGCTGGCAGCAAAATGTACTGCAAAGCGTCTGGTTCCGGATTACATCTCCGCAAAGATTATGAAAGAGCTGAAAAACGGTGAGGTTTATCCTTGCATGGGATGCCGCTCTTTCCTGACAGTGGAAGATAATCAGAGAAAAGCAGACGGAAGCCACAAATTCTACGGAAGATTCAATCAGGGCGTTGTTACCATCAATCTGGTAGATGTAGCCTGCTCTTCGGAAGGTGATATGGATAAATTCTGGGAGATTCTGGATGAAAGACTTGAGCTTTGTCATCGCGCACTGCGCTGCCGCCATGACAGACTGAAAGGAACCATCTCGGATGTTGCCCCGATCCTGTGGCAATATGGTGCTCTGGCGCGTCTGAAGAAGGGTGAAGTGATCGATCCGCTTCTTTACGGCGGCTATTCCACGATTTCTCTGGGATATGCAGGTCTGTATGAAATGTGTATGAGAATGCTTGGCAAATCCCATACAGATCCGGAAGCAAAGCCCTTTGCGCTTTCCGTGATGCAGCGCCTGAACGATAAATGTAAAGAGTGGAGAACAGCTGAGAATATCAGTTATTCCGTTTACGGAACACCGATGGAATCCACCACTTACAAGTTTGCAAAATGTCTCCAGAAACGCTTTGGTATCATCAAAGGCGTTACCGACAAGAACTATATCACCAACAGTTATCATGTACACGTTACAGAAGAGATCGATGCATTTGATAAACTGTCCTTCGAGGCTGACTTCCAGAAGCTGTCTCCGGGCGGAGCGATCAGCTATGTGGAAGTGCCGAATATGCAGAATAACATTCCGGCAGTGCTCTCTGTTATGCAGTTCATCTACAACAATATCATGTATGCAGAACTGAACACGAAGAGCGACTTCTGTGAAGAATGCGGTTATGATGGCGAAATGGTCATCAAAGAAGACGGATGTGGAAAACTGATCTGGGAATGCCCGAACTGCGGCAATACAAATCAGAATAAGATGTTTGTAGCCCGCAGAACCTGTGGTTACATCGGAACGCAGTTCTGGAACCAGGGAAGAACACAGGAGATTCAGGACCGCGTACTTCATCTGTAAGAACGGGTCAGGATTGCTCCTGCCAAAGAAGTGTTTTATGCATATGGGTATGCAAAATGAGGGAGACTTTTAGGATGCACTTGAATTTTAAAAAGATTGGCGTGGCACTGCTTACGCTGATCGTAATGTACGTATAGAAAATTAAATACCGAGAAAGAATCAGGGAAGGCTGCCAGTGATGGCAGCCTTTCTTAATGTTTAAGCATACGTCCACAGGCGAGGAGAGGGACATTTGTATTTTGTTAATACCGCACAAAAATAAGATCAAAATACTGGACAGTATTACATATTGCATAATTGTACATCTACGAGTATTATAATGATTGTAAGTTGTCATACAATCATACGATAAGACGATACGATGATATGATGTGACAGCAATGAAATAGAGATAGTAAAAACGAATGTAATGAGAAAGGAGGGAATTATGTCAGATCCATTATTTAATGTGGAAGGCAAGATTTGTATTGTAACAGGAGGGCTGGGGCAGATTGGAAAAAACTTCGTTTCAGCATTGCACTCCAGAGGAGCAAAAGTAGCCGTTTGGGGTCGTACGGTAAACGAAGAAAAAATCCGGAATGCTTTGGGCTCGGATGCACTTCATAATCCGAATCTGCGGTTTTATTCTGTGGATATTACCAAGAAAGAGAGTATGAACATTGCATTGGATGACATGGAAGCTGCCTGGGGAGAAGCGCCGGATGTATTGGTGAACAATGCAGGAATTGATACACAGCCATCTGCTCCCCCGGAGGTATCCGGCCCATTCGAAAATTTTCCGGAGGAGGTGTTCCGGGAAGTTGTAGATGTCAACCTGATCGGAACATTTCTGGCATGTCAGGCAGTAGGCAGCCGAATGAGAAAATCGAATAAAGGCGGATCCATAATCAATGTGGGTTCAATTTATGGAATGCTTTCTCCAATTCAGGACATTTATGCTTATAAGAAAGAACTGACAGGTGTTCCATTTATTAAGCCGGTGGCTTATTCCGCAGCCAAGTCGGGTATTTACAATCTTACCCGTTATTTGGCCACTTATTGGGGAAAAGATGGAATCCGTGTGAATACCCTTACACCGGCCGGTGTATGGAGAAATACACAAGACGAAATTTTCCAGGGGAATTTTACCGCCAGAATGCCTATGGGACGCATGTCAAAAGAAGACGAGTATAATGGTTCGCTGATCTTTTTGGCATCCGAAGCATCTTCTTTTATGACAGGTTCGAATCTGGTCGTTGACGGAGGATGGACAGCATGGTAAAAATTGAGAAAACACAGCTGGAGCGTATCTGGTCTGCACTTCTCACTCCGACAAATGCGGACGAGTCCGTTAACTACGATGCCCTGGAAGAAATCGTTGAGCGTCAGATTGAAGATGGGGTAGAAGGTTTTTACTGCTGCGGTTCTTCCGGAGAAGCGCTTCTGCTGAGTCTGGAAGAGAGAAAAAAAGTATTGGAGCATACGATCAAAGCTGCAAAAGGAAGGGTACCGGTCATTTCCCATGTAGGTACCATACGGACACAGGATGTCATAGAACTTGCAGAGCATGCAGTTTCATCCGGGGCTTTGGCAGTATCTATGATTCCTCCTTATTATTACCGGTTTTCCATGGATGAGATTCTGAGTTATTACGAAGACGTGATCAAGGCAGTCCCCGATGCACCGGTACTGATCTATAATATTCCGCAGTTTACCGGTATTGAATTCAATAAGCAGAATGCAGGCCGACTTTTGGAAAATGAAAATGTGGTAGGTGTGAAACATACCTCTAATAATCTGTACAGCCTGGAACGTATGGGAGCAGCATTTCCCGAGAAGGCATTGCTGAATGGTTTCGATGAACAGTTCTTATCTGCTTTATCCGTGGGTGCATACGGGACGATCGGTACTACCGTGAACCTGTTTGCTCCATTGTTTCATAAGGTACGGGAGAGTTATTTTGCCGGAGATATGCAAACAGCGCTTCACTGGCAGAGAGAGATCAACCAGAGAATTGAAGCATGTGTCAGCATAGGAATCTTTAATGCGATGAAGTATGGCTGGACTCTTCGAGGGGTAGACTGTGGATTCTGCAGAAAGCCGTTTCAGCCATTGAATGAAGAACAGAAAACCAGAATGCGTTCAGTTCTCGAAGTGGAATGATCAGCTGTGTGCAAAATCAGAAACATGGAGGACACAAAATGAAAGCAATAGCGAAGGTTTCCGTAGTACAGCTCGCGGAAGACGAGATCAGAAAATATATTTTAAGTGAGAAGGTATCTGTGGGGGATAAACTGCCTTCTGAGAAAGAATTCTGCGATGAGATGAATATCGGGCGCGGGTCGGTACGTGAAGCATTACGTTTGCTGCAGGCTAAGGGTCTGGTGGATATTGTACAGGGAAAAGGTGCTTTTGTTGCTTCGAAAGAGGAAAAAACAGAAGAGAGTCTTGCAGGATGGTTTCGTGACAATGAGGTGGAATTGAAGGATATCAATGAGGTTCGCCTGGCGATTGAACCAATGGCAATCCGTCTGGCTGTAGAACGAGGCACGGAACGGGAGTTCCGAAAGCTGGAGAGTAATATAGAGGCTTTCCGAAAAGCTGCACAACAGAAAGACAGCAAAGAACTTGCTCTTTTGGATGAGAAATTCCATAGTATTCTCATCGAGTGTACACACAATCAGCTGCTGATCGCTATTAACCGGGAAATCGCAAAAAACCTTCGACCATTCCGGGCGAAAACCTTTCAGATCGAAGCGAATGTAGATAACTGTATCCCTTATCACAGTGCTATTACACAGGCGATCCGGGATAAAGATGAGAAAGCTGCAAGAAAGAAGCTTCTGGAGCATCTCGAAAAAGTAGAAGCAGACATAGAAACAAGCAAAAATATAAATGAATAAGAGAAAAATAAATCTGGAAAAGGAGAAAATGATATGAAGAAAAGATTTGCACTCGGACTTACTTTAGGATTAGTAGTTTCTGCATTTAGCGGCACAGCTGTACTGGCTGACGAAGCACCTGTTACATTAACGGTATACTCTCCCGGAAATGAAAACTCTGTACCAACCAAAACGATCATAGAATATGCAAGACTGGTAGAAGAAGCATCCGAAGGGAAGATTACATTAGATGTACATCATTCCGGTGAACTTGGAAATGATGCAGAAGCATTGATGTCTACACGTATGGGAACCATCGATTTGATTTTTGCAGGAACCTCCGGTTACACAGAATTTTATGAGAACGCTAAAATTCTGGATCTTCCATTCCTGTTTGATTCTGCAGAAGAAGCTTATGAAGTAGTAAATGGAGAGGTGGGAGAACAGATTTTTGCAGATCTTCCTTCTACAGGACTGGTTTATCTGTCGGAAGGTGACAATGGAATGCGTCATATTTCCACAACGAATCGTCCGATTCATACGGCAGATGATGTAGAGGGCATCAAGCTTCGTGTACCAACCAGTCAGATGTACCTGGATTGCTGGGAAACATTAGGAGCAAATCCGGTTGCTCTGGCATTGAATGAACTTGCAATTGCACTTTCCAATGGTACTGCAGAGGGACAGGATAATGCGACATATCATCTTGTTGCAAATGCAACTTATGACGATATCAAATATTTCAGCTTCATTAACTACATGTGGATGGGCTGCACCATGTCTGCAAATAAAGATACCTGGGAGTCACTTCCGGAAGAGTATCAGACAATTTTGAAAGAGCAGGCAAAAGCAGCTGCGAAATACTCCTTTGATACCATTGCAGAAGATAATCAGGCAGCAACCGAAACCTTAAAAGAAGCCGGCGTTGAATTTGATGAAGAACCGGATATCCAGAGCTTTAAGGATAAGCTTGGCGGAGAAGAGTATTATCAGAGATATGCGGGAGAATCCTGGTTTAATCAGGAAGTTCTGGATGCAATACTTGCTCACTAATGAAATATCTTTTTAAAAAAGGAGCAGTAATATGAAAGTAGTGAAGAAATTTTTAGATATTTTTGTGAAGATCGTATCGGTACTTCTTATGCTGCTGGTTGCAGGAATTGTTGCCATGATGCTTACAGAGCTGGTTGCACGTAATTTCTTTAATAAGTCCTTCCGGTTTTCAACGGAGCTTTGTGGATTCCTCTTTATGTGGATGGCCTTTATGGGAGTAATCGTACTCTACCATGAGGAGCGGCTGATTACCTTGGATATTCTGTATCTTCATGTGTCGGAAAAATTACAGACTGTTTTCTGGTGCATTGGAAAACTGGCAGCGATCGTACTTGGTGTGATCATGGTGATTGCATATATTAACATGTATAAGATCAACAGTACCAGTTATTTTTCCACCATGCAGTTTATTTCCAAAGCATGGCATTTCCTGCCAATGTGCATAGCAGGTGGTTTCCTGGCAATCGATTCCGTTTCAATGATTGCTGAAAAGATTTTAAAACCAAAAGAAGTGAAATAAGGAGGACATCATGGCACTATTTTTTATTTCGTTTTTCGTATTGTTGATTATTGGTGTTCCGATCAGTATTTCCATTGGTGCAAGTGCAGTGCTGGGTTGCCTTTCCCTGGGATATCCCCTTATGGTCATTGGGCAGAAGATGGTTACCGGAATCGACTCCTATCTCTTAATTGCCATTCCGCTTTTTGTGCTTGCAGGAAATCTTATGAATGCCGGTAAAATTACGGATAAGATCTTCAACTTCTGTAAGGAACTTGTAGGGTGGATTCCCGGTGGTCTGGGCCATGCAAATATTGTTGCCAGCATCATTTTTGCCGGAATGTCCGGAAGTGCAGCGGCAGATGCCGGCGGTCTTGGAACCATAGAAATGCAGGCCATGACAACCAATGGCTATTCGGAGGAATTCTCGGGTGCAGTTACGGCGGCTTCTTCGGTAATCGGGCCGATTTTTCCGCCAAGTATTCCATTGATCATCTATGGAGCAACTGCCAGCGTCAGTGTAGCACAGTTGTTTATGGGAGGTGTTGTCCCGGGGCTTCTGATGGGTGTAGCATTAATGATCCTGGTATTCATTTTTGCAGTCAAATTAAAATTTGAACGTCATCCATTCAACTTTGGCATTATGATCCGGCAGTTCTTCAGTTCCGTTTTGTCTTTGATCACACCATTGATCATATTGGCAGGCTTTACGACAGGCTGGTTCACCCCAACAGAAGCTTCCAGTATTGCAGTGGCTTATTCCCTGGTAATCTCCTTGTTCGTATATCGTACAATGGATTGGAAGACTTTCAAGAATTGTTTGCTGGAGTCAGCAATTACCTCTGCAAATACACTGTTTATTATTGGTACTTCTACACTGTTTACATATGTGCTGGTTAAAGAGGGAATTTCCCAGCAGATCGCAGATCTGATTCTTGGTATCAGTGACAATCCTGCAGTGATTCTGTTGATCATCAACATTATCCTGTTGATTCTTGGAATGTTCATGGAGCCGGGAGCGATCCTGACCTTGATGCTTCCTGTTCTTCTTCCGATCGTAAAACCACTGGGAATCGATCTGGTACATTTCGGTGTAGTTATGGTATTGAATCTGATGATCGGACAGGTAACACCGCCATTTGGAGTATGCCTGTTTATCATCTCGGATGTTGCGAAGATCAAGCTGGATAAGCTGTATCGATCCATCTTGCCATTCCTGATTCCATTGCTGGTTGTACTTTTCCTGTGTACTTATATTCCGGGTATTATTACCTGGCTGCCGTATACACTGGTAAAATAAACGATGATGATATCTGGAGCCCGGAGCTGTTTTGTATAAAACGGCTCCGGGCTTCTGTGCATTAAGAACGCCATTCAGATGCCGGACTTGACGGATTAATATATTAATTGAAAAACAAATATGATATATTTGAAACGTGAGGATACAAGTACCGCGATTCCTAAATAACTGGACCAAATATCTGGTGTTTTTTATCGTTGATATCATAAAGGAGAAAGAAAAGATATGTATCGTACATTATTTACAGAGGGATGGACGCACGGATTGAAAGGCGAGCCTAAGAGGGCTGTGATACTGCCCCATGACGCAATGCAGCTGCAGCAGCGTGATCCGGATGAAAAAAGTGGAAGCGGATGTGCGTATTTCCCGGGAGGAGTTTATACGTATCAGAAGAAGTGGTACGCACCGGAGGGACTGGCTGGTAAGCGTATGATACTTCATTTCGAAGGCGTTTATCGCAATACAGTTGTAAAGGTAAACGACCAGACGGTGGGGGAGAAGCATTACGGGTATGCTCCCTTTTGGATCGATATATCCGAAACGGTAAGAACCGGAGAAGAAAATGTGATAGAAGTCGAAGCAGACAACAGCCGGACGCCCAACAGCAGATGGTATAGTGGCGGGGGGATCTACCGTCCGGTATGGCTTCTGACAGGTACACAAAACTGCATAAAGCCAGGCGGGGTAAAGGTGAAGACATTATCGATCGATCCTGCACGGATTCAGGTTAGTGCAGATACCTTTGACACCGATGCAGCCAGTATTTACGGGATGGAAAAAAGAATTGAAATACTGTCAGCAGGAGATTGTATTGCGCAGGCAATCCTTCACGGAGAGGATCACACAGCTTTTTTCGACATTCCAAATGGCAGGCTTTGGAGCGAGGAGAACCCTGCACTTTACACTTGCAGAGTATCCGTGCTTGTTAATGGCGCTATAAAGGATTCGGAAGAGGTCTGTTTCGGTATCCGGCTCGCAGAGGTAAGTCCGAAGGGGCTTTTCATGAATGGCAAGGAGACGAAGCTTCGAGGTGGCTGTATACACAGTGACAATGGAATCATCGGGGCTGCATCTTTTTATGAAGCAGAGTACCGAAAGGTGAAATTATTAAAGGATGCTGGTTTTAATGCTCTTCGAATTGCACATAATCCGGCATCTCCGGCTTTGCTGAAAGCCTGCGATGAACTGGGAGTCTATGTTATGGACGAAGGCTGGGATATGTGGTATAAGCGGAAAACCAAATATGATTATGGAGAATTCTTTATGGATGAGTATTGGAGTGATATTGAGGCCATGGTTGACACCGATTATAATCACCCTTCTGTAATCATGTATTCCATCGGAAATGAAATCTCCGAGCCTGCTGAGGATAAAGGGATACAGCTGGCATGTGACATCGCAGACAGATTCCGGTGTCTGGATGATACCAGGATCTTGACAGTGGGCTGCAATATCACGATTCTGTATAGCAGCAAGGTCGGGCAGGAAACCTTTGATCCGGAGAGTGATTCCTCAAACGGTGTGCATGATGACGAAGAGAGCGATATGGATTCCACGAAGTTCAACGAGATGATATCACAGTTTGGGGAGATGATGGAAGGAACAGCCAACTCGAAAGAGGCAGATGAGGCTTCCACACCTCTTTTTGAGGCGGTAGATGTTGCCGGGTATAATTATGCATCCGGGCGATACGTACTGGACGGGGAACTCCATCCGGACAGAGTCATTGTGGGTTCAGAGACCTTCCCGCAGTGTATATACCGAAACTGGCAGCTGGTGAAGAAGCTGCCTTATCTGATTGGGGACTTTATGTGGACTGCTATGGACTATATCGGCGAAGTCGGTATCGGTGCCTGGAGCTATACTCCGGATGGTTCAGGATTTACAAAACCCTATCCGTGGGTTCTGGGGGAAGTCGGTGCCATGGATCTGATCGGCACACCTACCGGGGAACTTTTTATGGCGCAGGCAGCCTGGGATCTGCTGAAAGCACCTGCTATTGCTGTAAGCCCCGATCTGTGTTATCCGGGCATAGTTCCTGCGAAAGGGGCCTGGCGCGGAACCAACACCATCCCCAGCTGGAGTTTTGCCGGCTGTGAAGGCAGGGAAACATACGTGGAGGTGTACAGCACATCTCCTTTTGTTGCTCTCTTTATCAACGGAAAAGCTATTGGTGTTAAGACAACGGAAAACGCAATGGCCGTATATAGGTGTACCTATGAACCGGGTGTGCTGGAGGCAGTCAGCTATGATGCAGACGGAAAAGAGATGGGAAGAAGCAGACTGGAATCTGCTGCGGGAAATGTTGGCATTCGCCTGACGCAGGAGCAGGGAAATACTGCGGTTGCCGATGGCTCAATTGTATTCGTTGATGTAGATCTCGTGGGGGAAAACGGAATCGTTGAGAGCCATGCGGATCAGACCATACAGGTGTCTGTTGAAGGAGGAACGCTTCTTGGATTTGGCAGCGGGAAGGCCAGAACAGAGTCTCGCTTTGTGACAGGATTCTACGAGACACATTACGGTCGTGCATTGGCCGCCGTTATGGTGGGAGAAACCGGTACGGCAAAGATTACCGCAACGGGGCAGGGAATCCGGTCGGAAATAATCCTGAGCGAAGGATAAAGTGGGGAAGGACCCCATGAAATCCGAATTGTGGGCAAGATAGTGGAAGCTGCGCAGCAGCGAAACAATCTGTAAGTGCTTTTGATACCGCAACTATGTATAAAAAATAGAAAAGCCCAAGGCTTCCCGGTTTTGTACCTCATCCTGTACTGGATGCGAGCTGGGACAGCCTTGGGTTTTGTATTTTTTCGATTATTTTTCAGAATTCATTTCCGGGGAATTTTGGAATGCCATCAAAACCTGGTTTCAGATCTTCATCTGTCGGGATGTAATCCATCATTTTGCCATCATGGAATTTTTCATAAGCATACATATCGAAATAACCGGTGCCGGTCAGACCAAACACGATGGTTTTTTCTTCGCCGGTTTCTTTGCATTTCATTGCCTCGTCTATGGCTACACGGATGGCATGACTGCTTTCCGGTGCAGGAAGGATACCTTCCACTCTTGCAAATTGCTCCGCCGCTTCAAAAACAGCAGTCTGTTCCACGGATCTTGCTTCCATATAACCATCTGCATAAAGCTGAGACAATGTAGAGCTCATGCCATGGTAACGCAAACCACCTGCATGATTTGCAGAAGGAATGAAACCACTGCCGAGAGTGTACATTTTAGCCAATGGACAAACCATGCCGGTATCACAATAGTCATAGGCGAATACTCCACGGGTCAGGCTTGGGCAGGATGCGGGTTCAATTGCTATAAACTGATAATCTTTTTCTCCTCTGAGCTTCTCTCCCATAAACGGGGAAATCAAACCGCCAAGGTTGGAACCGCCGCCGGCACAACCGATGATGATATCCGGAACAATGCCGTATTTATCAAGGGCAGCTTTTGTCTCCATACCGATGACAGACTGGTGAAGGAGCACCTGATTTAATACGCTTCCCAGAACGTATCGATACCCTTCGGTACCAACTGCAACTTCCACTGCCTCAGAGATCGCACAACCCAGACTTCCGGATGTACCGGGATGTTCTGCGTTGATCTTTCTTCCAACTTCTGTCTCCATGGATGGAGAAGGTGTTACACTGGCACCATAGGTACGCATAACTTCACGCCGGAATGGCTTCTGTTCATAAGAGCATTTTACCATGTACACCTTACAATCAAGGTCTAAATAGGAGCAGGCCATGGAAAGAGCTGTTCCCCACTGTCCGGCACCGGTTTCTGTTGTAACGCCTTTTAAGCCCTGTTCCTTTGCATAATAAGCCTGTGCAATGGCGGAATTCAGCTTGTGACTTCCGCTGGTATTATTTCCTTCAAATTTGTAATAGATCTTTGCCGGTGTGTCCAGTTTCTTTTCCAGGCAATACGCACGTACCAACGGTGACGGACGATACATTTTATAGAAATCACGAACCTCTTCCGGAATCGGGATATAGCGGTTATCATTGTCCAGTTCCTGTTTTACCAGCTCGTCACAGAATACGGCACCCAATTCTTCAGCTGTCATGGGCTGTAAGGTTGCAGGATTCAGAAGGGGAGCCGGTTTCTTCTTCATATCGGCACGTACATTGTACCAATCCTTTGGCATTTCGTTTTCTTCAAGGTAAATTTTGTAAGGGATCTTCTGTTCACTCATGTTATTTCTCCTTTCCTGTCTGGCGATTCTATGTATGGGTCAGAGACAATAAAAAAACCCCTGTCCCTGACATTGTTTCTGCAGGGACAAGAGCAATACAAACTCCTGCGGTGCCACCCGGCTTGGTATCTGCGGATACCCACTCATGTGTACCATCATACACGCTCTTTGTTAACGAAGTTTGCTCTCCGTCTCACCTACTCTTCATTCAGCTCGCCCTCGGAAGCCCATTCCCAAATGAATTTTCTGCTGCAATCTCAGCACCTGCAGCTCTCTGTGAAAAAATAACCATTTAGTACTTACTCTTCTTCACCGGTTTGCATCAACTTTAGCATAACAAGGTGGCTTCGTCAATACCGAATATGGAAAAGGGGTTAAAAAGTTGCTGCTCATTCTTTCCTGTATTGTTCCGGAGTGATCCCCATTTCTTTTTTAAAAATGTATCCGAAATAGCTTGGCGATTCAAATCCGCACATAGCTGCAATTTCGCAGACGGGTTTCTCCGGATACTGCAGCAGAAAAATTCGGGCTCTGCTTATACGAATCTTCTGCAGATACTGCATGATCGTCTGATTCATGCTCTTTTTGAAGCATGCGCACAGATATTCTTTTGAATAACCAAATCTTTTTGAAAACTCTGTCAGTGTAATGGCGGAATCATAGTGATTCTCCATAAAAAAGACCATATTTCGTATCAATTCATTTTCATATACATATTCCGAATCGATCACCCGTTTGGTGTTCTGGGCCAGATCCACCAGAAAGCGATAACATTTCTCTGAATAATCAAGCTTTTTAAAGCGGCTGTTGGATGTGAAAATGCATTCCAGTTCCTTAATGTATGCTTCAAAAATACCTGGCTTTGCGAGGTTGTAGACTCCGGAATCGATCAGTCCAAGTTCCTTCATCAGTTCCGGTACGATCATACCGTCAAAGGCAAAAAAATCCATCATCCAGTCGTCCGTTAATCCCCTGTAACTGTGAGGAACAGAAGGATAAATAAGGAGTCCCTGCCCCTTCATGATCACAGACTTCTGGTTGTTTACGACAAATTCACCTTTTCCTTTCGTACAGCAAAACCATTGAAAAACGGGCATTCCATTTGGACGGTTTATGGGTTCCTGCAGGTGCTCGATCCCAAGAAAACGGAGCTGAACCGGCAATACATTTTCTTTTGCGGAATACCGGATCTGATATATCATAGCATAGTAATTACCTTTCAAAAGCTTTCAAAAGAAATATTATAGAAAACATTAAAATTCTTATATAAATATAATTATATTAAGATTGTAAAATCATGTCAAGCACTGTATTCTGTATATATAAATCAGGGCACGCATAACAGAACAACAACGGTATTGTTGATTTCGGCAATGCTATTCAAAAGATTTCCTTCTGTGCGTATGAAGGATATATGTCTGTCGGGTATGCCTGCAATATGAAAGAAAGGAATATGGTTGATATACTTATGGAAGAACGTAACTGTTTAGAAAAGTTTCTGATGACTTCAGAGCAGGGCAATGAAAACATACCGCAGATTCGAATCGACAACGGCATACCAACGCTGTATGTCCATAACAAACCATTTTTCTGCCTGAGCGGAGAAATTCACAATTCCAGCTCCAGCAGCCTTGCTTATATGGAAAAGCATGTATGGCCGGCGCTGAAAGAGCTTCACCTGAATACGGCGATTGTCCCATTGTCCTGGGAATGCCTGGAACCGGAAGAGGGCCAATTTGATTTTTCTCTTGCAGACGGCCTGATCAGGCAGGCACGGGAAGCGAACATTCACATTGTATTTTTATGGTTCGGTCTCTGGAAAAACGCAGAGTCCATGTATGTACCTGCATGGATGAAAAAAGACACCGCAACCTATTTCCGGGCAGAAAAAGTATCTGGCGAAAAGCTCAATACCATTTCTCCTCTTTGTGATAAAGCAATCGAAAAGGATATGCTTGCATTCGCAGCGTTAATGAAACACATTCGAGAAATCGACAAAGATCAGTCCACGGTAATTGTGATGCAGGTGGAAAACGAAATCGGTCTGTTAGGAACCCCATGTGATTACAGTCCGGCTGCAAGAGAACTCTTTTCACGAGAGATTCCTTCGGAAATGTCTGAAATCTACAATACAGTCGGTACGTGGAAGGAAGCCTTCGGAATCAACGCAGAAGAATACTTTATGGCGTATCATTTCTCCAAAGCAGTGGAAAAGATTGCCAGCGCCGGCCGCAAGGAATATCCTCTTCCATGCTACGCAAATGCATGGCTGAAGCAGTATCCCTGGTATGCCGGATCCTATCCGTCTGGAGGACCGGTTCCGGATGTACAGAAAATCTGGAGAAAAATGGCTCCAAGTCTCTTTACCTTCGCCCCGGATATTTATGTATCCTATGTTGCAAACGTAATGGATGAATATGCATCTCCCGAGAATCCACTCTTTATCCCGGAAGTTCGGAAAGATGCTGTGGCCGCTTCCTACTGCCTGTATGCTTTTGGACAGCATAATGCAATCTGTTTCTCCCCCTTTGGCATTGAAGAACTTGTGCTTCCCCCGGAAGCCATCGATAAACCACCTATGGAGGTTATGATCGCACTGAACATTGATCCTTCCGCTTTCGATATTACCGGAAGCAAGGATTTACTGCGGGATACATATGACCTTATGAATGACCTGAAGCCAATCTATCTGCAATACCGGGGAACAGAGCATCTTCAGACTTACATCCGCAAAGGAGAGGTGGATTATGGTGCTTACCTGCGTTTTCAGGAGTATGACCTGGCAATATCTTATGCCCCACGCATGACCGCAAAACCACTGGCAGCCGGTATGATCTTTGAATTGACACCGAATAGATTTCTGATTACAGGAATGATGAGTACGTTGGAATTCAAAGTGAAAGCCGGAGAAAACCTGAAAGTGGAATATCTTCGTCTGGAAGAAGGTAAAACAGTCAATGGAAAATGGGAGCGCGGCCGTATCCTGAATGGAGATGAAAAAATGTCTCTGCGCCTCGGTGACAAACCATCCTGTATAATGGTTGAACTCTATAAATACTGATATTTTTAAACGATGAAGTCCGGTCTGCAAGACTGGACTTTTTTTTTCAGTTACGGTAGAATATTTTCAGGTAAACAGATTAAGAAGGGGTCCATACATGAGCAAAGATACTATAAAATTTGAAGCCAGGCGTTATGGGTGCGCGATCCTTGCATCGGTTATTTTTGCCTTTAATATCAAGACGTTTGTCAGGGCAGGCGGACTGCTTCCGGGAGGATTCAGCGGACTGACACTTTTGCTGCAGGAGATTTTTGCGGAATTTATGGGATTGTCCATTCCGTACGCAATCATCAACTGGACG
>JABUSW010000084.1 GCA_021443885.1 Blautia sp.
TTCCACGATGGCCAGACCATCACCATCGAACCCTTTCGCGCAGCTGCATTCCCTGTAGAACTCATATTATCCGTTTTATCCGCTTTAATGATCACATTCTCGGGTTCATCAAATCGAAATGCGATCGGCCAGCTCTTACTTGGTATCATGACAGAACCTATCATGGTCTGAAAATACTCATCGTATTCCGAAAGCGTTTCGATTCGTGGAAGTGCATCTTCGGACTTTGAGACAACGCCAACTACTACAAATGGATTGGTACCGATCTCAATTGTTTTTCCAATCGCATTCTGTCCGGGAAAAAGACTTTCCTGCGCATTCGAATCAATGAGTGCTACTTTCCGAAACCCTTCATAATCATCTTTGACAAACCCGCGGCCTCTCTGAACCATATACCCGCAGGTGTTCAGATAGTTTTCATCAATCCCCAGTATTTTACCGCCTTGAAAGCTTTTGTTCTGATAATACACGTTATTTACGTAGGAGCGGGAATGGAAAAAGGTTGCATTTAATACATGATCCAATGCCTTTACCTCTTCCTTCTGCTCATTCGACAAAAGAGGCGGCTGATTTCCGGAACCGCCGGAATCGACATCATACTCTTCGTCACCCATCATAAGATTAATATCAACCGTGTTATTTCCGGCGCCGATGAGTTCTTCTTTGATCTGCTCTCCCATCCCTTTGATGGTTGACACGATCGCAATAATCGATGCGATTCCGATAATAATGCCCAACATCGTAAGAAAGGCACGCATCTTATGGGACCAGATACCCTGAAATGCCAATCTGATATTCTCTAACATCTCTTATCTCATCCCCCTTAATATCCATACAGATCTTCCAGCTTACTATCTACGACAGGTGCTCCATCCTGAACGTTCTTTCCATACGGAAATGCCACATAATCATCTCGACGCAGACCTGCCGATATCATGACACTATATCCACTGTCTACAATACTGTCCACCTTTACCGGCGTTTTCTTCAGGACATCATCCACTTTTTTGTATACGTAGCTGCTTCCATTCTCTGTTCTTACAAATGCTTTGGATACAATCAGTCTGTTTTTTCCGGATTCTTCTTTCAGCTTTATGGTCGTATAGTATTCAGAAGAGTAGTCCTTGGATTGATCTGCAATCGAAGCCATATAAGAATAGGAAGAAACATTCGGATTCCCATCATAATAAGCGTCTGAATTCACCGGATAATCCGATACCTCAATCACTGTAGCTTCAAAATCTTTCACAACATATCCGGTGCATTTCAAAGTTGTTCCTTCTGTCAGCTGATCCCGCATCAGTTCACTTACCGTTCCTTTGATAAAGAAACCATCTTTGCTTTTGATCTTCAGAAACTCACTTCCGCTGGATGCATCGTAAATATCGCCTACTGAAACAACAACTCCATCAATTTTGCTTTGCACAACTTCCCTGGATGCTTTGCGTTCCAGTTTTCGAAGATTCAGCTCCGCTTCCTGAATATCCAGATTCAGGGATGCGACACGATTCTCCTGAAGTTTGATCGCCTCGGATCTTGTCATGGAACCATCCTGCTGCTGACTATCATCTCCTCCAAGGTCATCAAGTCCCATGTCGTCATATTCATCATCCTCTTCCCCGTTATCGCCAAACTGCAGCGCTTCTTCCAGATAAAAAGCAACCTTGTCAATAAAATTCAACTTAGAGCCATTCACCAGAAAATATCCAGCGCAAAGACTATGGCGGTCAATAAACTCTTCTTCCTTCAGCGGCGTATTATAAAACTCGATCTGGAACCAATATCCATTCATTTTCATAAAAGTCAGAAAGGAGTTGCTTGCAACAACCTTCCCGGTAAAAGTGCTGCATAGATATACAAAAGGATCCTCCTTCGTACCGGAGCCTATAAAAGGCACCGCATTTTCATCCAAAACTGTATAATAATTTCCAATCTCTGCCTCGCTGATAAAACCATTGGATTCTTCCTGATCCGCCAGGTTGATCTCGTCGGGACTATCTGTATCATCTGTATCAAAATAATGGATCTCATCATCTGAATCATCGTCTCCCGGTTCAGCCGGATCATTCGGTTCGGTCGGATCATTCGGTTCGGCCGGATCATATGGCACATCAGGATTCTCAGGTTCAACGGGATCAACCGGAATCTCAGATTCGGAAGGTTCAATCAGGATTTCCGATTCTGTCTGTTCCCCCGCCTCCTCTGTTCTCCCCTCCTCCCGGGATTGTGGTTCTGTCATTTCAATCTGCCCATTCTGCTCCATGTCCTGACCATTCTCCATCAATGGAAGAATTGCCTCCGCAAGCAGATACTTTGGCAGCATTAACGCTGATAACCGATGGAAGGATTCTTCCTCTGACATTGCCAGATCATCCCCCAGATCGTCATCATCTGTTCCGCTTAAGTCACTGTTACCAAGTCCATTTAAATCCTGATCCT
This sequence comes from Blautia sp., assembly GCA_021443885.1. Classification (GTDB taxonomy): domain Bacteria; phylum Bacillota; class Clostridia; order Lachnospirales; family Lachnospiraceae; genus Blautia_A. The sequence continues at coordinate 2,440 of JABUSW010000084.1, forward strand.
GCGTTTCATCGATTGGCCCTCCGTTCTTCAGACTGTATAATCTTTTCTCTGCTTTCTCCAGATCGTAGTCCAATTGCTTTCGCTTTAACTGTGCAATCCGCAGTTCCATCTGAACCAGCGTCAGATCAAAACTGACCAGATCGTCCCCTGCCTTTACCGTGTCCCCCTCTGAGACAAACACATCCTTTATGACCATATCTTTGTCTACTGTGACACGTTGAGAAACATTTGTTGTGATCTCTCCGCTCAGGCTCGTTTCTTCATAATACCAGTCGTTAGTAATCTCCTTTACTTTTACAACCGGAACTGCTTTAATGCTGTTCTTCTTATAATAATATGCTCCTCCGTATATCGCACCCGCAGCAACGGAAACAGAAACAAGCACTGCAATGATCTTTTTTCCAGCACCCATGCTTGTCACTCCTTTTCTGTCAACACACCATCACGTATCGTAACAACGCGTTTTGCATGTGAAGCAATCTCTGCATCATGTGTGATCATCAGTACAGAAACCCCTTCCTCATTCAATCTTTTGAACAGATCCATAACCTGCTCACCGGATTTACTATCCAATGCTCCTGTTGGTTCATCTGCCAATATCAGCTTGGGATTATTTACCAACGCTCTGGCAATAGCCACCCTCTGCATCTGTCCTCCGGACAACTGATTGGGGAAAAAGCCAACTCTTTCAGCAAGACCAACGCGTTCCAAAGCTTTGCGAGATCTGGCAATTCGCTCCTTCTTCGGAACCTTCGCATACTGCAAAGGCATTTCCACATTTGACTGTGCCGTCTGACGCGGCAGCAAATGGAAACTTTGAAAAACAAATCCGATTTTATGCAATCGAATATCCGACATCTCGTTTTCTGAACACTTACTGATGTCCTCTCCGTCAAGGAAAAAGGTGCCGCTGGTCGCCTGATCCAGGCATCCTATGATATTCATAAGCGTCGTTTTTCCGGAACCGGATGGTCCCATGATCGCTACATACTCTCCTTCTTCCATAGAAAAGCTGACATCTTTGAGTACCGGCACTTCCATCTTTCCTTGTTGATAATTCTTATATATGTTTTTTAATTCTAAAATCATCCCGGATTACTCCCTTGTTGGATTTTCTTACATTATGGGTCCCGGTACGCCGCATTTTCGACAACCGCGATTAAAACCTATACGGATGAAACTCCCGGCGACTCATCTCATCCGAGCGGCTCATCCGATAATTCCTGTCCTTCCGGCATATCCATGTACAGATCATCTTGTATATCACCGGACGAACCATCATAATCCTCGAGGCTGTCCATCGTCACATAGCCATCCATAGGATCATTGCCCATCATATCATATTCCATCGTGTCATAATCCATGGAGCCTTCGATGTAACCCACATCCTCCATGTTCATGAGTCCATAGTCATCAGAGTATTCGTATCCGTAATCGTATTCTTCGTATTCACCTGCGGCATCTTCTACGATCTCCTCTTCCGGATTCCTTCCCTCTTTCGTGAGCATTCCCTCAGCCAGCGATTCATCAGGGTACGCAATTTTGTCATCAACAGTAAGTCCTTCTACGATTTCATACTCCAACAGATCCGAATCATAATTCCCAAGAATGACCGTTCTCTTTTCAAGCAGCCCTTCGCTGTTTGCAGCCCATACATAGGGATCCGTCGTATCGGTCCCAACGATATAATACTCACTGAGCCATAATCCGTCCTTTTTGTCTTCCTGTCCCTCATCCATCTCAATCAGTACATGCTGCCCCAACATCAGGCCATCTGAAGAATCAAGCTCCACATAAAACGGGTAAGAGGCTGATGAAGTCTGTGAATCGCTTCCATAATCCATAAAACCAAAGGAGTTATTATTCTCATTTGAATCCGTGCTGTCCATGTCGACATTCCCCATGATCCCGCGCCAGATCAGTTTCTCATCTACGCGCGAACGTACGATAACAGAATTACCCGGTATGATTTCTCCAATATTCAGTTCATTGATCTTCCCTTTGATTCGATAAGCTCCTGTACTTAAAATTGTGATGAAAGCACCGCTGCCGGAACTATCAGAATCCTCAAAAACAAGGTCATCTCCTGTATCCAGACTGTTCCCGTCCTCACTGTTGAGCTGATTCGTATCAATCTTCTGGACAATACCATCAATCGGACTTCTCACCTCTGTATTGACGGTAGCTCTTTCCAGTTTTTCGATCTCAGCCGCTTTGCTCTTCTGATCATATTCATTCTTTTTCAAGTTCATTTTATTGGTCTCGATCTCGATCGTATAAGAAAGCTGACTGTCTGCCGGAGCCTTGGTCTTCTCTTTCTCAAGAGTTTTAATCTGTTCATCGTAACTCATTGCTTCATTGACCAGCCGGTCATATGCAAGACGGGCTGCCTGCAGATCTTCCTGAATACTTGACAGATCATATACAAACAACAATTCGCCCTCTTTAACGGACTGTCCGGCCTTTACACTCGTCTGTGAAACTTTACGGCCGCTCTCGATCTTAACCTCAACCGTTTCCTGCGGTTCCACAACGCCTGCATAACGATTCTGAACTCCGGCGTTTATTCCAAGGATTGAGCGTATAGACTCAACATATGCTGTCTCTTTTTCCTCTGTGGCTATATAGTTATTATAAAAATACAATCCTCCGCCGCCAAGCGCGGCCGCGATCAGAACAACGCTGGTGATAATAATACCACGCTTTTTCATAAGTTCCTCCCACTTCGCAAACCTCATTAAATTTCAGTATTTTATTATACTATAAGTAAATACAATTTGCAAAATCACAATGTCTATTTCACAGACTTTTCATCCTTTTCATCTAAATAATAATCAATAGACTCAGAATTTTGACAATTTGCACAATATCTGATAAAATAGGGGATAACAATTTGGAAAGGAATAAATCGTATGAAGATTACAAGATGTCTCCTCCCGATTTTCATGATCTGCATCTTCTTGTTCTGCGGTTGTACCGGAAGTGTAAAATCAGAAATTGAGGAAGTCATTCGAGGTGAATTGGATTTGCTGCAGGATCTTGATTCCGATTCGGCAATGAAATATATCTCCTATAACGAACTGTTTCCCAATGTTGAAAGCGGCGAACTGTCTGACAGAGTAAAAGAAGTATATTCTCTTTTCTTTGAATCTTTTAATTACAAGATTCTTGATATCAGCGTCAACAAAAAAGAAAAAACAGCTGTTTCCGGCTTAAGGATCACAACTATTGACACCAAAGCTCTTTCTATCGATTTTGCCTCTTCTTATCTGCGTCAGCAGATTACAAAAGCATCCACCGCCGATAGCGGTGCTGTTGAAGAGGTCGATGATCTCTCCGGTCGTTATCTGCTTTTGCATGAATTATTGACAGATAACAAGTACGATACGGTGGACATCGAGGGAACGATAGAACTTAAGGAAACAGAAAACGGATGGGAAATTCAGCATTCCTATTCTCTGGAAGATTTTTTGGTTGGCGGACTTATGACCCATCTGTCCGATCCGGACATTCTTTCTCCCAAAGATACTCTTGCAATCTACCTTGAAGCGGTCAAGACCGTAGATTTGTCAAAAATGAGTGAATTCCTCGGTCTTGATACACCTTTTGCCGGCAGCGACCCGGATAAACACGCCATAGCAACGGAATTAACGGAGCAGATCCATAATACCTTTGACTTTGAAATAGTCAGCCAGGAAACCAATGGATATACTGCTTCTGTCAAGACCAATATTACGACCTTCGATAGCGATACCATTCTCCGCGAGTATCATAAAGAACTGGATAGATATCTGGAAACCATCGATGCCGTCGAAAGCGGTGCTGAACAGCGATACAAGAAATCTCTCGCGTATCTGCTGACAGCCATTCAAAACAACACTGCCACCAAAGCTTCATCTGTGACTTTCCATCTGATTAATGACGGCGTATCCTGGAAGCTTTTGGACAACAGCATAGAATTGGGGAACGCTGTTCTGGGTACTTTAACAAGTTCTCCGCTAAATGAGAATACGGGTAATGATACATCCCATAATCAGGACGATTATTCCAGCGATAATGCTTATTACAACAATTACTGATTCACGCAAATGGTAATGAATCGCAAATCCAGAAACAGATTTGCGGGTTATTGACCGGAAGATCATCTCCAATGGGGATTCGCAATGATACAAAAGGGACCGGCAACAAAAATCCGGTCCCTTTTTGTACTTCTATTCTTCTGTTGTATGGATGTCAAGACTCAATTCTTCCAATTGTGCTTCACTCACACAGCCAGGCGACTGTGTCATCAGACAGGAAGCATCCTTCACCTTCGGGAACGCAATTACATCCCGAATGCTATCCACTTTTGCCATCAGCATTACAAGGCGATCAAGTCCATATGCAAGACCTGCGTGAGGCGGAACCCCGTACTTGAATGCATTCAAAAGGAATCCAAACTGCTCGTAAGCAGCTTCCTTTGTAAATCCCAGCTTTTCAAACATTTTTTCCTGAATATCATTCTGGTGGATCCGGACACTTCCACCGCCTATCTCATTTCCGTTCAGGACAATATCATATGCTTTTGCACGCACACGACCCGGATCGGAATCCAGATATACAAGGTCTTCCTCCATCAGCATTGTAAAGGGATGATGCATCGCCTGATAACGGTTCAGATCCTCATTCCACTCCAGAAGCGGGAATTCTGTAACCCATACAAAGCAATACTCGTTCTTGTCAAGGAGATTCATCTGCTTCGCCAGCTCCACACGCAAAGCACCAAGTACATCATAGACCACTTTATCCCGATCTGCCGCAAACAACAGAAGATCGCCTGCTTTTCCGTCCATTGCAGCAACCAGTACATCCATCTGCTCATCTGACATAAATTTAGCAAAAGAAGATTTTCTGGTTCCATCTTCTGCAATTGCAATATAAGCAAGTCCTTTTGCACCGTAGTCTTTTGCAAAGTCAGTCAGTTTATCAATCTTCTTACGCGGCATGCATCCCTGTCCTTGTGCATTGATACCGCGAACGCTTCCGCCATTTTCAAGTGCAGCTGTGAAAACGCCAAACCCGCAGTCCTTAACAATGTCGCTGACATTATGAAGTTCCATCCCGAAACGAAGATCCGGTTTGTCAGATCCATACTTATCCATTGCCTCCTGCCAGGTTATGCGGCGGATCGGAAGCGATATATCGATATCCATAACCTCCTTGAAAAGAAAAGCAAGATAACGCTCATTCACATCAATAACATCATCGACATCGACAAAAGATAATTCCATATCGATCTGTGTAAACTCCGGCTGCCTGTCTGCACGGAGGTCCTCGTCGCGGAAACATCTTGCAATCTGAATGTAACGATCATAACCGGAACACATCAACAGCTGTTTATAAAGCTGTGGCGACTGCGGCAACCCGTAAAAACAACCAGGATGAACTCTGGACGGAACAAGATAATCCCTTGCACCCTCCGGAGTACTCTTTCCAAGCATCGGTGTCTCAATCTCAAGAAATCCTTCTTTTGCAAAAAACTGTCTTGTAAGCATTGCAACCTGACTCTTTAACATAAGATTGCGCTGCAGATCCGGACGTCTTAAATCCAGATATCTGTATTTCAAACGAATCTCATCCTTTGTCTTGCTGTTTTCCTCAATCGGGAAAGGAGGCACGTCTGCCTCTGCAAGAATCCTGAGGGAGTCTGCGATCAGCTCAATATCACCCGTTGCAAGATTTTCATTTACTGCGCCGCCACGTTTTTCTACCACGCCTGTAACAGCAATTACAAATTCACTTCTCAGCTTTCCGGCTTTTTCGAAGCCTTCCTCATCAATCTTTCCATTTTCAAAAATCAGCTGCATAATCCCGCTGCGATCTCTCAGATCGACGAAAACAATGCCGCCTTTATTACGAGCTTTCTGAACCCATCCCATTAAAGTAACCTTGCTGCCGATCATCTCTTGTGTGACTTCTGCACAACGACACGATCTGTGCAGTCCCTGCATACTCTCTGCCATGTTATATCCTCCCTGTGTTAATTCCTGTAAAATTCTTCAAACTCTGTATAACCATCTGCGATCAGCTGATCCTTTTGGAATTTTTTATTCTTCTTCATGATTGCAATATTGACTTTTGTACCGTTCTCCCGTTCTTGCGCTGCTTTCTTCAGAATCTCCAGAAGCTTCTCCGCCGGCAGGTTCTTTTCAAGCAAATAAACCTTTTTATTCCCTTTACCCGGGATCTCATAGCCTCTTTCCAGAAGAAGCATGACAATACGTTCAAAACCAATGGAAAGCCCGCATGCCGGTGTATTGGTTCCCGTAAATTTCCCGATCATCTCATCATACCGGCCGCCTCCACCTACGCTGCCGCCAAATTCATCCATGGCAATCTCAAAGATCGGTCCCGTGTAATAGGACATTCCCCGGACCAAAGTCGGATCAAAAGCCATCCTGAAATCAGCTGTTTTCACCTCTTCCACCGTTGCAATAATTGTTTCCAGGTCCTCTGCTACGGAAGCATCCAGCACACCTTCCAGCTTTTCTTTGATATAGCGTACACCGGAAATATCACTTGTGATCTCTTTAAACATCCCAAGATACTTATCAATGCTTTCCTGCATAAAGCCTTCCCCTGCAAGCTCCTCTGCAACCCCATCTAACCCGATCTTATCCATTTTATCGAGGATAATAAATACCGTGTCAAAGCTTTCCTGCGGAAAACCACTATATTGAGCCATAGCCTTCAGAAGCTTACGGTCATTGATACGAATCGTGAAATTATGAAAGTCCAGTTTGCCGAGCAAGGTGGTAGTAGCAAGGATCAACTCCGTTTCAGCCAGGATCGTTGCTTCCCCCAATGTATCAATATCGCACTGCATGAACTGACGAAAACGCCCCCTCTGCGGTCTGTCTGCGCGCCACACATTCCCCATCTGAAGAGCTTTAAACGGGACTGGAAGATCGTTCGCATTATTGGAATAATATCGGGACAGAGGAACCGTCAGATCATACCTGAGTCCGGAATCCACCAGGTCCGCCTCCTGCGTTGCATTTTCCAGCTTCAGCTTTTCGCCGCGCTTCATGATCTTGAAAATCAGTTTCTCATTGTCACCGCCCTGCTTACTGCATAGATTCTCGATATGTTCCACACACGGGGTTTCAATAGACTGAAATCCGAATGTACCATAGGTTTCGCGAATCATATTTATCACATAATTACGGATTTCCATCTCCTTCGGCATAATATCCTTCATGCCGGTAACCGGTTTTTTCTTTAATGCCATAACTCCCTCCTTATTTATGCACAACATTTTGAAATGCCAGAAATACACGCAGATCAAAGTGCTTCACTTCATCAATCATTAATTCAATCGCGGTATCTTTATCATAAGCTTTTCGATACACACGATCCGAGCAAAGAGCCGCATATATATCACAAACCCGTAATATCCTGGCTCCGATGGGAATATCTTCCCCACGTTTATTATCCGGATAGCCGCTGCCATCATAGTTTTCGTGATGGTACAAAATACTGTCGAGGATAAACTGGGAATATCCTTGCCCCTTTAGCTCCTCATACCCTAGCGTTGAATGCTCACGTACAAATCGAAGTTCCTCAATCATAAGAGGCTCCTCATTATCCATATCCACATAGCTTTTCAGTTTAAATTTACCGATGTCATGCAGCAGTCCCGCAACAGCCAGGTCATAGCATTGCTTCTCCGGAAGCCCATATTCTTTAGCAACGGAAAAAGCCAGATTACTGACCAGCACTCCGTGCTGCAATTCTGTCGATAGATCGAATTCTATTATATGCTGTGGTTTATTCTCAATATTTTCATTCCTGTTACCCAACATCTGCCTCCCAAACAGCGTTTTACAGCTTCAGCCACTTCTCCAGCCCGCTCTTTTTGCGCTGGATCATTTCATCAATTCTCTCTATGTAATTTGTCACGTCCTTGACATTCTCGACCCGTTCGATTCTGTTTCCGTGGTCAAACACGATCTTGGATGACCCGCCTGCTCCTAAGGCAATGATAGGCTGCTTTTCTTCCATAATCAGTATATTGTAAATTCCGGCTTTGTCAACATTGGCATAGCCAACATTTTCAAAATTGCCTTTCATATTCTTCTGTCTGTAAAGATAGTAGGGTCCCATTCCCATCTCGTAAGCAGTCCTCATCGTAAGGTCCATAATCGACTGATTATTCTCAAAAGTCATTTCCTGATAATCTTCTTTGAAAATGTTCAGTCGGGCAGCTCTTTTCACTGCCAATGAGTGTACTGTCAGGCTGTCCGGTTTCATATTCTTGATCTTTTCCAAAGTCTTTGAGACCATTCCTATATCTTCTCCCGGAAGTCCAACAATCAGGTCCATATTAATGTTATCAAACCCCAGCTCCCTTGCCAGCCAAAAAGCGTCCTCCGTTTGCTGAACGGTGTGTCTTCTGCCGATTATATCTAATGTTTCCTGGTTCATCGTCTGGGGATTCACTGAAATACGAGAAACCGGAAACTCCTTAATTGCCTTCAGTTTATCCTCCGTTATGCTGTCCGGTCTTCCGGCCTCTACAGTAAACTCCTGCAATCCATCAAACCCGAAGCTGTCCTTCAAAGTTCCCAGCAATCGTCGGATTTGGTTTGCCTCAAGAGTAGTTGGGGTCCCGCCTCCTATATAAATAGTGTCCAGTTTTCTACCCTTCATAATCTTGCAAGTCTCTTCAATTTCCTTGCATAAAGCATCCAGGTAAAGATCCACCTTATTTTCCCATACCTTCAACGGATACGAGCTGAAAGAACAATACAGGCATATGCTGGGGCAAAACGGTATTCCAATATAGAGACTATACCCTTTTTCATAATCAATCGTGCGAAGTATTTCCCGTTCCCGGTTGGCAATCGTTATTGCCAGAGCTGTTTTCTGAGGACTTACCAGATAACGCTTTCTCATTTCTTCAGCCACTTCGGTATTCTTCTTCCCATCTTCAAGCATTGCCATGGCCAGCTTGACTGGTCGAATCCCCGTCAGATTACCCCATGGAAGATTTCGACAGGTAAGCTTCACCAGCAGTTGATAGAGAGCATATTTCAAAGCGTCCTTGTTCTCTTTTCGCAGATTCTGCTCATTTAGTCCTTTCTTCCTTCCTTTTTTTTCCTGACAAGAAACAAGGGCATCCTGTGATTTCTCACATCCCTGCCCCTTAATGACATCTGAACGGATTTCTCCGATATGCTCCTCACATCTGTATGTGATCAAAAATGAATCTTCTGTCTTTTGCACCCGAAAACACAAATCTTCCCGCAGCTTCTCCCAGGTTTCTTTCTTATCATCTGGATCCGAATCATAATAAGAATGAAACTCCGCTTCCGGATAAAATGCCTTCATTAATTCGTAAATATCATGTTCAAATTCCCTGTTCTCATACAGGATTCCTATACTATACAAATGGATTATACCTCTTTTCATAACCAATCGTTGTAGTAATGTCGTGTCCCGGATACACCACGGTATCTTCCGGAAGATTATCCACTAATCTATGAAGGCTCATTCGTATCTCTTCTGAACTCCCTCCCGGAAAATCCGTCCTTCCAACAGAGCCGTAAAACAAGGTATCTCCACTCAGAAGAATGCTTTCATCTTCCAGATAGTAACAGCAGCTCCCTTTTGTATGCCCGGGAGTGTGCAGCACCTGAATCGAAAAACCGGCCACTTCAATCATCTGCAGATCCTCCAGCGGCTTATCCACCTTAATACTGCATTGCTCAAAGGAATATGCAGACATATTCACCGATGGATCCAACAGCATATCCTGCTCCAGGTGATGTGCATATATCGGAATCCTGTAATACCTGCAAATTTCATTTGCTGCAAGAATGTGATCAAAATGACCATGTGTAAGTAAAACGGCAACAGGTTTCCCTTGCATTTCTGACACCTTTGCAATAATCCTGTCAGCATAGTCTGCCGGGTCTACAATAAACATCTCACCGCTTTCATTATTCTTTCCGAAATAACAATTTGTCGATACAGACCCTAATATGCATTTCTGCAATGTCATTCTATCTGTCATGGTATGCTCCTATCTCCATCAGCCGGTGGTTCTTTCCACGTCCAGTACACTTTCCACCTGTCGTATTTTCTCAATCAAAGACTGTAATTCTTCCTTGCTTTCCACTGCAAAAGAGAATGCAATCGTTGCTTTTTCCTGCTTATTCGTATGACTGTTAATGCTTCTCACATCAATTTTACGCTCTGTAAAAATCTTCGAGAGGTCCACAAGAAGGCCAGTGCGGTTATTGGCATAAACATTGATCTCTACCAGATACCTTTCATTTGTCTTAAGATCCTGCTGCCACTCCGCCTCAATCAGACGGGTTCTGTCACTCTCTGTCATGTTGATGACATTAACGCAGTCGGTACGATGAATCGTAATGCCTCTTCCTCTGGTAACATAGCCGACGATTTCATCGCCCGGAATCGGACTGCAGCATCTGGAGAAGCGCACTGCCACATCATGGATGCCCTTCACAACAATTCCACTCTTGCTCTTTGCCACGTGTATCTTATCGTTGTTCTCAGACGCAGCTTCCAGCACCTGTTCATCTGTCAGATTCTTTTTATTCTCTGCTTCATAGGCCTCTACAAGTTTATTAAACACCTGTCCTTCTTTCAGCCCGCCATGGCCAATTGCAGCAAGGACCGATTCCCAATCCCGGAAACCGTACTTTTGCATGACGCTTTCCATATACTGGTTTTTTGTATAAACTGTCAGCTTTAGTCCCTTAGCCTTTGCATACTGAAGCAGCAATTCCTTCCCCTTAAGGATATTATCCTCCTTAAGCTCTTTCTTAAACCATTGATTGATCTTATTTTTGGCCTGTGTACTCTTAACAATTTTCAACCAGTCCCGACTTGGCCCCTGTGAGTTCTGCGATGTGATAATCTCAATCCGATCCCCATTCTGGATCTGATAGACGATCGGCACAAGCTTGCCATTGACTCTGGCTCCAACCATTTTATTTCCAACAGCACTATGTACACTGTATGCAAAATCAATCGGCGTAGAGCCGTTAGGCAGATTCTTAACATCCCCTTGAGGAGTAAAGCAATATACACTTTCCGAAAAAAGGTCAAGATCATTCTTCAAAAGGCTCATGAACTCTTTATTGTCCGACATGTCCCTTTGCCATTCCAGAATCTGTCTGAGCCAGTTCAATTTCTCTTCTTCGCTTTTCCCTACCGGTTTCTTTCCATCGGAAGACTCTTTGTACTTCCAATGTGCAGCTATACCATATTCCGCTGTCCTATGCATCTCAAAGGTTCGGATCTGAATCTCAAAAGGCTGTCCGTTTGGTCCGATCAGTGTTGTATGCAATGACTGATACATATTTGGCTTCGGCATCGCAATATAATCCTTGAATCTACCCGGAATCGGCGTATACATTTCATGAATAACACCAAGTGCCGCATAGCAATCCTTAACAGACTCAACCAGAATCCGAACCGCAAACAGATCATATATCTGGTCAATCGTCTTATCCTGATTAACCATCTTCTTATAAATGCTGAAAAAATGCTTTACGCGCCCATCCACTTTCGCATTGATGTTCGCTTCCTTCATATGCATTTTCACTTCGTCAACAATGCTTCCTACAAAAGCAACTCTGGCGCCTTTGCGCAAGGAGATCTTCTCCACCAGTTCGTAGTAAACATCCGGCTTCAGATATTTCAGCGACAGATCATCCAGTTCAACCTTGATCTTGGATATACCAAGACGCTGTGCAATAGGTGCATAAATATCCATGGTTTCCCTGGCTTTTTCCATCTGTTTCTCGGCACGCATATACTGAAGCGTCCTCATATTGTGGAGACGGTCCGCCAGTTTGATCAGAATTACCCGAATGTCCTTTGCCATTGCAAGGAACATCTTACGTAAGTTTTCGGCCTGTACCTCGATTTTATCTTTCGAATAAGATAACTGTCCCAGTTTTGTAACACCATCCACAAGAAGTGCTACCTCTTTACCGAATTCTGTTTCAACCTCCTCAATCGTCATCCAGGTATCTTCTACCGCATCATGCAGAAGTCCTGCAACAATGGTCTCCTTGTCCAATTCCAGATCCGCAAGTATGATTGCTACACACAATGGATGAATAATATACGGCTCTCCCGATTTTCTTTTCTGTTCCTTGTGTGCTTCGCTGGCAGCATTGTATGCCTTTTCAATCAGAGAGATATCTGTAGATGGATGATACTTTTTTACACTCGTAATCAGTTCTTCATATAATTCATCCGGGGTTGTAAAATCACTCATGGACTTTACTGCCGCATCTGCTTTGTCCAGGGACTCCAGTTTCTCCACAGCAATGCTTCCGATTATTTCTCTTGTCTCTTTTCCCTTAATAATTTCTGTCATTCACTCACCTGCCTGATTACTGAAACGTTGTAAAGGCTAAATAACCATTTACTTTCCTTCGTAACAGATCACAGACTCTACATCATACTCTTTTAGTTTTTCTCTTCCTTTTAATCCGGCAAGCTCCATCAGGAACACGATCTTAACAACCTCCCCGCCAAGATCTTCAATCATCTTACAAGCCGCTTCGATGGTACCGCCTGTCGCGATCAGGTCATCGATTACCGCAACCTTCTGCCCCGGCTGAATAGCATCTTTGTGCATTTCTATGGTTGCGCTGCCATATTCCAGATCATAATCCCTGGAAATCGTTTCGCATGGAAGTTTTCCCTTCTTACGAACCGGAACAAATGGTTTGTGGAGATTATATGCAAGTGGAACACCAAACATAAAGCCGCGGGATTCTGCACCTACAATGACATCCACTTCTACATCTTTCAGACATTCCTGCATTTTATCAATTGCCAGCTGCAGACCATCTGCATCCTGCAAAATGCTGGTTACATCGCGAAAAATAATGCCCGGTTCCGGAAAATCCGGTATGCTTCTTACATACTCTTCAATTCTTTTCATTTTCTCTTCCTCCACAAAATATGGTATATCGTTTAAGCCTGTATCCTCACCTTTCGCTGTGAACACGGATCAGCGTCAATACAGTTTGTTTCCACAGATAACGAAAGTATAGCACTTTTTTATTCTATAATCAACAAAAACAAACCCAAAGGCAGATGGCAGAGCCGTGCAAAAGAGGGCAGCAATTCCTGCAGTGCGGCTTTTCTTCGAAACTTTTTCAAGGTTCGCGATCTAATGCAGCGCTACAATAATCGGTCGTTCGGCAAATGCATTCCTTGGACTGCAGCAGGAATAACAATAGGATTCCCCTTCGAGAATACCTAGATATTCCTTGATGAAATACGTATTCTGATCCGGCTGCTTTGACAGCTTCTGTCGAAACAAATCGTAGGAGAAAGACGCCATAGAAAGTGTCATCCCTTTTCCCGTAACCTTCATAACGCTTTCTTTTACCGTCCAGATACGGTAGAAAGGATCGGGAAATGGATACTGATTCGATGGCATTCTCTGAATCTCCATAATCTGCAAAAGCTCATCCTCTGTAAAAAACCGTTTTGCGATTTTCATGTTTGGTTTTTTTATCTCTTCTACATCACACCCAACTTCAGCAGAAGATATCGCACACATTACGCGGTCGCCCGCATGCGACAGATTAAAATGAAGTTTTGGATAGTCCCTTAAATAAGGTTTCCTGTTTTCCCCATATAAAACAACAGGCTCCTTCTCCCGCAAACCATTCTCTTTTAAAGCAAACATAAGCAGAGTTCCTGCTCCGACACTCTGTATTTTCGATATGTCTGGTTTTACCTCATCCGCTTTTCTTCTCCGGAATTCCGGCAGTCGTTCATATAGTACCCGAAACAACTCCGGATCCTTCAGCTGCGAGATGTCCGCAACGTAAACCCTGGTATTGTCTATTCGATCACACAATTCCAATAACCTCCCCGAAAACCAGCTTCCGTCATCTGAAAACTACAATGCCATACGCCAGTCTGTTTCCTGATAACAACATGCAACAATCCCTGCTGTCGCCTAACGAAATGACCGCAGGCGAAGCTGCAGACTCTCCCTTCCCATGTAGTGGTTGATTTCCGGATAGTATACGACGGAAATCCTACGTTGTTCTCTTTCGATCTGCAAAAGTTCTTCCGAATCTCCATAATAGAATAACCGGAACTGATTTCCATCTTCACTTTCTAATATCACATTCACAACTTTCTCATTCCTTTGAGATACATCACATCTGCAGATCCTCATATTTCCCGCGAAAAATAAAGGTCTGCGGTTTCCTTTTCCATATGGTTCCAGAAGTTCCATCTGTCGTGTGCGTTCCAATGTATTGTATGCCATAGGCAGCTGTGCATCGATCAGTACAGTGGGAACCATTTCCTCACAGGATAAGCTGCAGTAATCATTAAGCATTCTTCTGAGGGGTTCCACATTTTCTTCCGGCAAGGACATGCCTGCCGCCATGGGATGTCCGCCAAATTTTGACAAAAGAGAGCTGCATTTTGTAAGTTCATCAATAATTGAATACTCCTCAATAGAGCGTGCGCTTCCTTTTATCATTTCTCCCCCCCTGGTTAAAACAATGGTCGGTTTGTAATAGCGTTCCCTTATTCTGCTGGCGACCAGCCCAGCCAGGCTTTCATGGCAGTCCGGGAGATAAAGCACCAGAACCTTATCCATCTGCAAAGAACTGTTTTCCACTTCTTTCACCGCAGCATTTTCCTGAAGATTCGTCATAGCCTTTCTGCTGTCATTCAGCGCTTTCAGATCGCCTGCCAGTCTCTGCGCCTCATGCATGCTGTCCGCATCCAGCAGCCTCAACGCCCGAAGTGCTGTATCCAGACGTCCTCCCGCATTAATGCAAGGGCCAAGAATAAACCCGATATCATAAGCGGTAATTTTGCCATCCATTTTATTTGTGACCTGCATCAATGCACGCAGTCCTTTATTCGTTGTATGGGGGATCCGTTTCAGTCCTTCCCGGACAATCGTTCGGTTCTCTCCAACCAGGTCTACAATATCACCAACTGTTGCAAAAGCAGCCAATTCAATGAAATCCTCTGCTTCCTGATCCGGAATCCGAAATCGTTCATACAACGCAAGCACCAGCTTCCATGCAACTGCCGCTCCACACAGGCTTTTATTCTTATATTCACAGCTCTCCTGTTTTGGGTTTATGACCGCATCCGCTTCCGGGATCCTGTATTTCCTTTTCTCATTGCCATCACTGCCATCGATCTCAAAGGGTACATTATGATGATCCGTTACGATCACCGTCATTCCTTTTTCTTTCGCCAGGTGGATTTCCTGAAATGCCGCAATCCCGTTATCACAGGTCACGATGGTATCAATCTGATCCTCGGCTGCACAAAGAACCAGCTTTTCATGCAGACCATATCCATCTGCCACACGATCCGGAATGTAGGTATCCACTTTTGCCCCGATTCTTCGCAAACCTTTTAAAAGAATATAGGTGGACATGACGCCATCAATATCATAGTCGCCAATTACACGGATCTTTTTCCCAAGGGCAACCTTCTGCTCTATAATATCGACCGCTTTTTGCATGTCCTTCAATCCCCATGGAGAAAGAAAATCTGATGTATCTCCATAAAGATACTCCCGGATTTCTTCTTCTGACATCATATCACGATTCCTGACAATCCGGGCTATCAAAGGATCAATACCGAACGTTTGCCCGATCTTCTGAAAATCCGCCCCTTTCCGTATTTCTTTCCATATCTCTTTCATAAACAATGTCTCCACAAAGAAAGAAAGCTGCTGCAAAACGCTCCGGGAATCCCGTATGCAGTTTTGCACAGCTTTCCGATCAACAACGATTATTCAGATTTCTGCTGGTTTTCAGCTGCCTTTTCAGCCTCTTCCCTGGCAATCCTTTCTGCTACTCTTTTCCGGTTCTTTTTCTTTGGCTGCGTCGAAGCAGAGGAACTCTGCACCGCTTTCGGTGCCGCCTTTTGCGTATTTGAAGAAGTTACCGTTTTTACCGCCTTAACTGGCTCCGCACTCTTCACAAATCTGCGTTTCATTACCAGCCACAATGCTCCGGTAATACATACAGATGAATAAGCACCGCAAAGGATACCAACCATCAGAGGAAGCGCGAATTCTTTAATGGAAGAAACGCCAAGAACATACAGCACTGCAACCATTACAAATGTTGTAAAGGATGTATAAATACTTCTTGTAAGGGTCTGTGTGATACTGGAATTTACGATCTCATCCAGATTCTCATTACGATTGCTTCCATGCAGGTTCTCACGGATACGGTCAAAGATAACGATGGTAGCGTTAATGGAGTAACCTACGATCGTAAGCATACAAGCAATAAAGGTATTACCTACGGATACTCTCGCAATTGCATAGAATGCAAGTACTACCAACACATCGTGAAGCAGGGCCAGTACAGCACTTCCGGCAAAACGAATGTCCTTGAACCGGAACCAGATATACAAAAGCATGAAGATCGTTGCAACAATTACGGCTACAATCGCATCCTTTCGCATCTCATCGCTGACCGTGGCGGAAATACTTTCTGCAGAGATCAATCCCTTATCAACACCAAAGTTTTCAACCATTGCCTGATTCAAAGCCTCACGCTCATCCAATGTAAGGGAACGGGTTTTGATCATGACCTGATTACTTCCTACTACCTTTGTTGCCTGAACATTTCCATCACCGGTGATTCCTTCCACCACCGGAACCACCTCTGCGTCGATCTGCTTGATATCCATGTCTTCGTTAAACGTAACATTGGTAGATGTACCACCTGAAAATTCAAGGCTGTAATTCAGTGCTTTATTCTCTGTCGCGCTGTGAATGCACATGAATACCGGCGCACAAAGAACCATGATTGCAGAAACAATGAAGAAAACCTTCTTCTTTCCTACGAAATCGATGGCTTTTCGTTCGGTTGCCTTTCCATAATACTTTTCATCCTTGAAACCGATTGCATAAAATGCGTTGACGATCAGTCGGGAGATCACCAAAGCAGTAAACATGGAAATCACAATACCAAGAGCCAATGTATAAGCAAAGCCTTTTACTATACCGGATCCCAGCCACATCAGCACAAATGCCGCAATCAAGGTTGTAATGTTGCCGTCAAAAATAGCAGAGAAGGCTTTCTGGAAACCGGTTCTGATCGAATTCTTTACAGAAACACCTGCTGCAATTTCTTCCCGAATACGGGCATATATGATTACATTTGCATCTACCGCCATACCTATGCCAAGGATAATACCTGCAATACCCGGTAAGGTTAGAGTAATATCAAATGCATTCAACGTAATCAGTATTAATACCGTATAAATTACCAGAGCAATACCAGACACGAGACCTGGAAGTCTATATACAAAGATCATAAATAAAATGACAATGATCAGACCAATAATTGCAGCCTTTACGCTGGTGGCAATTGCATCTACGCCAAGCTGTGCTGCTACAACACTGGAACGGAGCTCCTCCAGTTCAAGACTCAGAGAACCAATACGAATAAAGGAAGCAAGCTCCTGTGCCTCTTCAACGCTCTGCTGACCATCGATCTGTGCTTTACCACCCGCGATGGCTTCTTTAACGTTAGGTGCGCTTAAGACTGCATTGTCATACACGATCGCAATCGGCTTTCCAACATTTTCCGCTGTTGCTGTCGCAAACTTGTCTTTTCCTTCATCCGTCATTGTAAGACTTACAACATAGCTTTTGGAGCCTGTGGTCTGATCCTGATAAGCGCCGCCCTGGGCATCCGCAATATCATACCCTTCCACAGCCACGCCGCCGTTTTCACGGATCTCCTCCAGAGATCTGGTCAGTTCATAGCCATTTGTCCCATACTGGAAATTGGCAACGCCATCTGTGCCCGTCTGAACAACAAAGCAAAGAGAGCCGGGCTTTCCTAACTCCGCAAGGATTGCATTTGCATCGGTAACACCCGGGATCTCAACGTTAATACGGTTATCACCCTCTTTGTATACCTGTGCTTCTGTACTGTACTGTTCCACACGCTTCTGCAGCTTGTAGATTGTATCGGACATTGCCTCTCCACTGGGGTTGCTTTCTTTTGTCTGATAAGTAATGCTGACACCGCCTGAAAGGTCAAGACCTGTCTTAATGTTTCTTGCTGCGCCGGTACCGGTCGGTCCGATACCAACTGCTGCCGTATAGCATAAGAATGCCGTAATGATTACGGTAAGCAGCAGTACTACGACTCCTCTGTTTTTCTTCATCTTTTAGTCCCTTCTCATTCTTCTTTATTGCTTTATATGCTCAAATGCCTGCCGGATGTGCAGCAGCATTTGGACCACTCTATATTCAATCATCTGCAAGTGCAGCTTTGATCATGATTGCACATTCCACTCGTTTGCGCTGAAGCTCACAGCCGATTGTATAGTTTCCCTGAATATCTCCCTGGAAATGATATGCATTTGCCGCACACCCGCCGCTGCAATAGAATCTGGCAAAACACTCTCGACACTCTTTCTTCGTATACACATTGCAGTTTGCAAAGATTCTCTGAATCTCCGGCTTCGTGATCCCTTCATCCACATTTCCCATCAGATATTTCTCCTCACCGACAAACTGGTGGCAAGGATAAAAGTCACCCCATGGAGTAACTGCAAGATACTCTGTTCCGGAACCGCATCCGGACAAACGTTTGTAAACGCACGGACCACCGGTCAGATCGATCATGAAATGAAAGAAATTAAAACCTTTTCCTTCCTTTTCGCGCCGGATCATTTCCTTTGCCAAAGCATCATACTCCTCCATAATCTTCGGTATATCCTCCCTGCGGATCGCATAATCTTCATCATCGGATGCAACCACCGGCTCTACCGAGATCTGCTGAAAGCCCATATCTGCCAGATGCAGAACATCTTTTGAAAAATCGAGGTTATGATGTGTAAAAGTGCCTCGTACATAATACTTATCCTGATTTCGGGATTCTGCGAATTTCTGGAACTTCGGCATGATGAGATCGTAACTTCCGGATCCTTTCCGGAAAGGTCGCATATAATCATGAACCTCCTTACGACCATCCACACTGAGTACTACATTTCCCATCTCCCGGTTGCAGAATTCCATCACTTCGTCATTCAGAAGAACACCGTTTGTAGTCAATGTAAAACGAAACTTTTTATTGTGCAGCGCCTCCTGCTCCCGGCCATATTTCACCAGATCTTTG
>JABUSW010000156.1 GCA_021443885.1 Blautia sp.
ACACATTCTCCCACTCATGTGCAAGCCCATCGTGGGAAACGTGTTTTGAAATTGTAATCAAAATTTTTTATCCACAAGTCCGATATCGATCAAACCCCTTGATTTTATTGAATATTTGTATATTATCCACATTATCCACAGAGTTTTGCACCCGTACGGGGCATTGTCTCTGTGGATTTTTTTGTGCACTCCAGCAGACAGAGGATCCTGCTCAGAAGCGCCAGGAAAGGCATACAGCCAGGCCTTCTGCAGTGAATCTCTCCTGGTTATCCACATTTTCCACATTATCCACATCCCGGCATTCACCCTTTCCTGCCTTTCTTGTGGAGTTTTCATTTTCGGCAGACTATGCTATAATCCTTAATCTAGACCAATGAAAGCAGGTTATAAACATGGGGACCATTCAGCTGCAAAGCAATGTTCGAACAAACGCAACGGTTGTTTCGAACATTTTCATAGATAATTATATGCCCGAAGCAAATGGTGAGTTTGTAAAAGTATACCTTTATCTTCTTCGGCTCCTTTCTGATCCGTACACAGAGCTGAGCCTGGAAAGCATGGCTGACCGCCTTCTCTGTACCGAGAAGGATATATGCCGTGCGTTAAAATTCTGGCAGAAAAACGATCTGCTAACCTTGACTTTCGGCAATGACAAAAAACTGTGCTCCATCACACTGCATGATCTCATACTTCCTTCCGCCAAAGAGAATTCCCATACTTCGGAGATTCCGGCTGAAGAACCCCGGAAAGCAGAAGCAGAAGCTCCTGCAGCCGCTTCTGTAGCCCCGGAAAAGAAAAGTCCCAGGAAGCTGACCGCTGATCGTGTGAATGAATTAAAGCAGAATGAAGATATAGAACAGATGTTATATATTGCAGAGCAATATATGGGCAAAACCCTGACACCTTCCGAGATTCAGAAAGTTTTGTATTTTTATGACGAGCTTCATTTATCTCCGGAGCTGATCGAATATCTGATTGAACACTGTGTTTCGAATGGGCACAAAAGCATTCGTTATATGGAAACCGTTGCCTGTGCCTGGGCTGCGGAAGGCATAACGACTGTCAAAATGGCAAAGGAATCGCAGTCACGCTATGCCAATGAATATTTTTCCGTTTTAAAGTCCATGGGAATTACCAGACGAAATCCGATTGAAGAAGAGATTCGGCTGATCAACACCTGGATCCACGAGTATGGTTTTGATATGCCCATCATCATGGAGGCCTGCAGCAGGACCGTTCTTTCCACCGGACAACCCAGCTTTCAATATGCAGACAAAATACTTGCCGGATGGAAGAAGAAAAACGTAAAAACCATGGAAGATATCCGTATCCTGGATATCGAGCACCAGAAGAAGAAACAGACCAGACCGAAAACACCTGCGGCTGCTGTGCCCGGGGGAAACCAGTTTCATAATTTTCAGCAGAGAAGCTATGATTTTCAGGAGTATGAAAAGCGTCTGTTAAGTCAATAAAGGAGGCCGGCTGTGGCTTTACAAAACCATCAATACGAAACAATTATACGGGAATATAATCGAAAGCAGGCGCAGAACCGGTACCAGCTTGAACAACGCATCCGGAAAGCATACGCACGGATTCCCCGTCTTCCTGAAATCGACCGGGAAGTTGCAAAGCTGTGTGCTGATCAGATTCGGGTGCGTCTGACCGGAAGTCCCGATGAATCTCTCAACATTTCGGACGCTCTTTTGGAACGAAAAGAAGAACGCGCAGCCCTTCTGCTTTCAGAAGGTTTTCCGCCGGATTACCTGGAGCCGTCATATCATTGCCCGCTGTGTCAGGATACCGGTTTTAAAGAAGGACGAAAATGCATCTGTTTCCGACAGGCAGAAATCGACCTGTTGTATCGTCAGTCCGCACTGACCGATGTTTTAGAGGAAGAGTGCTTCCAGCACTTTTCTTTTGATTATTATTCTGATACAATAACAAACGAAACCACCGGTCTCACGGAAAAAGAAACTGCCAGGAAAGCATTCGACTATGCAAGGAGCTTTGTATCGCACTTTGACAGTTCTTTTGAAAACCTGTTTTTGTACGGGAATACCGGTGTCGGAAAGACATTTTTATCCCACTGTATTGCAAAAGAACTGTTGGATTCTGCACATAGTGTCTTGTATTTTTCCGCCTTTGATTTTTTTGAAGCAATGGCTGAAAACACATTTGACAGAAAAGCTTCTGCTGATAACAATACATTTATACTGGACTGTGATCTGCTGATCATTGATGATCTGGGAACGGAACTGAACAACAGCTTTGTGTCTTCCAGTTTATTCTTGTGTATTAACGAAAGAATCATGCGGAAAAAATCAACAGTGATCTCAACGAATCTGACACTGGAGGAGTTTTCAAGGCTTTATTCCGAGAGGACCTTCTCCAGAATTGCAAGTCGGTACCAATTGATAAAGCTGATTGGAAATGATATTCGCATTCAGAAAAAATTATTAGGGGGAAATTAAATTCATGTCGCAAGGAACAAAAGGATTAACAACACTTCCTGTGGGCCGCCTTGGCCTTGTACCGCTCCAGAGCTGCAGCACCCTTGGCAAGAAAGTCGACGATTGGCTTGTCAGCTGGCGAAAAGAGCGTCAGAATCCGGAAAGTGATTCTTACGCATTTGAAGGATATGAAAGAGACTCCTTTATCATCAACGTCGAGACACCTCGTTTTGGTTCCGGTGAAGGAAAATGTACGATTCACGAATCTGTTCGCGGAGATGACATTTACGTTATGGTAGATGTAACGAACCACAGCCTTACATATTCCATGGCCGGTTTCACAAATCTGATGTCCCCGGATGATCATTACCAGGATCTGAAGCGTGTCATTTCTGCAATCGGAGGCAAAGCAAGGCGCATTAACGTTATTATGCCTTACCTGTATGAGAGCCGCCAAAGCAAGCGTATCTCAAGGGAATCCCTGGACTGCGCTACTGCCCTCCAGGAGTTGATCGACATGGGTGCAGAAAATATCATTACCTTTGATGCACACGATCCGCAGATTCAGAATGCAACACCTCTGCATGGTTTTGAAACCGTCCATCCTTCCTACCAGTTCATCAAGGCATTACTGAACCATGAAAAAGGTCTCAAGATCGACAACGATCATTTTGCCATTATCAGCCCGGACGAAGGAAGCATGAACCGCGCGATCTACCTTGCGAATATTCTTGGGGTAGATATGGGGATGTACTACCAGCGTCTGGATTACTCCATGGTGGAAGAAAACGGTCGTCATCCCATTGCCGCTTATGAATTCCTTGGTCCGGATATCAAAGGAAAAGATGTCATACTGATCGACGACATGATTTCATCCGGTGACACAGTTCTGAAAATCGCCTCTCTTTTAAAAGAACGGAAGGTTGGACGAATCTTCGTGTTTGCGACATTTGGTCTGTTCACAAACGGGCTTGAAAAATTTGACAAAGCTTACAAAGACAAAGTGTTTGACAAACTATATACCACAAACCTGATCTATCAGTCTGACAACCTTTTATCAAAGCCTTATTATGTATCCTGTGATATGAGCAAATACATCGCATTGATCATTGATACGCTGAATCATGATCTGTCCGTCAGTCATTTGCTGAATCCCTATGACAGAATACAAAAAAGTGTGGCAGATTACTCCGCCACACAAGATAAATCCGAATAACGATCCTGCATCCTCTACAGAGAGAATCTCTGGTAGGGGATGTTTTCTTTTTGAAGAATCTCCTCCTCTCTCCGATGACATGTACTGATAATGATCTGTTTCTGCTCCTTATAGAGCCAGTGCAGTACCGAAGTCAGGCGTTCTTCATCGTACATTCCGAACACATCGTCCAGAATGACCGGAAGCGGTTCTTCCAGCAAAAGCTCTCCTGCTGCCATACGAAGAGAAAAATAGATCTGCTCCAGAGTTCCTCTGCTGAGTCCCCCAAGGCCAATGATACGTTCTTCTGTATTCACCTTCATATGAAAATCATCATCCATAAGGACCTCTGTATATCGACCTCCTGTGATTTCTCCCAGAATCTGCGAGGTTCTTCTTCGAAGAGCCTCCCCCATCATATGATTTCGATTTCCGGACAGCTTTTCAATCGTTTCCATAGCCAGATTCAGAGCGTCAACCTCTTTTTCTGCTGCCCCCGGCACCATGGATAATCGGTCATACTCCTGGTATTCCTCTGCAAGATTCTCAAATGCTGTATATTTTTCCATATATGCCTTGCGGATCGAATCCTGATTCCACTTGAATTTTTCCCGTTTCTGCGTCCATTTCGCCTTTAGCCTACGATATCTTTTGTATTCCTGGTCAAGCCTTCTGTTTTTTCGATATAAAAGCACAGCAGCAGCAAAAGCAATTACAGGCGGTATCAATCCAAACAATCCAAGTTCCAACACAAAGGACAGGATTGCCCCGATCCCGATCCCCAGAACCAAAGCTCCAATCATAAGAAGAAACGACGTTCTCTTTTCCTGAAGCAATTCTTCCGTGCGTTCTTCAAAGAACCGTTCTCCTTTGTTTTCATCCAGTCCCATGAGCATATCCTGCCTGGTTTTCAGATTACCGTCATTTTGTTCCCGCAGATTCTCCAGTTCCTTTTTGATAAAGGACATATTGGCAATCAGCTTGTTCTTTTCATTATCAATGTCCTTTTGCCTTCTGTCTGCCTGAACCTGGTACCCCTTTCTGGACATTTTCAGCATCTGCATTGTTCTGCCAAGATCGATGGCGTGGTCTCCGGTCCCCTGATAACTGGCCATATAATTCTGAAGTTCTTTCACAAGATCCGGTCCCGTCACACTTTTTAATTGCGCAACCGACACTGTGTTTTCATAAACCACCTCACTGACTCCCCCGAGAATTACGGAGAGATCTCCCTGCTGCACGTCCAGTATTTCCCCATCGGTTTCGCACAGAAGTTCTTCTGTCTGACTTGTCTTATGAAAATTCCGTGTTAACCGGAACAGCTTATTCTGGCTTTCCAGCCATATGCTTCCCCCATATACCGTGGGGTTTTCCCAGGGCTCATAAATGCTGTAAGAATCGGTTTTCGCAGCCTTTCCACGTCCTCTCGGCAAACCGAAAAACATACTTTTGATAAAAGTATGCACCGTTGTTTTTCCGCTTTCATTTTCCCCATACAATACATTGATTCCCGGACTTAATTCCAGCGTTGTATCACTGATTTTTCCAAAATTTCGGATCCGAACTTTTTTAATGATCATCTCTTGCCCCTTATTTTGACGAGCTTGTCTCCAACAAAGCCTGCAGACCGTAGTATAATGCCTTTTCCTGGGTTGCGTCTCTCTTGTCTTTCCTGAAATACGCGATGTAATCGCCCACTATGGTCCCGCAATGCTTACGATAAAGGCGCTCCAGATCGTAGGCGATCTTTGTCTCATCGTTTACTTCAATGATATTCCCAAGACGTTTGATTCGTTCCGGTATCAGCAGTATCTCCGGAGAGCGCATTCCATTTAATGTAATCTGATAAATATGATCTGTGCCTCTTTTCCTGATCGCTCCGCGAATTGTATCTTCCAATGAGATCTGTGTACTCTCTTCATTTACTTTAACGGACAAACGATAATAGGATCTTGCTGCAAAGGGAACAAATCTCGTACAGATTCGCCCCTCCTGTGTCCAGCCCTCCACATAGCCGTGAGGGCCATTGTCATTCCGGTCAATGGGTTCCAAGGCTCCGGGATACACGATCTGATTCTCGAACAGCACCTGTGGTTTATGGATATGCCCCATGGCAATGTAATCGAATCCGGTCTCCGCCATCCGGCTGAAACACATTGGGATATGCTTATCATCGCCTCCATGAGCAAGAAGGATATGATACCCCTCTTCCTGTCCCGGTCTTGCATTTTCATATAGTGAACCGGTTATCTCCTGATGCTCATAGCTCAATCCATATACATATACATTTTCCCTGTCATCTTTTACGCATGCCAGCTGTTCATCCTGAAAAAATACAACGTTTTCAGACCAGGGGTAGTTACGATATGCACTGTCTGTCTTCAAATAATCATGATTACCTGCCATCAGGTATACTCTTGTATAAGGGATCGTCGAAAAAAGGTAATTTACTTCCTTTAAGTCAGAGGGCAGCGGCTGTCGGTGGAATAAATCTCCTGCTATAAATAAGAAATCCACCGGATTCTCACGGATACCCGCAATCACCCGGCGGAAAGTGTTCCAGATTTCTTCCTCCCGCGCCTGGCTCCATGGAGTACCCCGATCCGGTACCGCACCTAGATGCACATCAGCAAGATGAATAAATTTCATAGATACCTCCGGCTGTCTTACACAGCCTTACTGCTTATAAGTCACAATTCTTAACAGTTCTAGGGAATGGAATCACGTCACGAATATTGCCCATACCGGTCAGATACATAACGCATCTCTCGAAGCCAAGCCCGAATCCGGCATGACGTGTGGAACCATATTTACGAAGATCCAGGTAAAATCCATAGTCTTCTGCCTTCAGACCACATTCGTCCATACGGGTCTTCAGCTTTTCATAATCATCCTCTCTCTGGCTTCCGCCAATAATTTCACCGATTCCCGGAACAAGACAATCCATTGCTGCAACCGTCCTGCCATCCTCGTTCAATTTCATATAAAAGGCTTTGATCTCCTTCGGATAATCGGTGACAAATACCGGTTTCTTAAAGATTTCTTCTGTCAGATAGCGTTCATGCTCTGTCTGCAGATCGCATCCCCAATACACCTTATAGTCAAAATTCTCATTATTCTTCTCAAGAATCTCAATCGCTTCTGTATAGGTTACATGCCCAAACTCTGCGTTCATAACATGATTCAGGCGATCAAGGAGTCCCTTATCAACAAAAGAGTTAAAGAAGTTCATTTCTTCCGGTGCATTCTCAAGCACATATCGAATCACGTATTTCAGCATATCTTCCGCCAGATTCATATCATCCTGAAGATCCGCAAATGCGCACTCCGGCTCAATCATCCAGAATTCTGCCGCATGGCGGGTCGTATTGGAATTCTCGGCACGGAAGGTTGGGCCAAAAGTATAAATATTACGGAATGCCTGGGCATAAGTCTCCCCATTCAACTGACCGCTTACGGTCAGATTTGTCATTTTACCGAAGAAATCCTGCGTATAATCAATGGACCCATCCTCGTTAACCGGAGCATTGTTGAGATCCATTGTTGTAACCTGGAACATTTCACCGGCACCCTCACAGTCACTTCCGGTGATCAGCGGCGTATGCACATACACAAAGCCCCTCTCCTGGAAAAACTGATGAATCGCAAACGCACAAAGGGAACGCACGCGAAAAACAGCCTGGAAGGTATTGGTTCTTGGGCGGAGATGCGTCATCGTTCTTAAAAACTCGAGAGAATGACGTTTTTTCTGAAGCGGATAGTCTGCCGTTGAAGGACCTTCCACAGCAATCTCCGTTGCCTGGATCTCAAAAGGCTGCTTTGCATCCGGCGTAGCGACAAGCGTACCCTTTACAATAATCGCTGCTCCAACATTCAATTTGCTGATCTGTTCAAAATTCTCCATTGCATCATGGTATACTACCTGAAGCGTTTCAAAGAAGGTTCCATCATGAAGCACAACAAAGCCAAATGCTTTCGAGCCGCGCACGCTTCGTACCCAGCCGCCGACCGTAATCTCCTGGTCAAAATATTGTTCCCGGTTTTTATAAATCTCTTTTACAGTTATCAGGTTCATGGTTCATTCCTCTTTTTATAAAATATGGTTTGGATGTCAAAAGTACTTATCAAATATATGGATTCGGGTTGCAATTCACAGAATAAATCGCATAATTAAATATTTTCTTGTAGGTATTTGAGCTATAGTGGAGTCCGTCATCAACACCTCTGTCAAGCTTTCCGGAAGAGAAGGAATTGAATGCATAGCCTTTCTTCTGCAGCCAGGAAAAAGTATCAATGTATCCATAATAGCCACTGGATGCAGCCTTCATTTTCGCGTTAAAGACCGGAATCGAAGCTTCTTTGATTGGAGTGATGCCAACATTTTTAGACATAACACTATTGGCCGGATTTACCGACATAAAATACAGATAACAATTGTACTTTTTCAGAAACCTCGACAGATTTCTCATGTACTGGATATAAAGTTCTGCCGCAGCATCTTTATACCCGCTGCGCAGATCATTGCCTCCCAGAGCTACAATGACTGCTGTGGGTCTTCCTTTTTTTCCGGCATATCCATTTTCCAGATAAAGCTCCAGAAGATCCAGACCATCATCCTTCAGCCATCCAAGACCCTGGCCTTCCTGACTGATAAAAGCAAAGCGTTTGGAAAAATCAGTAACATCTCCAAACTGCGCATTTAACGTAATAGCAAGCCGGTTTGTTCTGGAATCCCCGATAAAAATCACCTTGTTGATGTCACTGCTGGGCTTATACATATCGTCAAACGCCAGCTGCCGTTCATTGTCGGGATAGAATGTGACCAGATAGAATGTGCACGCTTCTTTGATCAGGACCTTCTGTCCGGGAATCAGATATTTCTTGCTCGTGGGTACCGTAAGTCCTTTCTTCAAAGACCAGCCCATGGACGTATAATTACTTCCATCGGCGATCTGGGGCATTGTCAGATATCCGCCTTTGCGCACAACGGCAGTTTTAACGGTTTTTCCGTTTGCATCGCAAAAAGTTACCTTGATGCCTTTCGCCTGTACCGCATACAGTTTCACATTCCTGGAAACCTTCACTACCTGTCCCTGTTTAAAGTCGGCACTGGTTGCTCCGGCCTTCAGAGACCAGCCCAGATTCACATATCCGGACCTGGCCGGGATGGAAGGGAGCGTGATCTTTTTCCCTTGCATTACGGTTTTCTTCAGGCTCTGATACTGTATATTGGTCTTTCCCTCCGCGTTCAAAAACACCAGTTTGCAGTATGGCTTATAGATTGCATAAAAAACCATGCTTTTCTTTGCGGTAAAGGTTTTGCCCGGCGCATATACGGTTGTCGCATCATTGGCAGTGATAGACCAGCCCACCGGTGCATATCCGTTCCGTTCCGGCAGTTCCGGCAGCGTAACAATGGCGCCTGCCGCAACCTTCTGGTTCAGTCTGGAAAACTCTGTATTTGTGCTGGTTCCCGTCTTATCCGTAAATACCATCGTATACTTTACTGCCGCAGAAACCTTTTCTGATGTAAGAAAAAGGATACCAACACTGAAAAACAGAACGATCGTCAGAATTCTCTTCATACGTATTCCATACGCTCCGTGATTTTGATTCTGCATATAAAAATCTCCATTTCCTATCTTTGTAATTCCATATATCATGGTAATTTTCCAGAAATAAAACTGGCCAAGGTGTCAAAAGTGCTTACGGATTGGAGTTATTGTAAACCAAGTAAAAATGAATTTCAAGAAATATTTCTCGCAATCCGGTTAATAGCCTGCATTCTCCAGATAAGAGAAAAAGATATTTCCCGCACTTTCAAATACATTTGCACTGTCATAGATTCCATACACCTTTACCTGCTGTGAATCCGGGCTGTATACATATGTATTATAGGCGTCGTATCCTAAAACGATCACACTTTTTCCCGCCCCGATCCGTGCAATTACCGGCCGCTGTGAACTGACTTCATAAAGCACATTATCCAAAGTACATCCGGAAAGATCAAGAACACTTCCTTTGTCTCCGAACCGGTCCAGAAGTACTGTCTGATCCAGATTTCCATCCAGCATTTCTGTCGGAATATCTTCGATGTTCATCTGATAGGAAACTTTTTTGTTTCCACGCTCCCAAATGTATTGCTGCGCTCGGTTTAATACGACACCCAACCGTTCATCTGCCCTTCTCACAGCCTGCGCGGCATCATTCCAAACACTGTCCAATCCTCCATAAGCATATACATAGTATGTATTTTCTTTTGGCACCTGTGTATCCAAAGGAACGATGGTGTCTCCGACACTCCGCATTTTCGCCAGGATCACCAGTGGATGCAATGCGATGGTATCCGCTTCAAATGCAAGGCGCACCTGTCTTCCCATTCTGGTACTGGAGATCCATTCCACCGCGATCTGTTTCGCCGCCGCTTTTTTGTTGTTCATGATGTTATCTTTCTTCACTTCAATGTATTGATTCTTGCTCTGTCTCGAAAGACTGAACTCCATCATGGATTCGGATACATCAATGTCCGTAATATAAAGGTCATCCCTGTGATACTCTTTTTTGACGTTTCCTTCGAAATCTTCAATACGAAGTGTATGGATCCCTTCCCGAACACGGCCGTTGTCATCCGTGATGATATCTCCGTCCCGGAGGATCCCATATATCAGATCCTCGTTCATATATCCCAGTGTCCGGAGCTGCTGCTCTTTTCCAGGCATCAGGTAACGTGTATCCAATGTTTCGAAATCAATGAGCTTGATCTCATTTTCATGTTTCCCCTGATGAACCAGCCATGCAGCGTGAGCATTGGTTTCGGATACAACGAAGTCCTCGTTCTGAATCCCTTCATCCAGGATCTTAAAACCTGCATCATTAATATCTACCAGATACAGCTTCTGGGCAAAAAGCAGAAACAGGGCATTGCTTGCGCTGACATAGGAAAGTGTTCCCAGATCCGCCTTCAGAAACTCACTGGATTCCGTGCCTGGTATAAAAACCCTCTCTTCCACAACATTCTGGTCACTGCTGTAATGGTAGACACATACACCACAATACCCCTCGTGAGGCCCCCGGTTCATATAACCATACAAAACAAAATCCACATCTCCTGTATCGCCCACGCGGATGATCTTAATATCATGATCCTGCCTGGAATCTCTCAGATCCCCTTCATCTCTCCGGAAACTGAAAATACGTACGATCTTTCCATTCTCCGGAACATACGTCCAAAGGTCTCCCTGCTGGACAAAGGCAATTACAGAACCCTCCGTGTTCGTCATATAATTGATCTCTTTGTCCCGTATTCCCAGAATCAGACCATCTTCTGTGATGACATCGGCTTCCGGATCAAAAACCTGGTTCGCATAGCGATTAAAGTTCAGCAGACGGATACGGGCCTCATCATAACGCAGCCGGTAAAACTCCGACACGTCATAAATGAGTAGACTTCCGTTGTCATTCAATGCACTGATCTGATAATCAATCGTAATGCTTGCCGTTGTCTCATTAATGTCCTTGATCACAGGAATTCCCTTATTATACATCTTGGGTTTTAAGCTCCCCCAGCTTACCTGCGACAAGGTTGAATTGATGGAAATATTGGCAAAATTCGTAACAGAATCTGCCTCCGGCTCCAGATAACTTGCAAGATCATCCGCTGTAACCTTATCCATACATTGCTCGTAGAAGCTATGCACAAATTTTACATAAGCCTCCGTATTCAGATTCGGCCGTGAAACAAGTCTTGTGTAATAGTACACTTCACCGCGGTTTGTATCCAGCGTGATCTGCAAGGAGTACTCCTGGTTCATCAGAAGGTCACTGATAATGGATATCTTTGCCTGAATGTAACCTTCTTTCTCTTTCAGTTTTTTAATCTTCTTATTCTCAATGACCTTGCTTCCGTCTGAAGTTCGGATCTCATACGAAAGGCTGTTTACCTCCGCCTCATATGGATTCACCAGCAAGGTCAGTTTCTTCGTTGTATCAATGGGAGTAAGACAATCTCTGGTGAAATCCACCTGCATCGGAGCACAGTAACCATTCATACGGTTTGCGGTACGCCCTCCATAATTGACCATCACTTCCGGAAGTGTCGGATTGTTCATATCAGACCGGTCATCTGTTGTCTCACTGTTCAGTAAAAATGCGGTTCCTGTAACTCCCAATACAAACAGAAGGGATAAAAGCAGGACTCTTCGCAATATTCTCTTCATGTCATTCATCCTCCTGCATCCATTCTCTTCCCCGGGGATACAGCAGTTTCTCCAGGGTAGGAACAGCATGCAGTGCCTTCATCATTTCCTCTAAATTCCGATTTTGATTTCTTTTTCCACTTTTTACAGCCCGTATCAGCAGATTCTTCGGTGTATGCTCCATATCTATGAATTCAAGAATCTGTGTATCATATCCCTTCTCCTCCAGGAGATTTGCACGGACCCCGTCTGTGATCAAAGCAGACATACGCTCTTTCAATATTCCATACTTCAGAACCGGCTGAAGTATTTCACTTTTGATCTGTCGGTTCATCTCATGCTGGCAGCAAGGAACAGACAGAATCACCTGTGCCCCCCACTCTACCGCTTTTGCCAGCGCATAGTCGGTGGCGGTATCACACGCATGAAGCGTCACCACCATATCCACTGCCGATACTCCTTCAAATTGCGCAATGTCTCCCTGGCAAAAATGCAGTTTTTCATATCCATATTTTGCTGCCAGTGCATTACATTTTACAATCACATCTTCTTTCAGATCCAGGCCGATGATTCGCACATCCCTCTGCTTCAATTCACAAAAATAATAATAGATCGCAAAAGTGAGATAGGATTTCCCGCATCCGAAATCCAATATTGTGATTTCCCGGTTATCCGGAAGCTTATCCACAACATCTTCGATGAATTCCAGAAAACGATTGATCTGTCGAAACTTGTCATATCTTTGCGAAAGAACTTTTCCATCTCTGTTCATGACACCAAGGTCAACCAGAAATGATACCGGAATTCCTTCTTTTAAGATATATTGTTTTACACGATTATGCGCTTTCATAGGTGCCGGAGCAGCTGCCGCATGACGTTTCGTCTTAATCGTCATTTTCCCTTTCCTGCTGATCAGTACCGTTCCATCCAGTACGGCCCCCACCGCCTGCAGCTGCCCGTATTTATCCAGAATGGATTCCAGATAAGCAATGAGTTCCTTCTTGCTGTAGTTATGATGCAATGCTTTTGTACCTTGCTGCGCAGAACATTGGTAACAAACCTCACCCTTGATCAGAACCGGTCGGATCCTGATGTTTTCCGGCATTGCAAAGTCTCTGCGTCCACTGATCACGATCTGCTTCAGTTGTTCATTGATCTGTTCATCCAGGTATTCCTTCAGTGTTATCATCAAAGTTCCATCAACATTCCTTCCATCAGTTTCACACTATGCTCAATTGCCATCATCTCAAAGGCACCATAATCCATATGAGCACTGTCATCTGCTTTGTCCGATATTGCACGGATTACCAGAAATGGAATCCCGTTTAATACAGCCGTATGCCCAATGGCAGCCCCCTCCATCTCGGTGGCACAACCGCCAAAGTTCCCGACAATTGCATCTTTCACGTCTTTTCCGGAAATAAACTGATCTCCGGAATTGATTCTGCCTTCAAAAACCCGGATATCCGGATTTACCTTTCGACATACCTTTACGGCTAATTCCCGCAGCTTTTCATCTGCCTCAAAGGAAAACAGATCCATCCCCGGGATCTGCCCTTTGCGATATCCCAAAGGCGTAACATCCATATCATGTTCCACCACATCGGTAGATATCACAATATCCCCTATATTAATGTCTTTATCAAGGCTGCCGGCTACTCCGGTATTTACAATGGCACTCACTTCAAAAACATCCGCTAAAATCTGAGCACAGACTGCCGCATTCACTTTACCGATACCGGACTGTACCACTACGGCCTCTCTTCCCATCAGAATTCCCTGGTAAAACTCCATAGATGCGTAGTTTCGAACACTTACCTGTGTCATATGTGCTTTTAATTTATGAACCTCCTGCGCCATAGCGCCAATAATTCCTATTCTACCCATTATTTACCACCTTTTTTCCATAGTTAACCTCATTATAACAAAATTTAATAATAATGGAAACTTTTTTTAAATTCTGTTATAATATTTTTGTTTTTAATTATGACTTAATCATAAAGGAGGATACATCATGACCTATAAAACGAAAGGTGTCTGTGCACAGGCAATCAACTTTGAAATGGATGACGATCATAAAATCCACAATGTAAAGTTTGTCGGAGGCTGCTCCGGCAACACACAAGGCATTGCCAGCCTGGCAGAAGGAATGGACGCAGAAGAAGTGATCTCCCGTCTGGAAGGAATCCGCTGTGGTTTCAAACCAACTTCCTGCCCGGATCAGCTTTCAAAAGCGATCCGACAGGCACTGGAAAAATAATCAGCGGCATTTTCCGTCTGCCCGAACAAACCCGGCAGCCATATGGAAATCTTATCACACAAGGAAAGAGCATCCCACACCGGCGGCGCCCATGTCCCGGTATAAGATGCTCTTTTCAATTTTTATTATATTTACGATTTCTTCAGTGACTGCCCTTCTGTTTTGTGTTCTTGTTTTATGCTTCTTGTTATCTGCTGTCTGCAATAAGCAGATATCTGTTCTTTCACCTCCCATCTGATCTGCCGGATTTGCCTACATACTATATACGAAGTACACTGGCACAATTCCCGCAGATTTCAGAAGTTTTTCTGTTTTTAATCGCAAGTCCCGAAGAGGATGCGCGATTCGATATACTGCTTATTCGGATTTCATCTTCACCTCCACAACGATCTGAAGGACTCTGTAGATCATTTCCAGAAGTGCAATGATCATATTGTTCACATATTCAATATTATATAAGTGATAAAGCTTACGGCACATCTCAATCTCTTCTTCTGTCGCAAGACTGTCTTTTCTCATAAGATTCAAAGCCATCTTCTGCGCTTTCCTTTCTGTTTTCAATGTCATCAAGGACATAATGAACGAAATCAGATAGAACAGCGCTGCAATCGCTGTGACTATAATGGTAAATGTTCCCTGCGAGGATTTGAATACAAACAAATCCAGAATGCTTCCGACAATTACCAACGGAATAAATGCCAATGGTCCAAGATAAATGATCGGAGTCATTTTAACACGGGCTCTCATATCCGGATCGTTCTGGTTATCCAGGACAGCTAATGATGATTTCTGTGTTGCCATTGCCAGTGAAGAAATACTGCTTTTTTTCCATGTTCTGCGGCGCAGACGGACCTTTTTAAAAAAATGGCTGTAGCTGTTCCCAAATAAGAACGATCCGCAGGAAGATAC
The DNA here is from genome assembly GCA_021443885.1 of Blautia sp. Taxonomy (GTDB): domain Bacteria; phylum Bacillota; class Clostridia; order Lachnospirales; family Lachnospiraceae; genus Blautia_A. Next base: position 15,010 of record JABUSW010000156.1, read on the forward strand.
CTTGATATTGGTAAGACCGTTGCGCTGCAGCACTTCACGTGCAATCTCTTCTCCGGTAAGGCCGGCTGTGTTCTCTCTTCGATTGTATTCCACATATTTGACAGCCAGCATAATGCTGGTTACCAGGGCCACGATCGATGCGATCAAAAGCAGCGTTCCTACCGCAGCCATAGCGATCAGAATCGGGGTTGATACGTTTGTAAGGTTTCCTCCGGAAGCCTCACGAATAAGCTGTGCAAAATGTTCCATATACGTTTTCTCCTTTTTAAATTCGTTTTTCTGATTTGCAGTTTGTTTCGTTTTTCGTTTCTGTACAAATCATAACAAACGATTCTTAAAGCAGAATACACATTACCTTAAGCGTATCTTAAACCGTATTTGATTACAGACCGCAACGGGACTCTCCTTTGTTCAGCGAAAAGCCAGCAGCTCCTGCGAAAGCAGAAGCCGGACCGTCTGCATGAAGTGCTGACCGTCTGCCTGCGACGCCATACAGATCAGGCAGATCAAAAAAATGCATGCAGCCGCAAGACAGATCCTTTCCGGCAATTGCCGGGGCCCGTACCGATATTCTCCGGTTTCCTTCAGGCGGCACACCAACTGCCTGTAGGACGCCTCAATCTCCAGGTCAGACATTTCGATTTCTGTTATATCTTCTTCATTTCTGTTGTTCATAAGCAATTGTAATTATCTTTCTATACTCTATCTGTCCTTGACAATTCTCTCTCCCGGGTTCATAGTTAACCTGATACATCGTTCGCATATTCAGGAGGACACTCTATGAAACATATTGTCTTAACCGGCGGTGGCACCGCCGGACATGTTACACCAAATATTGCACTGATTCCCAAGCTTCAGGAGCGTGGTTATCAAATATCTTACATTGGATCTTACCAGGGAATCGAGAAAAGCCTGATTGAAGAATTGGGAATTCCTTATTACGGGATCGCTTCCGGAAAGCTAAGACGATATTTTGACCTGAAGAATTTTTCAGACCCGTTCCGCGTACTGAAAGGTTTTGATCAGGCCATGCGGCTTATGAAACAGTTAAAACCGGATGTCGTATTCTCAAAAGGCGGTTTTGTCTCTGTGCCGGTCGTCATTGCTGCAGGCAGATGCAAAATACCGGCAATCATTCATGAATCAGACATGACTCCGGGGCTGGCAAACAAATTATGCTTTTCCTCTGCCGCAAAAATCTGCTGCAACTTTCCCGAGACGGCAGACAGCCTTCCAAAGGAGAAGGCCGTCCTCACCGGAACTCCCATCCGAAAAGAGCTCCTGGCAGGGAACAAAGAATCTGCCCGTGCATTCTGTGGATTTGAATCCGAAAAACCGGTTATGCTTATTATCGGAGGCTCTCTCGGCGCTGCATCCGTAAATGAAAATATCCGCAGGATTCTCCCCGGACTGCTGGAACATTTCCAGATCATTCATTTATGCGGAAAGGGAAAACTGGATCAATCTCTTGCAGGAACCGCAGGTTATGTTCAGTATGAATATATCCAGAAAGAGCTTCCGGATATGTTTGCGTTAGCAGACATTGTGATCTCCCGGGCAGGTGCAAACGCAATCTGTGAGCTGAAAGAGCTGGCAAAACCAAACCTCTTGATCCCGCTTTCCGCCAAGGCAAGCCGCGGGGATCAGATTCTGAATGCACGCTCTTTTGAAAGACAAGGCTTCAGTGTCGTCATGGAAGAAGAGGAGATCACTGAAGAAAAACTTCTTCAGACGATCCTTACCCTTTATGAAGACCGTCAGAAATATATCGATGCAATGCATGGCAGCGCCCACCTGAATTCCATCGATCAGATTACCGCCCTTATCGAAAGTGCTTCCGGCAAATAACAGATTGCTCGGATTCTCCGTATAACAGCATTACTTCCTGTCTGAATAATAAAGTCTGGACAATTCCTCCCGCAGCCATTTTCTGCTGCGATGCATGCGATTATGTACGCCTTTTACGGTAAGGCCATACTCTTTCGCTACGCTCTCCGGGGAAATGTCCAGACAATTTCTTTTCACCAGGATCTCATAGTTGACCTTGTTCCGTTTCCGAAGATTCTCTAATGCAAGTCTTCTGTAAAATCCGGCTTCCTTCTTCAGAACCAGGGCTTCCACGCCATCAATATCTTCTTTGCACAGAATATCCTCTTTCGGTTCCAGGTTCGAATAATGCTTCACGTATGCGCTTTTCAGATAATCATAAGTCGTTCTGTCTAAAGTGCGCCTTAATAATCTCTTTAAATTTTCCTGATCGGATTCGTCGATTCGTTCCACTTTTTTGTACAGCTTCGCAAATGCATCCTGTGCAACATCTTTTGCAGCCTCCTGATTATGCAGTTTCTGATTCACATAATTTACCGCCTGACAAAAGTTATCTTTATAGTACACGTGAAACGATTCGTTATCCATTTATACACCTGATTATTTCACTTTTACCTTATTTAAGATTTCTTCCTTTATCTCATCTGTCAGTTTCCCGGGTTTCCAGCCAATTCCTGCACCGTCCTTTTCATATCGTGGGATCAGGTGCATATGAAAATGAAATACCGTCTGCCCTGCAGCTTCTCCATTATTCTGTACGATATTGAAGCCATCTGCCTCCAGGCCTTCGCTCATAGCTTCTGCCATTTTCTTTGCAAGAAGAATTGCCTTGGAAGCCAATTCCTCCGGCAGTTCATAAATGTTGGCATAATGCTGCTTTGGCAATATCAAAGCATGCCCTTTCGTTGCCGGACCCAGATCAAGAATCACACGAAAATCATCGTCTTCGAACAACGTCGCAGAAGGGATCTCTCCATTTGCGATCCTGCAGAAAATACAATCATCCATCTTCTTCTCCTCCTGTAATTTATCTTATATGAGTACTGCTCTCCCTATTTTCTCTCATTTTATTTTGTTTGTAAAGCAGAATTCCTTCGATAGAGCAGGAGTGTCAGCAGGAAACCTCCCAGCATTCCCCCCATATGCGCAGCATTGTCTACTCCCTGACTGGCAAAACCAAAATAGAGAGATAACGCAGCCATGATCATAACCTGTCTGGCACTGAGATCTTTCACGTGTCCCTTATGCCGGATCATAAGACAGATCATGACTCCCATCAGTGCAAAAATTGCTCCGGATGCTCCGGCCGAAACAGAATAAGCATCCTTTTTTATTTCCCAGAGCAGTGACAGCCAATTCCCTGCCAGACCTCCCAGTATATAAAACAGGAGATACCGGAGCTTTCCCACAACAGGTTCGATGCGCTGCCCAAGCACGAACAGAAGAAGCATATTATTCAGCAAATGAGAGATTCCAAAATGAAGGAACATACTGGAGAAAAGGCGATACCATTCCCCTTGTTCTATAATCGCAGGCGGAAACGAAGCACCCCATTGCAGCATGTACCCGGTGTTCTCCGTTCCTCCTGTAAAATCCACGATCAGAAAAAGAATCACGTTCACCGCAATCAATATCATTGTAACCGGTGTCTTTTTTAACCCATCCAAAGAATCCCCTCCCATGCTCTTTTTCACAGTATAGCATAGAGAGTATTCGTTTTCTATAACTGTCTATTTCAGGAATACAAACCTGGCCTGTGCAAAATCCACCTCATCTTCCTCCTGAAGCAGATAATCCTCTCCGCTTTTCAGTATTTTTCCATTTACAGATGTCCCATTTCTGGAATTCAGGTCTGTCAGATAGTAATCGTCTCCCATTTTTCGTATTTTAGCATGAATACGGCTGACTGTCGGCAAATCAATTACCGCATCTGCTGCAGTCTCAAGCTTTCCGATTACCGTTATTTCCTCCTGAAGATAGATCGTTGCAAGCTCTCCGGCTTCACGACTTACAAGTACTGCCGGTCCACTGACGGAATTTGCACACAATACAACCGTTTCCCCGTATCCCTCATCCTTTGCTTTGGACTGTCTTTCTTCCCGTTTCTGCATTACGGAAAGTCCTGCACCGGACATATCATCTGCTGCTTCTGTACGATTCTCTTCCGGATGATCCAAATTTGCAATTCCATCTCCCGCCTTTTTATTTGCCAGGGACTCCGGGTATACACGTTCTCTTTTTCTTGTTTTGCAGGGGAGCATCCTTTCACATAGGATAATACCGGCCATTACTGCAATCATTATTCCTGCAAAAACAATCAATATCGTCTCGACCCTTATCCATGGAATATATCCCATATACTTCAACAACAAACAGATCAGAAGCAGGACCGCTCCGATACCGCAGGCGCCAATCTTCCGGACTATATTCTTATGGTTTTTCCTGCTTTCTTCCGATGCATCCCGCACAAATCGAACGTCCTTTTGCTGCTCGTCCGTTTTCTCCATACTCACCCCTGCCGGAAGTCCGTCCTCATGCCAGGGAATGCTCCCGTTTTCCCCTGACGGCCATTCCTCTCTCTGTCCATTCTTTCTCCCGGGAAGATCCTCAGCTCTTTTACGAAAGAGTTCTTCTTTGATGTCTTCCAGACGAAACGTATCTTCCAGTGCCTTCCGGTATACCCCATAGCCAATCATTACAGCCATAGCATCTTCGTGGTCAAGCTTCGGCAAAAGGTACTCTGTCAGCTGACGGAATTTTTCCCGGACATCATTTTTGTAACCCGGAAGATAACAGAAATACACTTTTTTCATTTCCATTTCCACAAACATATATGCGGGGTCCAATAGTAATTGGCTCGGGTTCAGCAAATATTCACCCATCTGTTCCATAATCTGCAGAAACCCGTCCAGTATCATCTGAAGATCCCTCTGCTTCAGTTTATATGTCTCGAATATGGTTGTTACGGACTGACGGGAAGTAATGTCATAATAAAACAATATTTCCCCGTCCATAGACTGAATTCTGCATTTCAGCAAAGAAGGAACCACGTTGGAGGATAGCATCCGAATCGGGTAAGAATCTACATCTACCGCGCCTTCTGACAGTACCAGATAATTGTGATTCACATCTCTTTTATAATCTGCCTTCATTCTCCAGATCCCCCTATCAGTTCTGCTGCCGCCTTCACTTTTCGAATCCATTCAACCGGACGAATCACCTTACTCTCTGCCTCTGCATGAATATGCCAGTTAAAATTTCCAAATTCTGAAATCGTATCCATATCGTAAGCTACAGAGACCGTCTTCCCTGCACTTACGCTGCTTTGCAGATTCTGCCCTCCATAAAACCCGGTATTTCCCAACATCCGGCTTTGCAGACTTGCCTTTTCCTCTGCCTTGCCTTCCCTTTTCACTCCCTCCATGCTGCCGGTCAAAGCGGCTTCCCAGGCCGCCTCTGTAAGCCAGCTTTTGTTATGAACATGAAAGCACAGAAACAACAATCCCATGATCGTCACCAGAATAATGGACATCATGCAGGCAGCCTCCACCGTAAAGCTGCCTTTTTTCAGATTTCCTATCTCCATAAAAGCAATCCTCCTACATATCCTCCCAGCAAAAACGGCACAAAAGGAATGGTATCCTCTTTTTTTCTTCTGCACACAGCAAGCAGCAAAGCCCCATATATTCCGCTGCCCGCTGTTCCCAGAAGCATAACAATCAGCAATTCTTCCATAGACATCCACAGACCAAGCGCCAGAAGCAATAAGGCATCTCCCATTCCAATTGCACTTTTTGTCCATATACTGAGTATAAGCATTACAGTTCCGATCAACAGCGGCAAAAACAACTGCCATTCAAAGCGATTGCCGAATATCTCCATAATCACACGAAACACTCCGGAAACAGCCATGCATATCACACATGGCATACAGATCTGACGTTTCCGGATATCTGTCAGACTGTTAATAATAAGATACAGCAGTAAAACAGCTTCTCGAACCATATTTGTCTCCCTTGCGCGACTCTTCCATCCTTCCCCTTCTGAGATGAAATTCTGATTTTGTTTGCAGCGACCTGGGCCGAATCAATGACCACTGCAGCGGCTGCAGGCTCCCATATTTCCGCAGTCCTCCATTCTGACCAGTCTGCCGCTTCTTTTCAGGCCGCTGCAGGCAGCGCTGTTATGATACCGGTCTCCCTGTCCTGTAATATACACGCAGGTTCCCGGTTCCTGATGCCTGCTGCAGATCTCACATGCACTATACTTCTCTCCGTTCTCATTCCGATAATAGTCAACTGCTGCTCCGGAAATCTGTTCAATCGAAATTTTAATGTAGGAACACTCCGGGTCTGTATGATACACCGTTCCATTGTCTGCCACATATACCATTTGTGCGGCCTCATCATTCTCATCCGTCTGAAAGCTGTCTTCTCCCGCCCCTGTCCAGGCATGTACCTTAATGGTATTAATACTTCTTACTTTCGGAATCGGTATCACGCCTCCGACAGGCTGAAAGCTGTAAACATCCGGAAGTATGATTTCTTCCGGACCGCCTCCATGAAGTACATAAGCATACATCCCGGCCTCTTTCACTTTCTGGCACAATTCAGACAAATGCTCTGTCTGCTGCCTGTAAATACCCATAAACGAAATCAGCGCTATGATTCCAAGAAAAAACAACGGAAGCC
>JABUSW010000337.1 GCA_021443885.1 Blautia sp.
ATGACAACGCCGGAGAAATGCTACAAAGCACTGATGGCCGGAGTGGACCAGTTTGGCGGCAACAATGATGCAGAACCGGTGATCAAAGCCTTCCATATGGGTGCAGCTGCACATGGAGAAGAGAACATGCGGAAGCGATTTGAGCAGTCGGCAAAGAGACTGCTTCGCAATATATTCCGGATCGGATTGTTTGAAAATCCATATATTGACGCAAAAGAAAGTGCGGAAGTGGTGGGCTGTCCGGCATATATGAAGGCCGGTTATGAGGCACAGAAGAAATCTGTTGTACTTTTGAAAAACAAAGAACAGCTCCTGCCGCTGCAAAAGGGAATCAAGGTATATATTCCGGATTGCCCGGCGACCTTCCTCTATGGTATGCCGGCGCTTTTCTCACCGGATCTGAATGTACCGGGACATCCCTGGATCGAAGAGAATCTGGCCGGAAAGTATATGACCCTGGTAAAAACACCGGAGGAAGCAGACGCTGCCATTGTATTTATGGAAAGCCCGCATCCCATGATCCCCGGTTACAATCAGGATGCAGGGTACGTACCGATCTCGTTACAGTACCGTCCTTATACAGCAAAGCAGGGAAGAGCGTCCAGCCTTGCCAGCGGCGACCCTTACTGTTTTGAAAATCCGGATCGTACTTATCTCGGCAAAACGAATACCTGTGCCAATGAGAGCCACCTTACCGTGTTTGAAGAGACCGTGGATAAAATGGCAGGGAAGCCGGTAATTGCTGTTATTGATTTGGTGTCTCCCATGATTCTGGCGGAGGTTGAACCAAAGGCTGCAGCGATTCTGGTTGGTTTTGAACTGCAGAAGCAGGCTTATCTGGATATGGTATTTGGCAACGATGAACCATCGGGTCTGCTGCCCTTCCAGATGCCGGCAGATATGGAGACAGTGGAAAACAGTCGGGAAGACGTTCCGTTTGATTGTGTTCCATATACAGATGAAGAAGGTCATGTCTATGATTTCGCATATGGCATGAATTATAAAGGCATCATTACAGATGACAGGACAAAGAGATATCGGTAAGACTTGTTCTTGACAAACACACCGGCAGCGCCTAAAATATTTTCTAGTTGAAATTTTTAGGAGGAATCAGTAATGGCAGCACCATATAATCATAAGGCCATTGAGCAGAAATGGCAGAAAATCTGGGATGACAAGAAGGCTTTTGCCGCAACAGAGGATTACAGCAAACCGAAATACTATGCACTGGTTGAGTTTCCGTATCCATCAGGACAGGGACTTCATGTAGGACATCCAAGACCGTACACCGCTCTTGACATTGTTGCACGTAAGCGCAGAATGCAGGGCTACAATGTGCTTTATCCTATGGGATGGGATGCATTCGGACTTCCTACCGAGAATTATGCCATCAAGAATAAGATCCATCCGCGTATTGTAACAGCGAATAATGTGAAGCGGTTTAAGGAACAGCTGAAAGCGCTGGGATATTCCTTTGACTGGGATCGGGAAGTCAACACAACGGACGTAAATTATTATAAATGGACACAGTGGATTTTCCTGAAACTCTTCAATGCAGGTCTTGCATATAAGAGTGAGATGCCTATCAACTGGTGTACATCCTGTAAGGTGGGACTTGCTAACGAAGAAGTTGTAAATGGTGTCTGCGAACGCTGCGGTTCACCGGTGGTACGGAAAGTTAAGAGCCAGTGGATGCTGAAAATCACTGAATATGCGGAGAAGCTTCTGGAAGGACTGAATGACGTTGATTACATTGAACGTGTGAAGGTTTCCCAGAAAAACTGGATCGGTAAGAGCCAGGGAGCGGAAGTTGATTTCTGTATTGATGGAAAAGAAGATAAACTGACGGTATACACAACAAGACCGGATACACTGTTTGGTGCAACCTATATGGTTGTGTCTCCGGAACATCCAATGCTTGAGAAATACAAAGAAGACATCACCAATATGGATGCCATTCGTGCTTACCAGGATCAGGCATCCAGAAAATCGGATTTTGAACGTTCAGAGCTTGCCAAAGAAAAGACCGGTGTGCAGATCGAAGGACTGCAGGCGATCAACCCTGTAAACGACAAACGTATTCCGATCTGGGTATCTGATTATGTATTGATGAGCTATGGAACCGGTGCCATCATGGCCGTTCCGGCACATGATACCCGTGACTGGGAGTTTGCGAAGAAATTTGAGCTTCCGATCATTGAGGTTGTTGCAGGCGGTGAAGATGTCCAGCAGGAAGCATTTACAGACGTTGCTACAGGGAAGCTGGTGAACTCGGATTTCCTGAACGGACTGGAAGTGGCAGAAGCGAAAAAGGAGATCATCCGTTTCCTGGAAGAAAAAGGAATCGGTACCGGCAAAACAAATTACAAATTGAGAGACTGGGTATTCTCCCGCCAGAGATATTGGGGAGAACCGATCCCCATCGTACATTGTGAGAAATGTGGTTATGTGGCCTTGCCGGAGGAACAGCTTCCATTAGAGCTTCCGGAGGTGGAGAGCTATATGCCAACAGATAACGGAGAATCACCGCTGGCAGCTATGACAGAATGGGTCAAGACAACATGCCCTTGCTGCGGCGGTCCTGCAAAACGTGAAACAGATACCATGCCGCAGTGGGCCGGCTCTTCCTGGTATTTCCTGCGTTATACAGATCCGCTTAATACCGAAGCATTGGCCAGCAAGGAAGCTTTGGATTACTGGCTTCCGGTTGACTGGTACAATGGCGGTATGGAGCACACGACTCTGCATCTTCTGTATTCTCGTTTCTGGCATAGATTTCTATATGACAACCAGGTGGTTCCTTGCCCGGAACCATATCAGAAGCGTACTTCTCACGGGATGATCCTTGGTGAAAACGGAGAGAAGATGAGTAAGTCCAGAGGAAACGTAGTAAATCCGGATGATATCGTTATGGACTATGGTGCAGATACGCTCCGTACCTATGAAATGTTCATCGGTGCTTTTGATCTCAGTGCCTCCTGGTCTGAAAATGGGGTGAAGGGATGTCGACGTTTCCTGGAACGTATCTGGAAGCTGCAGGATATTCTGGTGGATGGAGATGCCTATCGCACAGATTTTGAAACAAAGATGCATCAGACCATCAAGAAAGTAAGCAGCGATTTTGAGAGCCTGAAGTACAATACGGCAATTGCAGCTTTGATGGCTTTATTAAATGATTTTGCCAAAAAAGGCAGCATCAACCGGGCAGAGTATAAAACCATGCTTGTTCTGCTGAATCCGGTTGCGCCTCATATTACCGAGGAAATCTGGGAAAACTGTGGATTCCCGGGATTCATTTATCAGCAGACATGGCCGGAGTATGATGAGGCAAAAACAGTGGAGAACACCATCGAGATGGCTGTTCAGGTCAATGGCAAGGTACGTGGAACGGTGGTTCTTGCTTTGGATGAATCGAAGGATTCTGCTCTGGAGAAAGCAAAAGCTGCTGTGGCAGATAAGATCGAAGGAAAGACCGTTGTCAAAGAGATCTACGTTCCAAAGAAGATCATCAATATTGTTGTAAAATAATCGATAGAACATAAAAAGAACGTTATGCAATGATAACCGGTACTGCATGAAGCTTCATGGCGAAAACAGTACCGGTTTCTTGATTCAGGTATATCCGGGGGAGCAGGGAACGGCTGCTGTACACAGGGCTGCGATACAGTTAAAGGAGCAGAAAGCATATGAAATCTATGGGAATCGATGTCGGCACCACTACCATCAGTGCAGTGGTAATGGATACGCAGGATAAGAAAGTATTGGAATCGAAAACGGTTCCGAATAACAGCTTTATTACTACCGGACAGGACTGGGAAAGAATACAGGATGTCTCTGTCGTAATCGCACAGGCTTTTCAGGTAATTGATGAGCTGCTGGCCAGGCATGCAGATATAGGATCCATTGGTCTGACCGGGCAGATGCACGGAATCGTTTATACCGATGAAAAAGGTCTGGATGTGAGTCCCCTGTATACCTGGCAGGACGGAAGAGGCAATCTGGCAGGTGATAAAGACTCCGTCGTGGATGAAATCCGTAAAAGGTGTAACCTTACCGTTGCATCGGGATATGGGGTGGTCACACATATCTATAATCAGAAAAACGGTCTTGTGCCGGAGAAGGCGGTTTCTTTCTGTACCATCGGAGATTATCTGGGTATGCGACTTTGCAGCCGCACCAGACCGTTGATCCACATCAGCAATGCAGCCAGTCTCGGCTTTTTCGACGGGAAAAATGCCCGGTTTGACAGCGGGAAAACGGAATTGATGAATGTGAATCAAGATATGCTGCCGGAGGTGACTGCTGATTTTGACAGGCTTGGAGAATACAAGGGAATTCCGGTAACTGTGGCCTTGGGAGACAATCAGGCAAGCTTTCTGGGATCTGTGGGATTGCAGGAAAATGTATTGCTTCTGAATATGGGTACCGGCGGACAGATTTCTGTGCTGTCTGATGAATACTTTGAAGCACCGGGGATCGAGGCCAGACCCATCGTGCGTGATCGCTTTATCCTTGTGGGGTCTTCTCTTTGCGGCGGAAGAGCCTATGCGATCCTGGAGAGATTTCTGCGAGCCTATGCGATTGCGGCAGGAGCACCGGACCAATGCCAGTATGGAATTATGGAGGAGCTGGCGCTGAAGGGAGCCGGGAAAGAAGACGCAATGTCTGTAGAGACTACCTTCCAGGGAACCAGAGCAGATCCTTCGCTGCGAGGTGCTGTCACCAATCTAAGTGCTGAGAATTTTACACCGGAAGGGCTTATATATGGTGTCCTGAAAGGGATGAGTGCAGAGTTTTACCGGATGTATGAGGTGATCCGGAAAGGCACGGGAATTCAGGCGGAGCATATCGTGGCTTCCGGTAACGGGTATCGCATGAACAAAATGCTTCAGCAGATTTCAGCGGAGATGTTCCGGGCAGAGCTTACATTGGCGCCCTACCAGGAAGAAGCTGCCTGCGGTGCCGCAATCAGTAGTATGGAAAATATCACTTGATTATTATGATTCGGAGTGTTATAATTAGCCCATTGTATGAGCAACAAAGACAGTTGTTCACGTAAGGTAAACAAACAAGTTAAAAGAAGGAGTGTAGTAACATGAAAAGAAAAGTTTTATCAGTTCTTTTGGCAGCAGCTATGGTAATGGGATGTTCTGCAGCAGCTTTTGCGGCAGACACCATCAAGATCGGTGTTTATGAGCCGGCTTCCGGAGATAACGGAGCAGGTGGAAAGCAGGAAGTTCTTGGCATGCAGTATGCGAATTCTGTACAGCCAACAGTAGAAGTTGGCGGAACAGAATATAACGTAGAGCTTGATATCGTTGACAATCAGTCCTCCAACGACAAAGGACCTTCCGCAGCAGCACAGCTTGTAAGTGACGGTGTATCCATCGTTCTTGGATCTTATGGTTCCGGCGTATCCATCGCAGCTTCTGACATCTTCAAGGATGCAGGTGTTCCGGCTCTTGGTGTTACATGTACAAATCCTCAGGTTACACTTGGCAATACACATTACTTCCGTATCTGCTTCCTGGATCCATTCCAGGGTACTGTACTTGCTAACTTTGCACAGGAAAACTTCAGCGCAAAGAAGGCATACGTTCTTACAAAACTCGGTGATGACTATTCCGGTGGCCTGGGACATTATTTCCAGAAAGCCTTTGAAGAACTTGGCGGCGAAGTGGTATCCGATACGTTCCCGGAAGGAAACAGCGATTTTACATCCTATATCACGACTGCGAAAAACGAAGGCTGCGAAGTATTCTTTGCACCGGTTTCCACAGAGGCAGCAGCTCTGATCATTGAACAGGCAGCAACACAGGGGCTTGGTCTTCCGCTGATGGCTGGTGATACATGGGATTCGAACGTTATCCTGAATGCAGCAAAGGGCAAGGACGTAGAGATCTACGTTACTACTTTCTACCAGGAAGGTGGAAATGCAGACTTTGATAACGGCATGAAAGAGTTCATCAATTCTGACAATACAAACCTTGCAAACAATGGTGGTGATGACACCGTTGCAGCTGTAACCGCTATGGGTTATGATGCATACTTTACAGCACTGGAAGCAATCAAGGCAGCTGGTTCTGCAGATCCTGCAGCAGTCAACGAAGCTCTCTGGGGTGTTGAATACGATGGTGTATCCGGTCATATCGCATTTGATCAGGAAAACGGCGATGCTGTAAGAGATACCGCATATGTTAAATCTGCAAATACAGAAACCGGCGCATGGGATTTCGTTGCGGAGCAGGGAATCCAGTAATTCAGAAGAGTACTTTTTTGAAGTATATAAGAAAAAGGAAAACGGGGCAGGCGCAAAACCTGCCTCGTGATTTTTATGGACAGGACTTTGGAGAGGAGAATTCTCATGGACTTTATAAACAGAAATCTGCCGTATCTGCTGGCAGGTATTTCGGTGGGAGGCCAGTACGCCCTGATCGCCATTGGCTATACCATGGTTTATGGTATCCTTCGACTGATCAACTTTGCGCATGGTGATATCTTCATGGTAGCCGGCCTTATTATGGTATACGCCTGCACCAGCATGCCAATCTATGTTGCAATTCCTATCGTTTTAGCAGCTACGGTGGCGATCGGATTTGTTATTGAAAGAGTTGCTTACAAACCTCTGCGTCAGGCGCCAAGAATGTCGGTTATGATTTCTGCCATCGGTGTTTCTTACCTGCTGCAGAATCTTGCATTATATGTTACCGGTGGTCTGGCACAGCAGTATCCCCCGATCCCCTGGATCAGTGACAGTATTACGATTCTTGGGGCCACTACAAAACGTGTTACACTGATCACTCCCGTATTAACTTTGGTGCTGGTAATTGCACTGGTTGCATTGATCAAGTATACGAAGATTGGTATGGCTATGCGTGCGGCATCGAAAGATTTTGAGACATCGCAGTTAATGGGGATTAAGATCAACTCGGTCATCAGTACAACCTTTATAATTGGATCCTTCCTCGCAGCGGTGGGAAGCCTTCTTTACTTTACCAATTATACGGGTGTTGTACCGACTTCCGGTGCCATGCCGGGGCTAAAAGCCTTTGTTGCGGCTGTATTCGGAGGAATCGGTTCTATTCCCGGTGCCGTTATCGGTGCTTTTATTATCGGTATCTGCGAAAACATTATCAAGGGTATGGGTTGGACCACTTTCTCGGATGCATTTACATTTGTACTTCTGATTTTGGTTCTCATCGTAAAACCGACAGGCTTGTTTGGTGAGAAGGCTACAGATAAAGTTTAAGGGGGCGATAATATGACAAAGAAAACGGAAACTACGATCAATGTCATCTGTATCGCTGCATTGTTGATCGTATTATTTATCATGGAAAAAACACTTCCGGGAACCAGCATGATCTTTACGGTTCTTAAGAAGGGCGCAATTTATGCACTGGTAGCAGTATCCATGAATCTTCTGAATGGTTTTACAGGTCTGTTCTCCCTGGGACAGGCGGGGTTTATGCTGCTTGGTGCGTATACATACGGTATCCTTACCATTCCGGTAGAAGACCGTGCAAATGTTTTCCTGTATTACGATGGCGGGATCATTCAATTTGCACTTCCGGTGGTGGTCGGTCTGGTTGCGGCAGGAGTCGTTGCGGCAGTTTTTGCTTACCTGATCGGTCTTCCGGTTTTAAGATTAAAAAGTGATTATCTGGCAATTGCCACTCTGGGCTTTGCAGAAATCGTAAGAGCATTTTTTCAGTGGGATAAATTGGGACCTCTCACAAATGGTTCCAATCTTTTGAGATGTTATCCTTCTTTTAAAAGTGTTCTGTTTCCATTCATTGCCTCCGGAATCTGCATAGCTATTATTGTGATGATGATCAATTCCACATACGGACGTGCATTTAAAGCAATACGTGACGATGAGATCGCTGCGGAGGCTATGGGCATCAATCTGGCGAAGCATAAAATGATCGCCTTTGTTGTCAGCTCCTTCTTTGCCGGTGTTTCCGGCGCATTGCTGGCTATGTATCAGACTACCATCCAGGCATCCATGTTCAAGTCTGCCATGACCTATGAGATTCTTCTGATCGTGGTAATCGGAGGAATTGGATCCATTACCGGAAGCTGTATCAGCTCCTTCCTGTTTATCGCATTGTCTGAATGGATCCTTCGTTTTCTGGATAATACCACTTATATCGGAGATGTGCAGGTTCCCTTCCTGCGTTCCGGTTTTCGAATGGTCGTATTCTCCATTATCATTATGATCATTGTACTATTCTTCCGTAAGGGTATCATGGGAGACAGAGAATTCTCGGTAAGAGGTATCTATAATTTCTTTACCGGAAAAAAGAAAAAATCAGGAGGTGAGGCCTGATGAGTGATTGTGTATTAAAAGTTGAAAATGCCACCATGCAGTTTGGCGGTGTAATCGCGGTAGATAACATGAATATTGAAGTAAACCGCGGTGAGATCGTATCCTTGATAGGTCCTAACGGAGCCGGTAAAACGACAGCCTTTAATGTTATCACCGGTGTATATGCTCCCACAAATGGAGCGGTTTATTTCAACGGGAATAAGATCATTGAGAACCATCCGCAGGGGAAAATGAAGAAAATGTATCAGGGTCAGAATGACGGAAAGTATACCAATGCCATCGTTCCGACACCGGATAAGATCACGAAGCTGGGAATCGCCAGAACCTTTCAGAACATTCGTCTTTTTAAGAGCCAGACCGTGTTTGATAATATTCTGACGGCGAAGCATCTGCGCAGAACCAGTAATCTGTTTACGGCAACCTTCCATCTGAATGGAAAAGAAGAGGAACAGATGCGCAGAGAAACAGATGATCTGCTTCGTATACTGGAGCTGGAGGATGTAAAAAATGAACTTGCAACATCCCTTCCATACGGGAAACAAAGACGTCTGGAGATCGCCCGCGCTCTGGCTACAAAACCATCCCTTCTCTTACTGGACGAGCCGGCTGCAGGCATGAATCCCCAGGAGACCGATGAGCTGACCGCTTTTATCGGACGTATCCGGGATGAGTTCGGACTGACGATCTTTATGATCGAGCATCATATGGACCTGGTTATGGAAATATCCGACAGAATCTACGTACTTGATTTTGGAAAACCGATTGCAGAAGGTACTCCGGAAGAGATTCAGAATAATCCTCGCGTTATCGAGGCGTATTTGGGAGGTGCTGCAGATGAGTAACAACATTCTGGAAGTAAAAGATCTATTTGTCAGCTATGGCGGAATCAAGGCGGTGAAAGGAATCAGCTTTGAAGTACCCAAGGGAGAGGTCGTTACTTTGATCGGTGCCAACGGTGCAGGAAAAAGCTCGACGCTTCGTTCCATCGTAGGCCTGGTGAAACCGTCATCCGGAAGCATTCAGTTAAACGGGCAGGAAATTGCCGGAAAAACACCGGAGCAGATCGTTTCCCAGGGGATCACGCTGGTTCCGGAGGGAAGAAGAGTTTTTGCAGATCTTACCGTACTGGAGAACCTGAAAATCGGTGCTTATATGCGCAAAGATAGTCTTGAAGAAGATCTGAATTGGTGTTATGATTTATTCCCAAGGTTAAAAGAACGTCATTGGCAGCTGGCAGGAACTCTGTCCGGTGGAGAACAGCAGATGCTGGCCATTGCAAGAGCGTTGATGAGCAAACCGGAAGTAATCATGATGGATGAGCCCTCCTTAGGACTTGCACCGATTATCGTGAAAGGTGTTTTTGACATCATAAGAGAAATCAATAAGCAGGGCGTGACCATTCTTCTGGTAGAACAGAACGCAAATATGGCACTGCATGCGGCTCACCATGGATATGTAATGGAGACAGGCAGCATTACATTATCGGGAACAGGTCTGGAGCTGGCGAATGATGAAAATGTGAAAGCTGCATACCTTGGAAAAGC
Source organism: Blautia sp. (assembly GCA_021443885.1). Lineage (GTDB taxonomy): Bacteria > Bacillota > Clostridia > Lachnospirales > Lachnospiraceae > Blautia_A. The sequence continues at coordinate 9,874 of JABUSW010000337.1, forward strand.
AAAAGCAAAATAATATTGGGAAAAGGAGATTCAAAAATGAAAAAGAAAATGATTGCAGGAATCGTTACTGCAGCAATGCTGCTTATGCCGGCAACCTGTTATGCGGAAGCTACGGCAAGTGATGTTTTTTCAAAAATGATTGAAGGTGTTAATAATGGAAAATCTCTGACAGCAGATATTGAATTGGGTGCCGATTTTGCCGAAGAAGTCTCGGAAGAGAAAATCGACAATTCCCTTTCCGTATCCATTGGTTTTATTAAGGAACCAGCTGCACTCAGTCTTTCTGCAGACCTTTCAAAACTGGAGGCAGGCATTGATACATTTGAAGCATATCTGAGCACGGATGGAGCTTCCACACTGAATCTTTATGCAAATGTAATGGGGCAGTGGATGGCTTTTACAGCAGATCTCAGCATGCTTGGAGTGGAAGATGTCAATACGCTTGTTGCAGATGCCAAGGTGCCGGAGAATGAGGTGAAAGAGGAAGAATGGACTGTGGAAGAAACAGACAGCAGTTTTGTAGTTACCCGCCAGGTTCCTTTAAGCGAATATCCGGATGCTGCAGATGCCATTCTTCAGCAGGCGCAGAGTATGGGCCAGGTTGATGAGGAAATGCTGCCGATCATTGAAAAAATTGTAGATGCAGCAGTTGTAAATATGCAGTTCGATGTGAATAAAGATACGTATGCTTTGGAAAAGATCCACATGGATCTCAACGACTCTGACATTGAGGCATTGAATGCAATCGATGAGGGTACAAAGATCGTAGTAAATGACATTTACATGGATATTACAACCGGTTTTGATACATTAGATGCAATTGAGGTGCCGGCAGAAGCTCTGGAAGCAGAGCCTATCGATGCAATGCAATTGCTTGCGGCTTATATGATGGGACAGCAGTAAAATAGTCTGTAAGCACTTTCGAGACGTGAACGAAAATCATTCTTCGGATTAAGTCGTTTATTTCACGAACGATATGTCAGAACATGTAATTCTGCAAAATGAAAAAGGGGATGCTGCGCAGGCAGCATCCCCTTTTTTACGCTTCCTGTAATCCGGTTATATCCGGCTCTGCAACCAGAGAATAGTTTGTGTAATAGACCACAAAACCGGGCTTGGCCCCGTTTGGCTTTTTGACATGCTTTTTCTGGATATAATCGATTTCTACCTTTGGAGTGCCTCTTCCGGAGGAATAGTAGGCTGCCAGCCGTCCGGCTTCTTCAAATACCCGGTCCGGGAGCTCTTCGTCAGCGTGCGTTTTTACCACAACATGAGAGCCGGCCATTTTTTTCGCATGGAACCACCAGTCGTTGCCTGTTGCAAACCGGAAAGTCAGTTCGTCATTCTGATAATTATTTTTTCCTACATAAATATCATATCCGTCCGATGAAAGATAGTGAAAAGGTTTTGATACGGACTGCGCCTTTTTTCTTTTGGTTGCGGCAGCATGTTTCCTGATATATCCGTATTCGGTCAATTCTTCTTTGATCTGGGAAAGATCGCTTTCCATCAATGCGATATCCAGAGAGTTCGATATGGATTCCAGGTGTTCGATCTCGCTTTCTGTTTCCAGTATCTGTTGTGAAACGGCTTCTTCCGTACGTTTCAGCTTTCCGTATTTTTCAAAGTATTTTTTTGCATTTTCTCCCGGTGGAATGGTGGGGTCTAAAGGAATCGTGATCTCCTCATTTGTGTAATAATTCAAGGCCTGAAAGGATGTGCTTCCCGGTTCTACATTATATCCATAAGTGTTGATCAGCTCGCCGTATACTTTGTATTTATCCTTTTTTTCCGTGTCCTTCAATTGTTTTTGCTGAATGATGTATTTCTTGCGGTTGCGTTCCAGGGCAGTCTGAACGATCCGGCGCAGGTCCGCAGATTTCTGGCGGATACGGGAGATTACGTTCTTGGCAGCGTAGTAAGCTTCCAGCATTTCGGATACAGAGTTGTAGGGAATGGTGTGGTATTCTTCGCCATACATTGTGAACGGGATGACGCCGTATTCTACAGGCTCATCACCGCGAAAGACAATAAAAGGCGTGAATTCCCGGTTTTGAATCTGTTCTATAAAACGCATATACACATGAGAAAGATGAAGCCTTTCGGAGTTTGTCAGCGACAGTGCAGGAACGCTGCCGTCAATGGATGCGCGAAAGCAGATCTCCTCTGCAGCCACAGGGCTGATTCCGGTGACAGAAGAATAAATCGCTTTTGCAATACTACAGGGCTTTGTGCAGATCGTTTCCAGGAATGCTTCTTCATCCACGGAAAAGGGATCCAGTTTTTCCTGAGTCTTTGGGATAAAGTAATCTCTTCCCGGGAGGACCTCCCGGACAGAGCTGACATTTGCCGAAACGTGCTTGATACTGTCCAGAATCATATTATTCTCATCGCAGAAAATGATATTACTATGCTTTCCCATTAATTCCATGATCAGAAATTTGCGGCAGGGATCCCCCATTTCATTCAGATGTTCCAGCTCAAACACAACGACGCGCTCCATTGCGGGCTGACGGATGGAAACGATCCTGGCATTCCCGATGTGTTTACGCAGAAACATACAGAAATTCGGGGCTGTCAAAGGACTGACTTTGTTCTTTTCGGTAAAATACAATAATGGAAGAGAGGCACTGGCGCTTAACAGGAGTCGTCTCTGTCCCTGGGGGCCTTTGCAGGTGATCAACAGTTCGTCATTTTCAGGTTGGGCAATCTTATTAAAACGCCCTCCATTTAACGCCTGATTCAGTTCCTCTACCATTGCAGCAATGGTGATGCCATCAAATGCCATAATTCATTCTCCTTTTAGATGCTGCTTCATTGCGGGGCATGTCAAAACACATGATACCATTCATGTGCAAGCACATCTTGGAAACGTGTTTTGACACTGTAAGCAATACTATAACATATGAAAAAAGGTTTGACTAGGATTTTAGAATGAATTATAATAATCCTGTATGTAAACAAATAGAGAAGGAAAAGCGGTTTACTGCAATACGAAATAAAGAGAGAAAATACGATGATTAAGAGTATGACAGGCTTCGGCAGAGCAGAATCTGTGACGACAGAATGTAAGATTACAGTGGAAATGAAATCTGTCAATCACAGATATCTTGACTTGAATATTAAGATGCCGAGAAAGTTTAATTTTTTTGAAGCTGCAGTAAGAAATCTGTTGAAAACCTACGTGCAAAGAGGGAAGATTGATATTTTTATCAATTATGAAGACTATACACTGGGAAAAGCATCTCTGAAATATAATGCGGAACTGGCAAAGGAGTATCTTACTTACCTGCGTGCTATGTCGGCGGAGTTTGGCATTGAAGACGATATACGGACATCGACCCTTTCCAGGTATCCGGAAGTATTTTCCATGGAAGAACAATCCATTGATGAGGAAGCTTTGTGGGAGCAGCTGGAATCCGTGCTTCGGGAGGCATGCGAAAAATTTGTTGCAGCCCGGGAACGCGAAGGCGTTCATCTGCACAACGATCTGACAGAAAAGCTGGATGTACTGGACCAGAAGGTGATTCAGGTTGAAAAGAGATCACCGGAAGTGGTAAATGCATATCGGGAAAAGCTGGAGGCGAAGGTGCACGAGCTTCTGGAAGACTCGCAGATCGATGATTCCAGGATTGCAGCAGAGGTTGTCATGTTCTCCGATAAGATATGCAATGATGAGGAGACGGTAAGACTTCACAGCCATATTCAGGGAATGCGGGCTATCCTAAAAGAAAGTGAAGGGATTGGAAGAAAACTGGACTTTATGGCGCAGGAAATGAATCGTGAGGCCAATACGATCTTATCGAAATCCAGCGACATGATCATATCTAATATTGCGATCGATCTGAAAACAGAAATCGAAAAGATCCGTGAGCAGATCCAGAATATCGAATAGTCCATAAGGGAGAGCATAGTGGCAAGACTTATAAATGTGGGATTTGGAAATGTGGTGAATTCACAGAAAATCGTATCGGTTGTGAATCCGGATGCAGCACCGATCAAGAGGCTGATCCAGACGGCACGCAGCAATGATTCGCTGATTGATGCAACACAAGGGAGAAAAACAAAATCGGTGATCATCATGTCGGATCAGCATGTCATTTTATCGGCTGTGCAGTCGGAAACCATCGCAAAGCGTTTCGCTGATGCTTACTATAACAACGACCAGGGAGAGAACAATGAGTAAAGGAGTATTAGCTATCGTATCAGGCTTTTCAGGGGCTGGAAAGGGAACTGTTATGCAGAGGCTGATGGCAAAGTACGATAATTATGCATTATCGATTTCAGCAACTACCCGGCTGCCGCGAAAAGATGAGACAGATGGAATACAGTATTTTTTTCTCACTAAGGAAGAATTCGAAACAATGATCGCAGAGGATGCCCTCATTGAGTATGCAAAATATAGTGAGAATTATTATGGAACACCCCGGGCATATGTGAAAGAGAAAATGGAATCCGGACAAGATGTGATTCTGGAGATTGAAATGCAGGGTGCAATGAAAGTAAAAGAGAAAATGCCGGATGTGGTACTGATCTTTATTGCAGCACCTTCTGTGATGGAATTGAGAAACCGACTGGTTGGACGTGGTACAGAAGACGAGGAACAGGTTAACCGGCGATTCGAGGCCGCAAAACGGGAAGTGGGACATATTGAGGATTATGATTATCTGCTGATCAACGAAGATGCAGATGTATGTGCGGATGAGGTACACAGAATCATACAATGTGAACGAAATCACATTGTATGCGCGGAAAACAAGGTAGAGAACTATGCGTCGTTTATTGAGAAGATGCGTAAGGAGTTTTCTGCATGCTAAGACGAAATAACATATCTAAATAAATTATGTAATAGAAGGGAGTATGGATCATGATTCATCCATCTTATTCAGAACTGATTGATGCCATTAATACAAACAGTGAAGACAACGATAATACAATGCTTCTGAACAGTCGTTATTCGCTGGTGCTTGCAACCAGCAAGCGGGCCCGTCAGATCATTGCAGGCTCAAAACCGCTTGTAGATCATGCAGAAGGAAAGAAGACCTTGTCGGTGGCCATTGACGAATTGTATCAGGGCAAAGTAAAAATCCTTGCGGGGATTCCGGAGGAGGAGACGATCACAGGTGAGACGGGTCTTGCAGAAGAGATCCTGGAGGAAGCTGCGGAAGATATCATAGAAGACACCATAGAAGATACCGCTGAAGATGCCGTAGAAGACGCCATAGAAAACACGGAAGCAGAGAATACAGAAATTACAGAATAGAAATAAGCATTCAGGATAGGGGAGCTGTTGTAAAACAACAGCTCTTTTCTGAAAATCGGGAGATGTTATGAAACTGTTATTTATATCCTTAGGATGTGACAAAAATCTGGTGGATTCGGAGGAAATGCTGGGTTTACTCACCAGAGCCGGATATGAGATCGTTGATGATGAAGAATGTGCAGAAGTCATCATCGTGAATACCTGCTGTTTTATCGGAGATGCCAAGGAAGAGAGTGTCGATACGATTCTGGAGATGGCAGAATACAGAAAATCCGGTAACTGCAGGGCTTTGATCGTAACAGGCTGTATGGCACAAAGGTACAGGGAAGAGATCCTTACGGAGATCGAAGAGGTGGATGCAGTTCTTGGAACAACCTCTTATCGAGAGATTCTTATAGCAATTGAAGAAGCATTGAGAGGTGATCGGTATCAGATGTTCAAAGATATCGATTATCTTCCGGAGGATACCGGTGACCGTGTACTGACAACCGGCGGACATTTCGGATATCTCAAGATTGCAGAAGGCTGTGATAAGCATTGCACATATTGCATCATTCCGAGATTAAGAGGGAGATTCCGCAGCGTTCCCATGGAACGCCTGATCAGACAGGCAGAGGAGCTGGCTGCACAAGGGGTAAAGGAACTGATTCTGGTTGCGCAGGAGACAACGGTTTACGGACAGGATATCTATGGGAAAAAATCACTGCATATTCTGCTCAGAGAGCTGTGCAAGATCAAAGGAATCCGATGGATACGTATTTTATACTGCTATCCGGAGGAGATCTATGATGAGATGATTCAGGTGATGAAAGAAGAACCAAAGATCTGTCATTATCTGGATATTCCCATTCAGCATGCCAGCGACAATGTTCTTAGAAGAATGGGCAGAAGAACCAGCCGCCAGGAGCTGGCAGATATCATAACGAAGCTTCGCAGGGAAATTCCGGACATTGTTCTTCGGACCACATTGATCGCCGGGTTCCCAGGAGAAACACAGGAAGACCATGACGAAGTGATGAGCTTTGTGGATGAGATGGAGTTTGACAGACTGGGCGTATTTACATATTCTCCGGAAGAAGATACACCGGCTGCTGTTATGGAGAACCAGATTCCGGAAGAACAGAAAGAGGTCTGGCGTGATGAGATCATGGGGCTGCAGCAGGAAATATCATACGATAAGGGTACCGGACGAATCGGGCAGGAGCTTATCGTGATGATAGAGGGGAAAGTCAGCGGAGAGAGTGCTTACATCGGAAGGACTTATGGAGATGCACCGAAGGTAGACGGCTATATTTTCGTTCAGACGCCGGAATTGCTTCTGACAGGAGATTTTGTAAAGGTGATCGTTACCGGAGCGATGGAGTATGATTTGATAGGAGAATTGGCAGATGAATACACCAAATAAACTGACACTGGCCAGAATCGTTATGGTCCCTTTTCTTGTCGTATTTATGTTGACAGATCTTGGCGGTGCAGCAAACCGCTATATCAGTCTTATCATCTTTGTAGCCGCAAGCGTTACAGACTGGTTTGATGGATACCTTGCCCGGAAAAACAATCTTGTTACAAATTTTGGCAAGTTCATGGATCCTTTGGCTGATAAGCTGCTGGTATGTTCTGCCATGATCTGCTTTGTGTCTATGAACAAGCTGCCTGCATGGTTTGTGATCATTGTTATTTCGCGGGAGTTTATTATCAGCGGATTCCGTTTGATCGCAGCGGAAAGCGGTGTTGTAATTGCCGCAAATTACTGGGGAAAATTCAAGACTGTTTCACAGATGATCATGATCATTCTGCTGATCGTGGATCTGGGAGGCGTTTTTGATCTGTTGAGTGATGTCTTTATATGGATTTCTCTCGCTTTGACCGTCATATCATTGCTCACTTATATTATGCAGAATAAAGCGGTCCTGTCTGATGTGAAGTGAACAGGGTTTTACACCCTGGTCAATAATCAATTGAAAGAGGAATACAGACAATATGACAGAATCAGAGAATAAAAAAGAGAAGAGGTCTATGGAGAAAAAGGTAGTGGATCTCTTGAAGAAAAGAGGACTTACGGTCTCCTTTGCGGAATCCTGTACCGGAGGAATGATTTCTGCAAACATCGTGAACGTGCCCGGAAGCTCGGATGTATTTGCTTATGGGTTTGTTACATACAGCGATCAGGCGAAGAAGAAAATACTTGCCGTCAGAGAAAAGACGTTAAAGAATGCGGGTGCTGTCTCCGCAAAATGCGCTATGGAAATGGCAAAAGGAGGATTGAAACGCTCCGGGGCAGATATTTGTCTCTCTATTACCGGTTTTGCCGGACCCGGAGGTGGGAATGATCAATATCCCGTGGGGACCGTTTTTATGGGCTGCTGTTATCATAAAAAGTGCAAAGTCAGAGAGTTTCATTTTGAGGGAGACAGGAATTCGGTTCGTAAGCTAGGTACAGAACAGGCACTTAAATTCCTTGCTGAATGTATAAAGAAGATGGGAAAATAATTGAAACGAGGTTGAGATTATGAAGAGAGCATTTCACAAAAAGCATTTGATGCGTGCGTTCGGTTATCTTGGGCTTCTCGTTATGGCGTCCGTTGGAATGAAGCCATGCAATGTTTCCGAGGGAACGACCGTACAGGTGGTATATGCTTCTGAACAGGATCCGGACTCTGTATCGGATCCGACACTGAATCCGGAAAGTGAAAGTGTCGCAGATGCGGAAATACAAGATGAAAAAGACACCAATATAAACAATCTATCGGAAACCGGGGAAAATACGGAAATACTGCCTTGTGTGACTCCGATACCGGAAGAGGACACGAACCCGGAATCAGAGCAGGAACCGGCTGCAGGGGATTCAGGGGAAACGACAGTTGAAACCGCTTCCGGGGATGCGGAGAAACAGGAGGATACGCAGGAGGATTCAATAACACCAACCCCGACAGAAGAGCCTGCGCCAATGCCAACAGCGACCGCGACGCCAACCCCGACGCCTTCACCAACGGCAACGCCAACGCCTGCGCCAACCCCGGCTGCGGCAAAATACACAGGATTTAAAACCATCGATTCAAAAACCTATTATTATAAAGAGGGCGTTGTTGTAAAGGGATGGCTGACACTGAAAGGCAAAAAATACTTCTTTAATAAAAAGACAGGTGTCATGTATACCGGATGGTATAACGATTCCAACGGGAAGAAACAGTATTATTTTGATCCGAAGACCGGTGTGATGAAAACCGGCTTTTATTCGGATTCCAAAGGAAATACCTGGTATCTGGATACTGCGTCCGGAAAGGTTTGTTATGGATGGATCAAGCTGTCTTCCGGAAAATACTATGCGAATAAGAAAAGCGGAAAGCTTTACAAAGGCTGGTACACATCGGCTGATGGAAAGCTGTTTTTCGACAATGCAGGTAAAATGGCAGTTGGATTGCAGAAAGTCGATGCAGAGCACTATTGCTATTTTAAGTCGAATGGGAATATGGCTACCGGTGCGGTGCTTATAAACGGTGGTACCTACTATTTTGATAAAAAGACGGGATACCGCGTGACGGGATTATTGACATTGAAAGGGAAAAAATACTATCTGGATCCCAAGAATAACGGGAGGATGGTTACCGGATGGTATGGAAAGCTTCCGAATCGCTATTATTTTACCAAAAAAGGTGTAATGTGCTGCGATGTAGTGGGAAAAATAGGTACGAAGTATTATGGATTTGCACCAAACGGCAAAATGTATTATAACAATCTGATCTACAAAGACCATAAAGCGATCCTGTTCAACAGCAAGGGAGAAGCCTCGTATTTTAAGCAAGGAACCAGTCTGGATTCCGGTATTTTGAAGAATCTGAAGGATATGGGCACTTTCCGGGTGACCTATTACTGTCCGTGCTATTCCTGCTCGGAAGGATGGGGAAACGGAGTTTCCAATCGGTGCGGCAGTCCGATCCACAATAAAAAGGGGTGCGAGTATGCAGTCCTGAACCATACCATAGCCGTGGATCCATCGGTTCTTCCCTTTGGTTCGGCAGTATACGTCAATGGTATCATTTATGTGGCGGAAGACAGAGGCGGCGGTGTGATCGGCAAGCACATTGATATATTTGTAAAGGATCATACAAAGGCTGGCAGCCTCTTTACCAGTGCAGAGGTGTATTTGTTGAAATGACAGGAGGCATTGAGAAAAGTGCTTGTAAAAATATATACAGATGGATCGGCCAGAGGGAATCCGGAAGGTCCCGGCGGATATGGGACGGTGCTTCATTATACGGATCCTGCCGGGAAACTGCACGAAAGAGAGTATTCCCAAGGGTTTCTGCGAACGACAAATAACCGTATGGAGCTGATGGCTGCCATCGTTGGACTGGAAGCTTTGAACCGGCCTTGTGAGGTGGAACTGTATTCGGATTCGAAATATCTTACGGATGCATTTAATCAGCATTGGATCGACACCTGGATCCGGAAAGGCTGGAAACGCGGAAAGAATGAGCCGGTAAAGAATATTGATCTGTGGAAACGGCTTCTGGCGGCTGCAAAACCGCATCAGATCCGCTTTATCTGGGTCAAAGGTCATGACGGGCATGCGTTAAATGAACGGTGTGATATGCTGGCAACTTCTGCTGCAGATTCCGGAGATCTGATAGCCGATGAGGGATTTTCTTGACAAATTCAGCCTGCGTTTGTATACTTTGCTTTAGTATGGTTTCGTATGCAAACACAAGGAAGAGAAGTATAAGAGCCGGTTTCTCGTCCTAAGGGATAGAAACCGGTTCTTGTTATAGGAGGATAAAAATGACACTTTGGGAAGAACTGAAAGCCCGCGGGCTGATCGCGCAGGTAACAAACGAAGAAGAGATCAGTAAAATGGTGAATGAAGGAAAAGCTACCTTTTACATTGGGTTTGATCCGACTGCGGATAGCCTTCATGTAGGACACTTTATGGCGCTTTGTCTGATGAAACGTCTTCAGATGGGCGGCAACAGGCCCATTGCTCTTTTGGGCGGCGGAACGGGTATGATCGGAGATCCATCCGGAAGAACGGATATGCGTCAGATGATGACGAAAGAGACGATCCAGCACAACATTGACTGTTTCAAAAAACAGATGGAACGGTTTATTGATTTTTCGGACGGAAAAGCTTTGATGGTAAATAATGCAGACTGGCTGATGAGCCTGAATTATGTGGAGCTGCTCCGGGAAGTCGGTGCCCATTTTTCTGTTAATCGAATGCTGACGGCAGAGTGTTACAAACAGCGCATGGAACGCGGACTCAGCTTTTTGGAATTTAACTATATGATCATGCAGAGTTACGACTTTTATATGCTATTCCAGAAATATGGATGCAACATGCAGTTCGGAGGAGACGACCAGTGGAGCAACATGCTGGGGGGCACAGAACTGATCCGTCGTAAGCTTGGAAAAGATGCCCATGCCATGACCATTACACTGCTTCTGAATTCCGAAGGAAAGAAAATGGGAAAGACACAGTCCGGTGCAGTATGGCTGGATCCTGCGAAGACATCGCCGTTTGATTTCTATCAATACTGGAGAAATGTGGACGATGCGGATGTGCTGAAATGCATCAAGCTCCTGACTTTCCTGCCCATCGAAGAGATTCAGAAAATGGAGAGCTGGGAAGGAAGCCAGCTGAACCAGGCGAAAGAGATCCTGGCATACGAACTGACGAAGCTTGTACATGGGGAAGAAGAAGCGAACAAAGCCCAGGAAGGTGCAAGAGCGCTCTTTTCCGGTGGGGCGAATACTGCGAATATGCCAACAACAGAGCTTACGGCAGAAGATCTGACTGTTGGAGAGATTGATGTGATCACATTGCTGGTGAAAACAGGGCTTGTTCCCACCCGTTCGGAGGGAAGACGAGCTATTGAAGGCGGCGGCGTCTATGTGGATGGAGACCGGATTACAGATATTAAGCAGACTGTTGCGGCAGATGCACTTCAGGGTGACGGGGTCATTCTGAAAAGAGGCAAAAAGAAATTTAACAGAGTCTTTGTAAAATAGATTCTCAGGAGGAGAGAGTGATGAAAAAATACGGAGTAAATGAACTTCGACAGATGTTTTTGGATTTTATGGAGAGCAAGGGACACCTGGTAATGAAAAGTTTTTCTCTTGTTCCGCAGGGGGATAAGAGCCTTCTGCTGATCAATGCAGGTATGGCTCCGCTGAAGCCTTATTTTACCGGGGCAGAAATTCCGCCGCGTACAAGAGTTGCAACCTGCCAGAAATGTATCCGGACCGGCGATATTGAAAATGTAGGTAAGACTGCCCGCCATGGTACATTCTTTGAGATGCTGGGCAATT
>JABUSW010000149.1 GCA_021443885.1 Blautia sp.
ATCTTCAGAAAGGTGGATTTTCCGGCGCCGTTCGCACCAATGAGTCCATAACAGTTTCCTTCTGTAAATTTGATATTGACATCTTCAAAAAGCGCTTTTTTTCCAACGCGCAGCGTAATGTTGTTTGCTGAAATCATAGTTTACCTCTTTTTTGATAGCTATATTTAAGAAACCTAAAAACATAATCGTATCTCATTTTACAGTATCACAGAAAATTTGCAAGGTTTATTTACAAAAAAAGGACTGCTTGCTATAATTTCAAAAATCGTATTATGAGGTAGAAAAAAGATGGGACTTATTTTTCTGATCGGTTTTATGGGAAGCGGGAAAAGCACCGTCTCCGGATATTTACAGCAGTATTCTGATTATACAAAGATTGAAATGGATGAAGAAATCGAAGAGAAGGAACATATGAAGATCAGAGAGATTTTCAAAGGGAAAGGAGAGGAGTACTTTCGGAATCTGGAAACCGAGTATTTGCTGCAGATCAGTAAAACAGACGAGAACTATGTCGTATCCTGCGGCGGTGGAGTGGCTATGAAAGAAGAAAACGTAAGGATCATGAAATCCTGCGGAAGGGTGGTCTGGCTGGACGCTTTACCTGGAACCATTTACGAAAGAGTAAAAGATTCGCATCACAGACCTCTTCTGGAAGGACACTGGAATGTTTCTTATATACAGGGACTGATGGATAAAAGAAGGAATCAATACGAATCGGCGGCAGATATCTGTATCCAAACAGATTATCAGACGCCGGAGGAAATCTGTAAGAAGCTTTTGGAAGAGATCACGCAAGAATAAATACGGTTCTTTTGTATGCCATAATATACAAAAATTCCAGAAACAAAATAGACAGCTTGTATTATTTGTGCTATAATTCTAGTTGGACTTTCAGACACATTTATGTAGTCTCGAAATAATTTTCATCATACCTTTAAGGAGGAAAAGAAACTATGGCAAGAAAGATGAAAACCATGGATGGTAACCATGCAGCCGCTCATGCTTCTTATGCATTTTCAGATGTAGCTGCTATTTACCCAATCACACCTTCATCTGTTATGGCTGAAGCTACAGATGAGTGGGCTACCCAGGGAAGAAAGAACATCTTCGGACAGGAAGTTCAGGTAACTGAAATGCAGTCTGAAGCTGGTGCTGCAGGTGCAGTACACGGTTCTCTTGCAGCTGGTGCTCTTACAACTACTTACACAGCTTCTCAGGGTCTTCTTCTGATGATCCCGAATCTTTACAAAATTGCCGGTGAGCAGCTTCCGGGCGTTATTAACGTATCTGCCCGTGCGCTTGCATCTCATGCACTTTCCATTTTCGGTGACCATTCCGACGTCATGGCATGCCGTCAGACAGGTTGTGCTATGCTTTGTGAATCTTCTGTACAGGAAGTAATGGACCTTACTCCGGTTGCTCATCTTGCAGCGATCAAAGGCAAAGTTCCATTCATTAACTTCTTTGATGGATTCCGTACATCTCACGAGATTCAGAAGATCGAAACATGGGATTATGAAGATCTTAAAGATATGGCTGATATGGATGCGATCCAGGCATTCAGAAACAATGCTCTGAATCCAAATCATCCATGCCAGAGAGGTTCTGCACAGAATCCGGATATCTTCTTCCAGGCAAGAGAAGCATGTAATCCGTATTACGATGCTCTTCCGGCAGTTGTACAGATGTACATGGACAAAGTAAATGAGAAGATCGGTACCGACTATAAGCTCTTTAACTACTATGGTGCAGCAGATGCGGAAAGTGTAATCGTTGCTATGGGTTCTGTGAATGATACCATCGAGGAAACCATCGATTACCTTACAGCTGCAGGTAAAAAGGTCGGCGTTGTAAAGGTTCGCCTGTTCAGACCGTTTGCAGCAGAAGCTCTTGTTGCAGCAATTCCGGAAACCGTAAAGCAGATCACTGTTCTTGACAGAACAAAAGAGCCGGGCGCTCTTGGCGAGCCGCTTTATCTTGACGTTGTTGCAGCACTGAAAGGTACAAAATTTGACGGCGTAAAAGTATTCTCCGGACGTTATGGTCTTGGTTCCAAGGATACCACACCGGCACAGATCGTTGCTGTTTATGAAAATACAGAAAAAGAGAAATTTACACTTGGTATCGTAGATGATGTTACCAACCTTTCTCTTGAAATCGGTGCTCCGCTTGTAACGACGCCGGAAGGAACAACAAACTGCAAATTCTGGGGCCTTGGTGCAGATGGTACGGTAGGTGCCAACAAGAACTCCATCAAGATCATTGGTGATAATACAGATATGTATGCACAGGCTTACTTTGATTATGACTCCAAGAAGTCCGGCGGTGTTACCATGTCTCACCTCCGTTTCGGTAAGAAGCCGATCAAATCTACATACCTGATTAAGACAGCGAACTTCGTAGCTTGCCATAATCCTTCTTATGTAACAAAATATAACATGGTTCAGGAACTTGTTGATGGCGGTACATTCCTTCTGAACTGTGCATGGGATATGCAGGGCCTGGAAGAAAATCTGCCGGGACAGGTGAAGGCTTACATTGCAAACCACGGTATCAAATTCTACACCATCGATGGTGTTAAGATCGGTATCGAAACAGGCATGGGACCAACACGTATCAACACGATCCTGCAGTCTGCATTCTTCAAACTGACAGGAATCATTCCGGAAGAACAGGCGATCGACCTTATGAAAGCAGCTGCAAAAGCTACATACGGACGTAAGGGTGATGATGTTGTTCAGAAGAACTGGGCAGCAATCGATGCCGGTGCGAAACAGGTAGTTGAGGTTCAGGTTCCGGAAAGCTGGAAGACAGCAGAAGATGAAGGCCTTGCAATGGGTCATGCGACAACCGGTAACCAGGCTGTTATTGATTTCGTTAACAATATTCAGGCAAAAGTAAATGCACAGGAAGGTAATACACTCCCGGTATCTGCTTTCAATGCATATGTTGATGGTACAACACCAAGCGGAACAGCAGCTTATGAAAAACGTGGTATCGCAGTGAACGTTCCTGTATGGAATCCGGACAACTGTATCCAGTGTAACAGATGTTCTTATGTTTGCCCGCATGCTGTTATTCGCCCGATCGCTATGACAGAAGCTGAGGCAGCAGCAGCTCCGGAAGGACTTAAGACGCTGGAACTTACCGGCATGAAGGAATACAAATTTACAATGGCTGTATCTGTACTTGACTGTACCGGATGCGGTTCCTGTGCTAACGTTTGCCCGGGCAAGAAAGGTGCAAAAGCACTTGCGATGGATAACCTTGCAGCAAACAAAGATTCTCAGAAATACTTTGATTATGCAATAACACTTCCGATCAAAGAAGATGTTGTTGCAAAATTCAAAGAAACAACCGTAAAAGGTTCTCAGTTCAAACAGCCGCTCCTTGAGTTCTCAGGTGCTTGTGCCGGTTGTGGTGAAACTCCTTACGCAAAACTTGTTACACAGTTGTTTGGTGACAGAATGTACCTTGCAAATGCAACAGGATGTTCTTCCATCTGGGGTAACTCTTCCCCATCTACGCCATATACAGCAAATGCAAAAGGACAGGGACCTGCATGGGGCAACTCACTGTTTGAAGACAATGCTGAATTTGGTTATGGTATGTTCCTTGCACAGAAGGCTATCCGTGATGGTCTGAAGACAAAGGTTGAATACCTTGCAGAAAACGCAGAGAAAGAAGATCTGAAGGCAGCAGCTCAGGAATGGCTGGATACATTCTCTGTTGGCGCTGCAAACGGTGCTGCTACGGATAAACTGGTTGCAATTCTTGAGACATGCGATTGCGACAGAGCAAAAGAGATTCTTGCACAGAAGGATTTCCTTGCTAAGAAATCACAGTGGATCTTCGGTGGTGATGGATGGGCATACGACATCGGTTTCGGCGGTGTTGACCATGTGCTTGCCAGCGGACGTGATGTAAATGTTCTTGTATTTGATACAGAAGTTTACTCCAATACAGGCGGACAGTCCTCCAAATCCACGCCAACAGGTGCAATTGCGCAGTTCGCAGCTGGTGGTAAAGAAGTGAAGAAGAAAGATATGGCTTCCATCGCTATGTCTTATGGATATGTATACGTTGCACAGATCTCCATGGGTGCTGACTTCAACCAGACAGTAAAAGCTCTTGCGGAAGCAGAAGCTTATCCGGGACCATCCCTGATCATTGCATACGCTCCATGTATCAACCATGGTATCAAGAAAGGTATGTCCAAAGCACAGACAGAAGAGGAACTGGCTGTTAAGTGCGGATATTGGCATAACTTCCGATTCAATCCTGCAGCAGAAGGAAGCAAGTTCACACTTGATTCCAAGGCTCCGGATATGACAGATTATCAGGAATTCCTGAACGGTGAAGTTCGTTACAATTCTCTGAAACGTCAGAATCCAGAGAAGGCTGACAGACTCTTCGCTAAGAACGAGGCCGAAGCTAAGGCAAGATATGAATATCTGAACAAACTGGTTACTCTCTACGGAGAAGAATAATCATAAGGTCTGATGAAAATGAGAGGGCTGCAGTGCATTGCACTGCAGCCCTTTTGATGCTATAATCACCTCGGAAGGGGATTCAGGCACATCAAGCTTGCGAATCCTCTTTGAGATTTGTGATTTAATACGATTCATGAATATATATGATTGAACAGATACCGGAGAGCGGGGAATGCCATGATCAAGGAATGTATAAAGAGTATAACACCGTTAAGTATTGACAAAATGAAGACTGCATCGTACCGCTGGGATCATATTGCAAAGCCGCTGCATTCCCTGGGGAAGCTTGAGACGATCCATATTCAGCTGTGTGGTATTATGGATGATGATAATCCGGAAATTGAAAAGCGCGCTCTGGTTGCCATGTGTGCAGACAATGGAGTTGTAGAAGAAAGGGTGACGCAGGTTGGGCAGGAGGTAACGGCTATTGTTGCTGAAAACTTCCTGAATTATGAGACAACAGCCTGCATTATGTGCCGCAAATGCGGTGTTGATGTATATCCCGTGGATATCGGAATGGCAGCAGATACAAAAGTACGCCGGGATCTTAAGGTGATGAATGGAACATGCAACATGACCAGGACTCAGGCGATGTCCCGGGAACAGGCTGTGAAGGGTATAGAAGGTGGTATCCGGATGGCGAAAGAGTTGAAAGAAAAAGGATATCGGCTATTGATAACCGGCGAGATGGGGATTGGAAACACAACTACCAGCAGTGCTGTAGCTTCGGTAATTTTAAACCAGCCGCCGGAGATCATGACCGGGCGGGGCTCCGGCCTGACCAGTGAAGGTCTTGACCGAAAGATTCAGGCAATTAAGAAGGCGATCGCTTTGCATAATCCGGATCCAAAGGATCCTATCGATGTGCTGGCAAAGGTCGGGGGATTGGACATTGCGGGGCTGATTGGCGTTTACCTTGGCGGAGCGGCACTGAAGATGCCTGTATTGATCGACGGGTTTATTTCCTGCGTGGCAGCTCTGCTGGCAAAACAGCTCTGTCCGGTTTCTGCAGATTACATGATTGCTACGCATGTTTCAAAAGAACCGGCAGCACGACAGGTGTTGAAGGCGCTAGGAAAAGATCCTGTAATTTATGGGGATATGTGTCTGGGAGAAGGATCCGGTGCGATCACGTTATTACCTATATTGGATCTTGCTGTGGAAGTATATCGATCCATGAGTACCTTCGAAGACATTAAAGTGGAACAGTATGAAGAGCTTATCTGAGGAGTCGGCTGTGTTATGTTTATGATGATAACGGGCGGTAGCGCCAGTGGAAAATCCTCTTTTGCAGAAGAACAGATATTATCCTTCGGCGGGAAAAAACGTGTCTACATTGCAACGATGATGCCATATGACCGGGAAAGCAGAGAACGGGTCTTACGACACCGCAAAATGCGGGAAGGGAAAGGCTTTGAAACAGTTGAATGTTTTACCGGACTGTCCGGATATCAGCCGGAACCGGAATCGGATATATTACTGGAATGCATGTCAAATCTGACATGCAACGAAATGTTCCTGAAGAATGGGGCGAAAGACAACACGGTTTTGGAGATTTGCAAGGGGATTGCGCATCTTTTAGATCACTGCAGAAATCTCATCGTTGTAACGAATGAGGTTTTTTCCGATGTAAATGGTTATTCGGAGGAAACGGTTCGATATCAGGAGTATCTGGGCAGGGTCAACTGCCGGATGGCAGAAAAGGCGGACCGGGTTATAGAGGTTGTTTACGGGATTCCTGTGGTCCTGAAAGGATAGCATAGCCGGTAAAACAGGATTTGATAAGAATGGGGATTAATATGAAGGTTTTCTGGAACAATTTAAAAACAGCATTTGCGATGTTCTCCAGGATTCCGATGCCGCCGGCAGACTGGAATCCGGAAAACATGCAATATATGATGTGTTTTTTTCCATTGATCGGAGTTCCTATTGGCGTATTGGAATGTCTTCTGTTTTACCTGCAGGAAAGGGTATGTTTTTCGAGCATCTTCGCGGGAGCGTTTGTTTTTCTGATTCCGCTTTTGGTAACCGGCGGCATTCATTTGGATGGATTCCTGGATACATCAGATGCACTATGTTCCTATCGAGAACCCTTGAAGCGCTTGGAAATCCTGAAGGATTCTCATGTTGGAGCCTTTGCAGTCATCTGTGGATGTGGATATTTTATACTGTATTTTGCAGGGGGCTGTCAGTTGATGGAACAGGGGAATACCAAAACCATCGAATTGTTTGCGCTGACTTTTGTGATGGCAAGATGTCTGTCCGGTTTGAGTGTGATCGTTTTCCCAAAAGCAAAAGCAGATGGTACGGTGGCTGCGTTTTCCGGAAATGCTTCGGATGTCCGTTCAAGAAATATTCTGATCATATTACTGATGGTGGTCTATGGCGTGATGCTTATGGTATCGGTTTACGGAGGTTTGAGTATGCTTCTGACATCCGTTGTGGTGTTTTGCTATTATCGGTATAAATCCATGAAGTATTTCGGGGGGACTACAGGAGATCTGTGTGGCTGGTTTCTATGTCTGTGTGAGCTGTGGTGTCTGCTGGTTCTTGGGATTCTGTCCAGGATGACGTCACTATGAACCAGCCTGGGCAAGATAACACTATGTGACAGGAGAAGAACCATACGCAGAAGGGGATGCTCTTCACTTAAGGGGAATTAAGTATTATATGGCGGGAAAGAAGACGGCATCAGCGGAATGCCGGAAATGTGAAGAAAGAGGTTTTATGCGATGGAACTGATTATTGGAGGTGCTTTTCAAGGGAAAAAAGAATATGCGTTAAAAAAATATCCGGAACTTACCTTTCAGGATGGAAATGAAATCAGCAAAGAGGAGCTGATGCGGGCGGAAGGTGTATACAGTTTTGAACTGTTCCTGAAAAAGGAATTGCAGGATCCGGAGATTCTGGAAACACTGGCATCGGAACTGATCACACAAAATCCTTCCATTGTTCTGACGGTTCAGGAACTGGGCTATGGAGTTGTACCGGTAAATGCTTCGGACCGTGCTTTCCGGGAAGCTGTTGGAAGAGTCTGTACGGAACTTGCTGCTTTTTCAGACACCGTTACAAGAGTCGTCTGCGGAATCGGGCAGGTGATCAAACAGGAAAAGAAATGATATGAGAATCATACTGATCCGACATGGCATGACAGAGGGCAACAAGAAGAAACGATATATTGGAATTACCGATGAACCTTTGTGTGATGAGGGGATTTCGTTTTTCCGGGGAAAAAAATATCCATGGGTACAGAAGGTATATACAAGTCATCTTTTGCGGACGATTCAGACCGCGGAACAGATTTATCCGGGTATCAAAAGAGAAACGATACGTGATCTTGGGGAAAGCGATTTTGGCGAGTTTGAGAATAAGAGTTATCTGGAACTTTCCGACGATCCGAATTATCAGAAATGGATCGAAAGCGGCGGGCAAGCTCCTTTTCCGGGAGGGGAAAGTATAGAAGCTGTTCGGGGACGTGTAATAAGCGGTTTTTGCAAAGCGGTAAGCAAAGCTTCTGAAGAAGGGTATTGTGTGATCGCATTTGTGGTTCATGGCGGCACCATTATGCATATTATGAGCGCTTTTGCACAAGAGAGGAAGGCATTTTATGAATGGCACGTGGATAATGGATGCGGATATAGCATGGATGCAATCTTTGCGGATGAAACGTCTGACGAGTCATCCCGCCATATAAGAGCGCTTTGTAACATTGAGAATATCTGTCTGTAGAGTGTTAAAGGAATAGATTTAACACTCTTTTTTTGTCTTTATTTCTGCATTTGGAAAGAGGAAAACACTGTTTGATATGACCAAAATATTTTTGACAGACTAAATTTCATTTTTTATTTTCTATTGAAAAGAACCAACACCTATGCTAAACTGTTAGTATAAAATACCAAAACTATATCAGTTTGCAAGGAATATATTCGGTAAATTCAACAAAGCAAAGGAGAGCGGTATATGTTAGTAATTGGGAATGGCAGAATGATTACAAGAGATCCACAGAATCCTTTTTATGATTGTGGTGCAGCAGCTGTGGACGGCACAAAGATCGTTATGACCGGAGAGACTGCAGAAGTACGAAAGACTTATCCGGATGCAGAGTATATTGATGCAAAAGGAAAAGTAATTATGCCGGCTTATATTAATGCACATGAGCATATTTACAGCTCCTTTGCAAGAGGCTTAAGCATTAATGGTTATAACCCGGGCGGTTTTCTGGATATTCTGGATGGGATGTGGTGGACCATCGACCGTCACCTGACGTTGGAGCAGACAAAGCTTTCTGCTTACGCGACTTATATTGACTGTATTAAAAACGGTGTTACAACCGTTTTTGATCATCATGCAAGTTTTGGCCACATTACCGGTTCGCTGGATCAGATCGCAGATGCAGCAAAGGACCTGGGAATCCGGACATGCCTGTGTTATGAGACCTCAGACCGGGACGGCATGGAAAAGGCAAGAGAAGGTGTCATGGAAAATGTGAATTTTATCAAACGTGCGATGGCGGACGATTCGGACATGCTGGCGGGAATGTTTGGCATGCATGCCTCCTTTACTGTTTCGGATGAAACCATGGCATTTTGCAATGAGGTGATTCCGGAAGGCGTTGGGTATCATATTCACGTGGCGGAAGGAATTGAAGATCTTCACATGTGCCTGAAAGATCACAGCAAACGCATTGTGGACCGTCTGTATGACTGGAATATTCTTGGACCTAAGACGTTGCTGGGGCACTGTATCTATATAAATGAACATGAAATGGACCTGATCAAAGAAACCGATACCATGGTCGTTCATAATCCGGAGTCCAATATGGGCAATGCCTGCGGATGTCCTCCTACAATGGCACTTGTAAAGAAGGGCATCCTTACCGGTCTTGGAACAGATGGTTATACACACGATATGGTGGAATCCTGGAAAGTTGCGAATATTCTTCATAAGCATCATCTCTGCGATCCAAATGCTGCCTGGGGAGAAGTACCGCAGATGTTGTTCGAAGGGAATGCCAGGATTGCAAATCGCTATTTCAAGAGCGAACTGGGGGTATTGAAAGAAGGCGCAGCAGCAGATATTATCATTGTTGATTATGATCCGCTTACACCTATGCATGCAGGAAATGTGAACGGACATCTGATGTTTGGGACAAATGGATACAGTACGATTACTACCGTCTGCAACGGAAAGATTCTCATGAAAGACCGGGAAGTACTGGTGTGCGATGAGGAAAAAATGATGGCCGATTGCCGAAAGGCTGCGAAAGAGCTGGCAAATGATATTAACAGCAGATAATATCGGAATGCCTGGTTGAAAAAGGAGGAGAAGATATGAGCGATCTTATGACCTGTATGTCCTTCGGACAGTTGATGGAATGGGTATTGGAAGAAGAGAAGACAAAGGGAACGGTATTTGGAATACACAGCCCGTATACTGCCGATACAGCGAAAAAACTGGACCTCTTTGAGAGAAAGCTGGAGACTCCGGTGGGACCGGCAGCAGGACCGCATACGCAGCTGGCACAGAATATCATTGCATCCTATTATGCAGGAGCACGTTTTTTTGAATTGAAAACCGTTCAGAAAATGGATGGTGCAGAACTTTCTGCATGTGTAAATAAGCCTTGCATTTTGGCAGAAGATGAAGGGTATAACTGTGAATGGTCTACAGAATTGTATGTATCGGAAGCGTTGGAAGAGTATATCAAAGCATGGTTCATCCTTCATGTGATGGCAAAGGAATTCGGACTTGGAGATCCGGATGGGTTCCAGTTTAACATATCCGTCGGATATGATCTGGCAGGCATTAAAGAACCAAAGATTGATGGATTTATCAATTCCATGATGGAAGCAAAGGATACACCGGTATTTAATGCGTGCAGACAGTGGCTGCTGGATCACGTTGGTCTGTTTGAAAAAGTGACCAGAGAGGATATTGAAGCGATCCCTTCGGATATCTGTAATTCCGCAACGATCTCCACTTTGCATGGCTGTCCTCCGAATGAGATCGAGAGCATCGCAAATCACTTGTTCAAAGAAAAACATCTGAATACATTTATTAAATGCAATCCGACACTTCTTGGTTATGAATTTGCCAGAAAAACCATGGATGATATGGGCTATGATTATATGGTATTCGGAGATTTCCATTTCAAAGATGATCTTCAGTATGTGGATGCCATTCCGATGTTCCGGCGCCTTATGAAGCTTTCGGATGAACTGGGTCTTGCATTCGGTGTAAAGATTACGAATACATTCCCGGTGGATGTTACCAGAGGGGAACTTCCAAGTGAAGAAATGTATATGTCCGGGAAAGCTCTGTTTCCGTTGTCCATTTCTCTGGCTGCAAAACTGGCAGGAGAGTTTGACGGGAAACTTCGTATTTCTTATTCCGGTGGTGCAGATTACTACAACATGGACCGAATCGTTGACTGTGGAGTATGGCCGGTCACCATTGCAACCACACTCTTGAAAACAGGTGGTTATCAGAGATTTACACAGATCGCAGATAAGGTGATGTCCAAAGGTGTGAAGCCCTGGATGGGAATCGATGTATCTGCTTTGGAACAGCTTGCATTGAATGCGAAGACGGACCCGCATCATACGAAGAGTATTAAGCCGCTGCCAAATAGAAAAACAGAAAAGGAAGTACCGCTGCTTGACTGTTTCTTTGCTCCTTGTAATGAAGGATGTCCGATTCACCAGGACATTCCTCAATATGTAGAACTGGCAGGGGAAGGAAGATATGCAGATGCCCTGCGCGTGATCCTTGCGAAAAATCCGCTTCCATTTATTACCGGAACATTGTGTGCACATAACTGTATGTATAAATGTACCCGTAATTTCTATGAAGAGCCGGTGAATATCCGTGGAACAAAGCTTCTGAGTGCAGAATATGGTTACGAAGAGGTCATTGATGAAATAGAAGCCGGAACGGCGAATGGAAAAAGAGTTGCAGTTATCGGCGGAGGACCTGCCGGAATCGCAAGTGCCTATTTCCTTGCACGCGCCGGAGCTTCTGTTACGATCTTCGAGAAACAGGCTAAGCTTGGCGGTGTGATCCGTTATGTTATTCCACAGTTCCGTATTGCAGAAGAAAGCATTGATAAAGACGTTTCTTTTATTGAAAAAATGGGCGTTGAGATCCGCACCGGTGTAACCGTGGAATCCATTCAGGTGATTAAGGAACAGGGTTATGAGGCAGTAATTGCGGCGCTTGGTGCAAGCGAGCCTGGTACGCTGAAGCTGACCGAGGGAGATACGGTAAATGCACTGGAATTCCTTGCAGAATACAAGGCAAAAAAGGGCGCTGTCAATATTGGGAAAAACGTTGTTGTCATTGGCGGCGGGAATACGGCAATGGACACTGCAAGAGCCGCGAAACGTACGGAGGGAGTTGAACATGTATACCTTGTCTACCGTCGTACGAAGCGTTATATGCCGGCTGCGGAAGATGAGCTTTTAGAGCTGCTGGAAGATGGTGTGGAATTCAAAGAATTACTGGCACCGGTCAGCCTCAAAGATGGGAAGCTGCGCTGCAGAAAAATGGTTTTGGGAGAAATGGATGCATCGGGGCGTGCCGGCGTGACAGAAACCGGAGAATTTGAAGATGTTCCGGCAGATACTGTACTGACAGCCGTGGGAGAAAGAATTCCAACTGATTTTTATGCTGATAACGGAATCAGTCTGGATGAACGTGGTATTCCGAAATTGAATTCAAAAACTATGGAGACGAATCTGGAAGGCGTTTATCTTGCAGGAGACGGTGCAAAAAAAGCAGCAACCATTGTGGAAGCTATCCGTGATGCAAAAATCGCTGCAGAAGCAATTATAGGAGCTTCGCTTTCCGGGGATGTTTCGGACAATAAAAATGCAGAAGGATGTTTTGCAAAGAAAGGCATTCTGATGGAAAGCAAAGAAACAACGAAAGAAAGTGAACGGTGTCTTTCCTGCAACCAGGTATGTGAGAACTGCGTAGATGTTTGTCCGAACCGTGCGAATATTTCCATCATGGTTCCGGGTATGGAAATGAATCAGATCATTCACGTGGATTATATGTGTAATGAATGCGGCAACTGTATGATCTTCTGTCCGTATTCCAGTGCACCATATAAGGATAAATTTACGTTATTTGCAAACGAAGAACATATGGCAGACAGTGAGAATGATGGCTTTGTGGTTCTGGATCCGGAAACAAAGAAGTGTAAAGTACGTTTTCTGGGTGAGGTTCATGACTGTAAGGCAGATGATCCGGAAGATAAGCTTTACGATGGCTTGCGCAGGCTGATCTGCGCGGTGATTGATGACTATCCCTATCTGTTGTTTCAATAGTCTGTAAAGTATATTAACAAAACAAAAAGAAAAGGGGATGTGTAATGGCAACATTTACCGTAAATGGAAAAACAGTGACCCCGTCGAAGAATCAGAAATTATTGCGGTTTCTGAGGGATGAGCTTCGTCTGACATCTGTGAAGGATGGCTGCAGTGAGGGAGCATGCGGTGCATGTACTGTAATCATTGACGGATATACCTGTAAGTCCTGCATTCCTTTTACAGATACATTGAACGGCAGAACGATTATCACTGTAGAAGGATTGTCAGACTGGGAAAAGAAAATGTACACCTTTGCGTATGCAGAAGCAGGGGCAGTACAATGCGGGTTCTGTATTCCGGGAATGGTGATCTGTACAAAGGCGCTTCTGGATAAGAATCCGGACCCTGCAGAGCCGGAGATCCGGTATGCAATTCGTAATAATTACTGCCGTTGTACCGGTTATGTGAAAATTGTAGAAGCCGTGAAGCTGGCGGCCAAAATTAAAAGAGACGGTTTTCTTCCGGATAAAGGAACCGAGGACTGGAGGATCGGGTCCAGAGTACAGAGGATCGACTGTGAAGAAAAGGTTCTGGGAACAGGAAAATACCCGGATGATTATTATCCGGATGGAATGCTTCACGGGGGATTGCTTCGTAGCAGATATGCCAGAGCAAGAGTGCTGTCTATTGATACCGGTGAAGCAAAAGCACTTCCGGGCGTGGAGGGAGTGTTCACAGCGGAGGATATACCGGGAGAGAATAAGATCGGGCATCTGAAGCATGACCAGTATACCTTCATTCCGGTTGGAGGTCTCACGCATTATCTGGGGGATGCGATTGCTCTTGTGGTCGCAAAAGATGCGGAAACACTGGAAAAAGCAAAGAAGCTTATTAAAGTCGAATACGAAGAGCTTCTTCCAGTCCGAACCATCAAAGAAGCCATGGTTCCCGGATCTCCTAAAGTATTTGACGAAGAGATTAATAATGTTTGTTTTACAAAGTATGTACACCGTGGAGATGCAGAAACAGCATTGCGTGATTCCAAGTATGTGGTTTCCCACCATTTTGAAACACCCTGGACAGAGCATGCCTTTCTGGAACCGGAATGTGCGGTTGCATACATTGATGACGATGATGATGTATTTGTAATATCCACTGATCAGTCGGCACACCAGACGCTTCACGAATGCTGCCTTGTGCTTGGGACAGACAGGGTAAAGGTTCAGAACGCCCTGGTAGGCGGCGGATTTGGCGGAAAAGAGGATATGACGGTGCAGCATTATGCCGCCTTGGCTGCATATTGGCTGCGTAAGCCGGTTAAGGTGAAGCTGTCAAGAGCAGAATCGCTCCTTGTCCATCCGAAACGACATCATTTTGAAATGGATTTCACCATGGGCTGCGATGAGAACGGAATCATTAAAGCGGTTCGTGCCAGGGTTGCTACGGATACCGGGGCATATGCTTCGTTAGGAGGGCCGGTACTGGAACGGGCGTGTACCCACGCAGCCGGTCCGTATACTTATCAGAACTTTGATATTGAAGGAACTGCGTATTATACCAATAACCCGCCGGCCGGGGCCTTTCGCGGATTTGGTGTTACCCAGACCTGTTTTGCCACAGAGACATTGTTGAATATGATGGCAGATGAAATTGGAATCTCTCCCTGGGAGATCCGGTACCGCAATGCTATCCGACCCGGAATGGCACTTCCAAATGGACAGATCGTAGATGATTCCACAGGACTTGTGGAAACGCTGGAGGCGGTAAAGGAACAATATGAGGCGGCTGTTCAAAACGGAATACCGGTAGGACTGGCATGTGCCATGAAGAATGCAGGCGTCGGTGTCGGAATACCGGATACCGGAAGGGTAAAGCTTCGGGTTGAGGAAGACAAGAAGGTTCATATCCTGTCCGGTGCTTCCTGCATAGGACAAGGGCTAGGAACGGTGCTGGTACAGATGGTGGCAGAAAACTCGGATCTGAAGAGAGACGATATTGTATACGAAAGAAGCAATACCTGGATCTCACCGGATTCCGGCACAACATCCGGTTCCAGACAGACTCTTGTTACCGGTGAGGCCTGCAGACGGGCTGTTCTGGAGCTGATGAAGGATCGAAACCGTGGATTAACGTTAAAGGATATGGTTGGGAAAACCTATTACGGGGAGTATCTTGCAAAAACGGATCCTTTAGGGTGCGACAAACCGAACCCTGTTTCTCATGTGGCATATGGGTATGCTACTCAAATGTGCATTCTGGATCCGGATACCGGTTACGTTAAAAAGATGGTTGCAGCGCACTCCGTAGGAAAAGCGGTAAATCCTCTTTCCTGCGAGGGGCAGATCGAAGGTGGGGTGGTTATGGGAATGGGCTTTGCGTTGAAAGAGCGTTACCCCATCGACGATAAGTGCAAGCCGATTCACAAGTACGGCAGTCTTGGTCTGTTCCGGGCACATCAGGTTCCGGAGATTGAAGCAATCGTTGTAGAAAAAGAGGGATTAAATGTTGCCTGTGGTGCGATCGGAATTGGCGAGATCACATCGATCCCTACTGCACCGGCTATTGCGGACGCTTATTATCATCTTGACAAAAAGCGTCGCTACAGTCTGCCTTTATTCCTGACTCCCTATGAAAAGAAAGGAGACCAGCCGTGGCAAGATTACCAAAAAAGACCGCGTATGTAGCCTGCAATGGCGGATGCAGGTCCATAAACTGCGGGTATGGATGCATTGCATGCTCTGCCTGTATAAATGCCTGCAGAAAAGAGGCTGTTTCCTACAATGAGTATGGAGCCGCCGAAATTGATGTTTTAAAATGTGTCGGATGTGGTTTATGTGTAAAGGCTTGCCCGCAAAAGCTCATTCAACTTCATGACAGAGAGAACTTTTTTATTGTAAAATGCTCGAATCGGGAAAAGGGGATGCAGGCAAAGATGGAGTGCCGGATCAGCTGCATTGCCTGCGGCCTGTGTGAAAAGAACTGCCCTTCCCAGGCAGTCCGGGTTCTGGACAATATTGTGGTATTAAATGATTATTATTGTCTTGCCTGCGGAAACTGTGTGATTTCCTGTCCGAGAGGTGTTATCATTGACACACGAGGGATTATCAGGCGATAAGAAAACAGCCCTCTTTCAAGAACGGGGGCATGGAATCATTTATCCGGAAAGAAGGAGATACTATGATTGGAAAAAGCATACCACGCGTGGATGCGTATGAGAAAGTAACCGGAAGAGCTATGTTCACAGACGATCTGGCTCCGAAGAACTGTCTGGTTGCAAAAGTACTTCATGCATCCATTGGAAACGGGATCGTAAAGTCGATTGACATCAGTGAAGCGCAGGCCCTGGATGGTGTTGTAAAGGTCGTAACTTTTCAGGATGTACCATCCAAACCTTATCCGACACCGGGGCATCCATGGTCCGTGGAGGTGTCCCATCAGGATATTCCTGACCGTAATATTCTGACAGGACGGATTCGTTATTATGGGGATGATGTTGCCGCGGTTGTTGCAGAAGATGAGGTTATCGCGTCCAGAGCTTTGAAGCTGATTCGTGTGGAATATGAGGAATACCCGGTGCAGATCCATCCCCGTGAATCCATGAAGGGAAGTACACCACCGATTCACGAAGAAAAACCGGATAACATTGTTGCAAGTTCAAACTTTCAGATCGGTGATGTGGAAAAAGGATTGCAGGAGGCGGATCTTGTAGTTCGCCGCAGTTATAAGACAGCCATGGTGCAGCATTGCCATCTGGAGAATCCGGTCTCTTATGCATATATGGAAAAAGGTCGTATCGTTGTGGTTGCATCTACTCAGATTCCGCATATTATGCGGCGTGTCATAGGACAGGCCCTTGGGATACCATGGGGAAAGGTACGCGTGATCAAACCATATATCGGTGGTGGTTTCGGAAATAAGCAGGATGTTTTATATGAGCCATTAAATGCATTTCTGACAATGCAGGTTGGCGGAAGACCGGTAAAACTGGATATCAGCAGAGAAGAGACCTTCTGCAATACCAGAATCCGTCATTCATTGGAATATGATCTTACTGCAGGTGTCAGCAAAGAGGGTATGCTGCTGGCGAAAGATATGGTTTCCTACTCAAATCAGGGAGCCTATGCATCCCATGGACATGCCATTGCGGCAAATGGGCTGACCAGCTGGAGATTGCAGTATGCATGTCCGAATATGAAAGGCCAGGCATATACTATTTATACCAATGCTCCGACAGCCGGCGCGATGCGTGCATACGGCATCCCGCAGGCGAACTTTGCAAGTGAGTGCTTTATGGAAGATATCGCTTACGAACTTGGGATGGACCCGTTGGAATTTCGCAGGAAAAATCTGATCAAAGGTTTTTATGCGGATAAGTATCTGACGCCGATCGCTGCGAATACAAATGGCATATTTGAATGTCTGGATAAGGGTGCGCAGTACATTCACTGGGATGAAAAGCGGAAAGAATACGCAAACCAGACCGGAGATATTCGTAAAGGCGTGGGCATGGCGCTGTTCTCCTATAAGACCGGCGTGTGGCCCATTGCGTTGGAAGTGGCCGGAGCCAGACTTGTTTTGAACCAGGACGGCAGCATGCAGCTTCAGATTGGTGCTACCGAGATCGGGCAGGGGGCAGATACGGTATTCTCCCAGATGGCTGCGGAAACCCTTCATATGGATGTCAATGACATTCATATGGTGTCCACACAGGATACGGATGTGACACCTTTTGATACCGGTGCGTATGGTTCCAGACAATCCTTTGTAACGGGGACTGCAGTTCGGGAATGTGCGGAACTTATGTATCAGAAGATACTTGATTACGCAAAGACCCTGCTTCCGGAGGAAAAACGGGAACTGTCATTTGACCATGGATTGATATACGCTGGAGAAGAGCAGGTTCTTACGATTGAAGAAGTGGCATTAAACTGTTATTACAGCCGTTCCAATGCAGGAGCGATCACGGCGGAAGTTTCCACACAGGTAAAGAAAAATACCATTGCTACAGGATGCTGCTTTGTAGAAGTGGAAGTGGATATAAAAATCGGGAAAATCAAAATTCTGGATATCATTAACGTTCACGACAGCGGTATCCTGTTAAATCCGCAGCTTGCAGAAATGCAGGTTCATGGTGGAATGTCCATGGGCATGGGATACGGTCTTTCCGAACAGCTGCTGATTGACGAAAGGACAGGAAGAACGTTAAACGGAACATTGTTGGATTATAAGCTCATGACAACCATGGATACACCGGAGTTGAAAACGGATTTTGTAGAACTTGAGGATCCGGAAGGACCATACGGGAATAAGGCATTGGGTGAGCCACCTGCGATACCGGGAGCCCCTGCGATACGAAATGCAGTCCTTCACGCCACGGGAATAGCATTTAACGAGAATCCGTTGTCGCCGCAGCGGCTGATCGAAGGATTTGCAAAAGCAGGACTCATTTAGAAAGGGGGCTTATCGCAATGTATGATATTCTGCATTATTATAATGCATCAACGATCCGGGAAGCAGTAGAGCTTTTGACGGAAAACCCTGATGCCAAAGTGATCTGCGGCGGAAGTGATGTTCTGATCAAGATCCGGGAAGGAAAATATGCAGGTACTTCACTGGTATCCATACGGGATATTAAGGAAATACAGGGAGTGACCAGGATGGAATCCGGTGATATTTTTATCGGAGCGGCAACAACATTTTCTCATTTGACAAAGGATCCTGTGATTCAGGAATGCATACCGGTTCTGGGGGAAGCGGTGGATCTCGTCGGAGGACCGCAGGTTCGTAATATCGGTACCATTGGAGGGAATATCTGTAACGGGGCGGTAAGTGCCGACAGTGCGCCAACGGTATTTTCTTTAAATGCCATGCTGCGTACTTCCGATGGGAGGGGCGGTCGTATGCTTCCGGTGAAGGATTTTTATAAGGGCCCTGGAAAGGTGGACCTTCAGCCGGGAGAGATCCTGACGCATATCGTGATACCGGCAAAGGAATATGAAGGATACAAGGGGCATTATATCAAGTATTCTATGAGAAATGCCATGGATATTGCGACACTGAGCTGCAGTGTGGTCAGTAAAGTGGATCTTAAGAATAACATTCTGGAAGATGTCCGTATTACGTTTGGGGTTGCAGCACCGGTTCCTTTCCGCTGTACCATGACAGAAGAGGCTTTAAAAGGAATGCAGATCAGCAACGAGTTGTATCACAAGGCAGAGCAACTGGTACGGCAGGAGATCAATCCCCGGGATTCCTGGAGAGCATCGAAAGCATTCCGCCTTCAGATTGGCGGTGAGATCGCAAAGCGGGCTCTTAAGAAGACAGTGGAGCTGGCCGGAGGTGAGAATATATGAAGAAAGACTTGAGATTGGTAGAGTGTATTGTCAATGGCAAAGAAGTGGCGGAATACGTGGATGTCAGAGAATCTCTTCTGGAAATGCTTCGCAACCGCCTGGGACTTACCTCGGTGAAAAAGGGCTGTGAAGTAGGCGAATGCGGTGCATGTACGGTGATCGTTGATGGTGAGACCATCGATTCCTGCATCTATCTGGCGGTATGGGCCAACGGGAAGAATATCCGCACATTGGAAGGACTGGAGCAAAATGGCGAGATCACCAGAATTCAGGAAGCATTTATTGAAGAAGGTGCGATTCAATGCGGTTTCTGCACGCCGGGGTTTGTGATGTCCGCAACGGTACTTCTGGAAAAAGGGGAGGAGCTGTCCAGAGATGCAATCCGCAAGCATATGGCAGGAAACCTTTGCAGATGTACCGGTTATCAGAACATTGTCAATGCTGTGGAAAAAGTAAACAGGGAACAATTGAAAGAGCAGCAGAAGAGATGAAGAATAAGATGATTGTGGTAAGAGGTGGTGGAGACCTGGCAACCGGGGTGATCCACCGCCTCGTACGATGTAGATACAATGTTATAATTCTGGAAAGTGATAAGCCTAGTGCTATTCGAAGAAAGGTTGCTTTCTGCGAAGCTGTATACGAAGGAGAGGCTGTTGTGGAAGGAATCACGGCGGTTAACGTCCCTTATACGGAGAATGGAAAGACAGAAGTATTGCTGGAAACCTGCAGCACTTTATGGGAAATGGAACGGATACCTCTGGTTGTGGATCCTAAGGGCAGCAGCATTCGAGCATTGCAACCGGCAGCAGTAGTGGACGCCATTCTTGCCAAGAAAAATCTTGGAACCAGCAGGGAAATGGCACCTCTGACCATTGGCCTGGGTCCGGGATTTACGGCAGGTGTCGATGTCGATTATGTAGTAGAAACCATGCGGGGACATAATCTTGCCCGGGTGTTCGAAAAGGGTTCTGCCCGGCCAAATACCGGAGTACCGGGTCTGATTGCAGGGTACGGGAAAGAACGTGTGATCCACGCCCCGGCAGAAGGTGTGATTCACAATCTGTCCGATATTTCCGATCTGGTTAAGGAAGGGGATATCATTGCCATGATTGGAGAAGAGCCTGTTTATGCCTCCTTAACGGGAGTGCTAAGGGGGATCATTCATGACGGGTATCGGGTTTATAAAGGCATGAAGATTGCCGATATAGATCCCAGGGAAACAGAGAGGGAGAACTGCTTTACCATTTCAGACAAGGCCAGGTGTATTGCAGGGTCAGTAGTAGAAATACTGATGAACCATGGGATATGACCAAAAGCTATGCCGGGAATTGCATCGGGTCGAGGTACACGAAAATGCTGATAAAAGATTTGAGAATTGAAGCGGATACCACACATATAATTGCGGTAGTGGGGGGCGGCGGGAAAACTTCATTGATTTTTCAGTTACAGAGGGAGTTTTTCGCTTTGAATAAACGTGTGATCATATGCACAACAACACATATGGCATGGGATGCAAAGCTGCCTTTTTCAGCGCCTTACCAGATTGACCATATCGAAAACAATCTGAAGAAATACGGCTATGCAGTCGTTGGCCGGCACCAACCTGAGGATAAAATTGCTTCCTGTACAAATGAAGAAATCGCTGCTCTCCAGAAGCATTGCGATGTATTGCTGATCGAGGCAGACGGATCAAAACAGCTTCCGATGAAGGTTCCTCGCAGTCATGAACCGGTGATTCCGGATCTTGCGGACCTGGTGATCGGAGTGATCGGCCTGGATGCTCTTGGAGAAGCAATAGATCAGGTCTGTCATCACCCGGAGCATGCTGCTTTATTTTTGGGAAAGAATGCATCGGATCGCATTACAATGGAAGACATCTTACGCATTGCAGAATCCGACAAAGGACTGCGCAAAAATGTCTATGATAAAAACTATCGGGTTTTTCTGAACAAGGCTGACATTGTTTCCCGGGAAATCCGTGATTCTCTGCATCAGAAATTAAAAGAGCATGGCATTAAGGGTGTCTGCGGGTCCATAAGACAAAGAGATAAGATCGGGATCGTAATGCTGGCAGCCGGATATGGAAGACGCTTCCACAACAT
>JABUSW010000359.1 GCA_021443885.1 Blautia sp.
ACTTGGCCGCCCTATGTCTGCTCGAGCAAGCTCGGCAGCCGCATGGCGGCCTTATCGCAACAAAAAGGCATTTCCCCGTGTAGAGGGAAATGCCTTTGATTTTTGTTTCTGTTATTCAAACACCGGGTGTTCTCCATTGCGGACAGCAGCCATATAGTTTTTGGCCTGCTCAACCGTCTGCATATCCGGTACCATGACATATGCGTACTGATTCATAGAGTATGGAATCTGTTTGTCACCGGTTCCGTCTACGCTGTAAGAGTTGATATTCCAGTCACTGCTTGTCCCAATCTGGCTCATTACCAGACTTGTAGCCAGTGCCAGCGACATATTGGTATCGGTGTTATCCTCCACCACCTGGATGATGTCCTTCAGATTCAGCAATGTCGCAGGAGAGGTAGCCTTTTTCATTACCGCTTTGATGACTTCCATCTGGTTTTTTCCCCTCTGGCGGTCACCGGAACCAAAGGAATATCTTTCTCTGGCAAAAGCCAGTGCAGCTGTACCATCCAGCTGATTATCTCCTTCTACAAAGCTATATCCACCGGTGCTGAAATTATAGTCAGAATGAACCGTTACGCCGCCCAATGCATCAATAATATCGGTAAAGCCGCCGAAATTCACACGTACGTAATAATCCATCTTAATGTCGTAAAGCATTTCCAGAGTTGCGATGCTTTCCTGAACGCCATAGATCCCGGCATGTGTCAGCTTATCCCGGACTCCATTGGATCTGGCCAACGGAACATAATAATCTCTGGGGGTATTCACAAGCAAAAACTCTTTCGTATCCGGATTAATAGTAGCAATGATATTCACATCACTTAGACTCTTCTCCACCAGTTGTCCGGATCTTGTATCAATTCCGCTGACGTAGATCGTCAACGGACCATCCTTTTCCTGGTTCTCCTCTGCAGATGTTTTAAACTCATCGTTTGGTGATACCAGTTCCAGTTCCTGCTCCTGCTCTTCAGCAAAAATGTTTACACAATTTAAAAAACACAAAGAAGAGGCCAGTAGGAACAGTGCAATTTTCTTTCCAAATTTCATTCTTCATACCCTCCCGTATATTTATATTTCTCGTCTATGCTATCTGAACCAAACTATATTACACCCCCATTATACTCATTCATGCCTTTTTGTAAAGCACTCCTTTGCATATGAATAAAAAAGAGGCACAGAAACCTGTCTTGGTCTGTACCTCTTCCTTTTATTTACCGCTGATGCAACAAGAAATTTTTTCATCTCACCACATCGCCAACGATATCTCTTCTTGGTGTAATTATACTATTAACTTCAGAAAATAGCAAACTTTTTATTACATTTCCCCAAAAATAATTTTATTCTCCTGAAAATGTTATTTGCACAGGAAGACCTGACCTTCCACATCCCCTACGTTGATTCCCATTTCCAGGTAATGGTCAAAGAAATCATTGCTCACATATACTTTCGCTGATACTTTCGAACCCGGATGGATGCCCCATGTTTCTATATAGTCACCATCTGCGAAAATCAGGTTTCCTGCATCATCATGCATTACAGCCGTGATGTAGTAATCATACATGATTTCATCCGTCGTATTCTCAAAGGTTACCACGATGTAATTCTGCAGGCTTCCCTTAAAATCCTTTTCCACCTCACAGTCAACCGGTACGATGGCATCTCCCTCTTCCCGTGTGTCCATACTGAAAATGCATTCTGCAACATTTTTATCCTGCAAAGCCGAATCCCATATGTATTCCCGTGCATACACGTGCTGTCCAGGCTCCAGTGTAATATAGGAAGGCATTGTCGACACAAAATCCGATGTGACTACCAGTTCTCCACTTTCGGAAACGCCAACAAACTTCCCCCTTGCAAGACTGACCGGCTCTGTCCCGTTATTTTCCACCCTGGCAAAGAAGTATGCGGTATCATCTCCCGAAAATTCAATGATATTCTTCTCTGTGATTTCCAGTCCGTCTGCCATAACATTGATTGGTGCAGCTGCCAGCACCTGTGCAAATAATCCTCCTGCGATCCATTTCACCCACTTTGTTTTCCTCATGTTTGTGTCCTCCTTTTATGAATGTCTTCCATATTTGCCTGCATCTATATTGCGGATCTCAAAGAGGCTTCACCGTCAAGCTGCAAGCCTGAAGCAAAAGCCACCCTTCTAAGATGAGAATCAGAGCAGCAATTATTCTGCATTCAGCGTATTCCTGCACGCTGCGTGCAGTCAAGCGGTGTTGTACGCGGGAATTCTGATCCGTCACATTGTCAATAGACTTCCGGTGCGATATGCAAATGCATCATCCGAGTCATGCATCGAAGTTGTTCCTTGTTCTCTAACGCATCAGTTCTTTCGCCAGCTGGATCAGCTCTGTGATCCGCTCTTGCTGCTCCTGCAGCTTATAGATCTGCAATTCCAAAACCTTGTTTCGGGTTTCCGGAACCGCATCAATGAATTCTTTTATTTCCTTCAGGGCAAACCCGATATCCTGCCATCTTTTGATTTCCTGAATCCGTTTCCGGCAGTCTTCATCGTATAGAAGGTACCCACTGGGGGTTCGGCCGGAAGGGGTCACCAGGCCATGCTGCTCATAACCTTGGACAGCTCTCCTGGTAACTTCGCATTCGGCACATACTTCCCGTAATGTCATGTCCATTCCATTCTCTCCTTTCGTACTTGTCTCTGTAAAAAGTCCCCGCGTACAAACCACTCATCGAATGGCTTGTAATTTACGCGAACCCAAAGCCTCTGAAAGGAGATCGTTGAATCTGAATTTCTGCAATAACGGACAGCTTTCTTTGTACCCAACCACCATGCATCTGCTCGTGCAAGCAATTCTGACACCCAAACCAATAATATTTCAAAAAAGAAAACCTCCAATATCCGAGAAATCTCTGATAGATTCTCAGATATTGAAGGTTTTATTCTGAATGCATCACATGATTACCGTGTCAAAACACATTTCCCACGCTCTAAAACGTAATTACTTCCGGTGCTTTTGTGAAGGAGCTGATGGTTGCCACAGCATCTTTGATGTAGAACACCTGTGTATTCCCATCATCTGCCTTATACATTCTCTGCAGTTCCGGGTATGCTTCCAGCATCGATTCTCTCGCTTCCAGTCTGTCGTCCTCTACAAACGTACCGGAAATGCGGATCCATTCCCCGCCGTTCATAGCACAGATTTCTGCTTTGCCATTTGCCATCAGCTCTTTGGATACATTTTTCACTTTCCCTGTCTGAATATACAGCTTTCCTTCGAAAACATGTGCCGTTCCGAAAGGACGTACTCTAGGCTGATCTCCATCTGTTGTTGCAAGATAATATACCTTCGCTTCTTTTAAAAAACTGACCACTCTATCCATATCTTTTCTCCTTCTGCATATTAGTTCTCTTATAGAACAGCCGATGATCAGCCGTTCAGGATCTCCAGCATTTTCGCCGGATTTTCCGCCGCCTTTACATTGCCCATGGCCTTCACGATGATTCCTTCTTCATCGATCAGATAAGTAGTGCGCACCACACCCATACTGACTTTTCCGTAATTCTTCTTCTCTTTCCAAACATCATAAGCCTGAATGCAGGCAAGCTCCGGATCCGACAGCAATGTAAAGGAAAGATTGTATTTCGTCTCAAAGTTCTTGTGTGATTTCACACTGTCTTTGCTGACACCTAATACAACCGCTCCCTTCTCCAGAAACTGCGGATATAATTCCGTGAATCCACAGGCCTGTTTTGTGCATCCCGGTGTACTGTCCTTCGGATAAAAATACAGAATTACTTTTTTCCCTTTGTATTCTTCTAATGTATGGATATCTCCATTCTGATCCGGCAGGGAAAATGCCGGTGCTTTTATTCCAGCTTCTAACATGTAATATATCCTCCTTTGTACCTCTTGTATCCCTCTGTGTCTCGTCACATGCCTGCCCCACAGCACATGCAGTTCTTCCGGCGACGAAGTACTAGTTTTACCACCCTTAATTACGATTTCTACAAGCTTAACATATTGGATGCAAACTGGAAATACACCAGCAGCGAAACCGCATCCACGATGGTTGTGATAAAAGGGCTGGCCATGACGGCCGGATCAAAGCCCAGGCGTGCCGTAATGATCGGCAGGGTACAGCCGATAAATTTTGCACAGAAAATCGTAAACAACAGTGTCAGGCAGATCACCATTGCCACCGTGAACGTAAGCCTGTCAAAAATCATCAGCTTCGCAAAATTACAGACTGCCAACGTGATTCCGCAAAGCAGTGATACTCGCATTTCCTTGAAGATCACCACCGGAAGATCCTTGAATTCCACTTCCCGCAGCGAAATAGCTCGAATGATGGTAACGGAAGACTGGCTTCCGGAATTTCCGCCGGTGTCCATCAACATCGGAATATATGCTGTTAAAACAACAAATTTTGACAGTGCGCCTTCAAATTTCCGAATGATCATTCCCGTAAAAGTTGCAGAAATCATCAGGAACAGCAGCCAGGGAATCCGGGATTTCCAAAGCTCAAAGGTGCTGCGGCGAAGATACGGTTTTTCCGATGGGAGCATCGCGTTCATCTTATCAATATCCTCGCTGACTTCTTCCTGCATAACATCCATTACATCGTCAATGGTTACGATTCCCACCAGACGTTCCTCGGTATCTACCACCGGAATAGTGAGAAAACCGTATTTTGAAAACATGCGGGCAACTTCTTCCTGGTCGGTCACGGTTTCCGCAAAAATGACATTGTCTTCCATCAATTCTTCCATGGTGTCATCCGGATCTCCCATGATCAGATCGCGAATCGTTACAACACCCAGAAGTTTCCGTTCTTTTGAAGTCACGTAACAGGTATTGATGGTCTCTTTGTCGATGCCGCTGCGTCGGATCCGCAGGATGGCATCCTCCACAGTCATATGCAGACGCAATTCCACAAACTCCGTGGTCATAATACTTCCGGCTGAATCGTCCGGATATTTTAAGATGGTATTGATCATCTGACGTTTTTCCGCGTCAGCCGCACTCAGGATACGTTTTACTACGTTGGCGGGCATTTCTTCGATGATGTCGACCGCATCGTCTACATACAATTCATCCAGTACTTCTTTCAGCTCGTTATCCGAGAATCCATGAATCAGAAGCTCCTGCATTTCCGGCTCCATTTCCACGAAAGTATCGGCCGCCAGTTCCTTTGGCAGAAGACGATACAGAAGCGGAATGGACGATTCCGGGATATCCTCCATTAAAGCCGCGATATCCACGGCATTCATCGTGATCAGAATATCACGCAATGTTGCATATTTCTTGTTTTCTACCAGCGTTTTAATGCTGGTGGTCAGTGTCTCCAATGGGTTGTTCATTGGACTTTACCTCCTTCAAAATGTTTTCTCATTAAGAAGTTGATGTAAAGACACTATCCAGTACATCGTTCGCAATATAACTGCCCTATTGCGGAGAATCAGACCAGCATTCGGTCCAATTTATGAGAAACGAGGTACTAGTTCCAGAATTTCAGAAAAAACGGCGCAGACCAACAGCGTCGTTTCTACATAAAGGAACCTGTGATGTGCCGCTACTACAACTGTCCGCGTCCATGTTTTTTCCTCCTTGTTTTTATTAGGTATTGCCCTGACCTTAACTGTAATTCATTTACGAATATTTGTCAAACAAAAGGGGCTGCGTTTCGCAGCCCCGATTCGTATATTTAAAACTGAATATTCATTTCTGTCATCTGGCAGTCTCTGGAGTTTGCTCCCAGGAAGATCTGGAATTTTCCACTCTCCAGGCGGTAATTTCTATCATCATCAAAGAATCCCATGTTTGCCTTATCCAACGAAATAGCAACTGTCTTCTTCTCGCCAGGATTTAAGGTAACTTTCGCAAATCCCTTTAATTCTTTTACCGGTCTTACGATGCTGGCTGTTACATCACGCATATACAGCTGAACTGTCTCATCCCCGGCAGCTTTCCCTGTATTCTCCACATCTACGGATGCGATCACCTGTGTATCGGTTTCTTCTACCTGCATATTGCTGTATTCATATGTGGTGTAGCTAAGTCCATAACCAAATGGGTACAGCGGCTCAAAGCCTGCATCCAGATAACGGGAAGTGAATTTACTCTTGCTTCCCGGGCGGCCGGTATTCGGATGGTTATAATAAATCGGGCACTGTCCTGTAACCTTCGGGAAAGTGGATGCCAGGCGACCGCTGGGATTCGTATCTCCATAGAGAACAGATGCCACAGCATTCCCCATCTGCACACCAAGGTGCCATGCTTCTACAAGAACCGGGAGATTTTCATTTTCCCACTCCAGTGCCAGAGGTCTTCCGTTCATAAACACTGCAACTACAGGCTTTCCGCTTGCCAAAAGCTTTGTCAGGAGTTCCTTCTGCCTTCCTGGAAGTGTAATGTCTGCACGGGAAGAAGCCTCGCCGGACATGCTCACCAGCTCACCTACAACCGCAACGATCACATCCCCGCCTGCGATTGCTTTCTCAATCTCTTCCTCATTCAGATCCCCTTCCGGGCCACCGCAAGGATAATATTCGAAGTTTGCTCCGGCATTTTCCATACCATCCAGAATCGATACACAGTCATCTTTTCTCCAGCTGATAGACCATGCACCTACCACCTCATCCTTACTTCCTGCCAGCGTACCTACAAGGCTCACCTTTGTATCTTTTTTCAGCGGAAGGATATCGTTTTCATTTTTCAGAAGAACGATAGATTTCTTTCCGGCTTCCAGAGCAATGTCCAGATGTTCTTGCGGGAGCACCTCATAACGGCTCATCGCTTCTTCTGTTACGTATGGTCGGTCAAAAAGTCCCAGCCACATCTTCACACCAAGGATCCGTTTTACCGCTTCATCGATGACTTCCATGGAAACCTCACCGGATTCCACTTTCTCTGCCAGATACTTGCTGTAAATATCGGTTCCCATATCCATGTCCAGACCAGCCTTTGCAGCCTGAACGCCTGCGTCTGCCTCGTCTTCTGCAATTCCGTGATTTACGCATTCCTTGATTCCATTTGCATCGCTTACCACGAAGCCCTCCAGCCCAAAGGTTTCCTTCAGCATTTCCCTTAAAGTAAAGGAATTCACGGTACATGGAATACCATTCAGATCATTAAAGGATGCCATGGCAGACATTGCGCCTTCTTCCACCGCTGCCTGGAACGGCGGCAGATATGCATTGTGCAGTAAGGAACGTGCCATACCTGTGGTATTGTAATCACGTCCGGATTCACATGCACCATATGCAACGTAATGCTTCAGACATGCGGCAATATAGCTATCCGGTGCAGAATGATCATTCTGCAATCCGCGGATCTTATGTCTTGCAAAAGTGGATACCAGATACGGATCCTCTCCGGGGCCCTCGGAAACACGTCCCCATCTTGCATCTCTTGCAACGTCGATCATTGGAGCAAAGTGCCAGTTGATACCACGGGATCTGGATTCTCTTGCAGCCATAGATGCAGTCTTCTCAAAAAGTGCCGGCTCAAAGGAACCAGCTTCTGCAATGGCAATGGGGAAAACGGTGCGGTAGCCATGGATAACATCCAGACCGAACAAGAGCGGAATCCCAAGTCGTGTCTCTTCCACAGCAATTTTCTGAAGCTCGTTTCCTTTTACCGGATCATCCACCATAAGTGCACCAACTTTTCCGGCCCGGATATCGTCTTCATGGTAATCCTGCTCAGCGGTGCTCATAAGACGCCCGAATTCCTCTGCAGTGATCCGTCCATCTGCCATCATTTCAATGAGTTCTTCAAAGGGAACATCGAAACCACCCACGATGGACATGGATTTCAGATTCATCTGACCGATCTTTTCCTCCAGGGTCATTTCATTCAACAGTTCCTGAATTCTTTTTTCCTGTGCTTCTGTCAAACCCTTCATTTCCTGCTTCTCCTTTTCATTTTATTCGTCGTTTTCTTTTGTTTCACGCTCTTGACTCTAAGCGTCTGTATTACTATATTAATATTATAACACCCAAAAACATTCGGATAAATCAAAAGTTATTAGCATTTATATCAAAATATTAAGGTGGTCTACTATGTCTGATCGGCTTTTGTTTACAAATGATTTCAATCGATATCCGGAACTCCCTCTTGCCTTGGAAGGAATGGGCCTTTATCACCCGCAGGAACCGGTTATCCGGGATCCCGGACTGCCCATCTATCAGTGGGTCCAGACCATTGAGGGATGTGGTCAGATTGCAATCAATGGCCGGAATCTTCTGATTCCGGAAAAGCATGGCGTCTTTATTCCGTCCAGTGTTTCTCATGAATACGCCGATACTTCCAGCGGATGGGTAACAAATTTTCTATGTTTCAACGGAACCCTTGCCCAGCAGCTTCTTAAGACCTGCGGCTTCTCCGACCCCGAGGTCTACTATATCGAATCCCCGCAATTCCTTCTGGAGAAAGAGCAGCAGATCTATGAGCTCTCCATTGGGAAATCCCCATACAAGGCGTATGAAATATCCAAGATATTATACGATCTGATCATTGAACTTTCTCTTCATGCCTCCCGGAAAACCATCCTCACCAATGAGGACGCCAATCACAAAGCCTTACGAGCTGTCCGGTACATCGAGAAACACTTTGCGGAAGCGCTCCAGTTGTCGGACCTCTCGGACCATGTCGGACTCACAAAGGAATACTTCTGTACACTG
This sequence comes from Blautia sp., assembly GCA_021443885.1. GTDB lineage: Bacteria > Bacillota > Clostridia > Lachnospirales > Lachnospiraceae > Blautia_A. Next base: position 8,663 of record JABUSW010000359.1, read on the forward strand.
TTCAAATCCGAAATCGGGGTCTCTGCTTTTGAATACCTGCAGACAACACGTCTTGCTCAGGCAAAAACACTCCTGATCAACCATCCGGAGAAGACCGTAGCAGAAATCGCCGCTTTATCCGGATTTTCCAGTTCCAGCTACTTCTGCTCCGTATTTAAAAAAGCGGAACATATGACGCCAAAAGATTTCCGGGTAAAACGGCGATAAATTTTCCTGTGCGATTTCGGTGTGGGTCAGTTGCTTTGTCTCTGTAATCAATAATCCATTTTAAAGACGGGATCTGCGGGATAGCCTCCTCCAAGCTTCTGCATGCAGCGTTGTACGCTGTCTCTGGAGTTACCCCAGGGCAGATCCTTATTCAGGTAATCCTGTTTATCACAGAAGAGGGTAACCTCCTCCTCCAGACGTTTCAGGTTCTTTTCCATCAGATCAAATAATACCGGATAGAAGTCTGCCTTCTCCTTATCCGTCAGTTTTTTTTCCGCAGTCTCTACCAGATCCCGAAAATGGGGAAGGCAGAATCCCTTGCTGTCAGCAAACGTATTGACAAATTCTTTGTTGCTTTTGTACATAAAGAAAAAGGTATCCAGATAACGCTGATAATTATTCTTAAAATGATCACAGACATAGCAGCTCTTTTCCTTCTGAAAGATCCATTGGCCAAGCTCTGTCTCCGGTGCATCCGGATTCAAAGAAGTTTTTTTCATCCGGGACATAAAGCTGGATTTCCCGGGTTGAAATGCCTTTGTTTTCTCCGATAACTGTCCGTTTAGCTTCTTCAGATGCGTCGACAGAATCAGCGCGTTGCCAAGACGGTTTCCATAATCGTACATCATTTTAAAATGATGACGGCAGAAACCGATCTCATCCGTTTCCATGCGAATGTCATCCTCCATATAAGAAGATGCACTTCCTACCATAAACTCAACGGCGTGCTGTTCTGCTTCTCTTTCCAGAAGACAGAACGGGCATTCGTCGTCTGCATGAAAGGCATCGTTCAATGGAATCATATAGATTTTTTCTTTCATGTCAACTCCTCCCATCCCCTTATAATGTTGTGTATTGTCTTACCGCTCCGTAGGCAATTCCAATTGCTGCAGATACCATGATCGCCAGAATTGGATGTTTCTCGATCTTTTCCCGAAAGACCAATAACACCCCCACAAATACAATGGCCGGAATGTTGATCACCCCGGTAATTCCTGCCTCTTTAATCTGAGACAGATTCATCTCCGGCAATATTGCTACAATTCTCAGTACGCTGAGGGCCGCAACTGCAATCAGTGCAGAAGAAGCCGGCCGCAGACCGGCAAACATATCCTTCACCGTTTTACTGGTCTTAAATTTGTCCAGAATCTTTGCAACAATGATAATGACTATGATGGAGGGCGTGATGATTCCAATAACGGTACAGATTGCGCCGTTGACCCCATGCATGATAAACCCGACATAAGATGCCATATTGATTCCCAATGGTCCCGGGGTCGATTCGGAAACCCCTACCATGGTGGAGATATCTTCCAGGGAAAACCATCCCGTCTTCTTCGACATTTCAATAATAAAGGGGAGTGTTGCCAGACCACCGCCTACGGCAAAAAGGCCCACCTTAAAATACTCCCACATCATCAATAAGATTTCCATCCACATAAGCGTCACCTATCCCTTTTCTTTCCTTACCCGACCATACACGATCCCAACAATACCGGAAAGGATCACCAGCCATACGGTGGATACCTCTGTGAATAAGGCCAGCAAAAGCACACAGCCGAAAATAAGGTATGACACTGCGTTTACCAACGCTTTCCTGCTTAATTTGATCACCGTACTGAACACCAGTACAAACACACACGCACGAATCCCTTCCAAAGCGTACCGAACCGGCCACAGCTCTGAAAAATTCCGGATCAGGCCAGCCAGAATCGAAATGATCACAACCGAAGGCGCTACCACTCCCAATGTAGCAACGATTCCACCAATTATGCCGGCGGTCTTGTAACCGATGAAGGTTGCGGTATTCACTGCGATGATTCCCGGAGTACACTGTCCGATAGCATAATAATCCATCAGCTCTTCCTCTGTTGCCCATCCGCGTTTTTCCACAACCTCACTGCGCAGCATCGGCAGCATTGCATAGCCGCCGCCGAAGGTAAAGCCTCCGATTCTGGCAAAGGTCAGAAATAAATCGATCAAAATCTTCATAATATCCTCCGTCTGCTACATTTCACCTATACAATTCTGTGAAATAATCGAAAACTGTTTTATCGTAGCGAATGCTCCTTCTCACATTTTATCATGGTCATATACCGCACGTTCCCCGCCTATGAATTTCCCCCGGCTTCGCGCGGCTGTAAGATGTGCACAGCCGATCCGGTTATTGACCAGGCGTACCGGAACTGCAACCTTTTTCAGATGCATTCCGATCAAGGTTTCCCCGATATCGATACCGGCATCCGCTTTGATCTCCTCCACAACCACCGGATTCTCCAGTTCTTTATAGGTAAATGTGGCAAAGGACCCTCCGGCCTTGGGCTGGGGAATGACATTCACGATCTCCTGAAACGGCACTGCCGCCGCCTCTACAACGATAGCACGATTCAGATGCTCACAGCACTGTGCCGCCAGAAAGATTCCCTTCTCTTTTAATGTTTTATATATCGCATTCACCAGAACCTGTGCCACTTCCACATTGGAATTGGTTCCGATCTTATCTCCGCATACTTCACTGGTAGAGCAGCCCACTACCAGGATCTGCCCCCTCTGCAGTTTTGCCGCACTGCAGATCTCCTCCACAGCCGCAGCTGCCTGCTGCCGAATCTCCTCAAACATTTCCATGCTTCTAATACACTCCTTCTCTGATTCTTCATCATCACATTTCTACACCTTGGACAACGCAGCTCGTTGCTCTACGCTCTTCCCTCCCATGGACAACGCAGCTCATTTCTCTCCACTTTCCCATCCATGGACACCTCTGCGTTTCACGCCGTTTTTTAGACCCGGTCAGAATGCCGTATAGACAAACTGTGGGGCAGAGGACAGATTTGCCAGCATATAATACAGGTATATCGCCATCATCATAGCATAAAATCCAAGAACCTGCAGCGCAAAAGACAGTCTAGGCTTCTGTCTGATCTTCTCGATAAAAGCTGTAAATGCCTTCATTTACCATCAACCATCCTTTCTTTCCCAAATGCACTCTGTCTTCAAAAAAATACTTTGTATATTCCTGGTCTGCCAGATCCAGTGTTTTCACGCCAAACTTTGCCGCCACATCCCGGATATTCTGATAATAGGCCTGTCTGGCACTTTTCGGAAATCCGGTAAAGTCATAATAATACCCATTCACAGGCAGGATCACCAGCATAGGTTCGATCTCCAGCTCTTTACACACCTGCAGAAAGCATTCCAGATCGTCATATTCCGGGGACACCTGATACCCTTTTACGGCATCACTGTTCATGTCCTTTTTCTCCGGAAGCAAAGGCTCCACCCGTTCATAAGCATCCTGGTCGATATAAAACGGGTTCTGATTTTCAACATCCCCTTCCTGCTCTGCCTGCTGCTGCAGTGCTTCCCAATCCGGTTCTGCATTTTCCTGCAAAGCAACTTCATCGGCGGATTCGGAATCCTGTTCCTGCATAACAGCTTCTCCTGTTTGCAAAACATCTTCCTTCGCCGCCCCACCGGAAAGACCGTACTGCATACATAACCGGGTGATTTCAAACCTCTCCTTCTCATTCAGGAATTTCAACCATGCATTTACTTTATAATTCTGTATCTTTTCAGCCGTTTTTTTCCAAAGCACTGCATCGTATTCTCTGGCCTTCTCCTGTGTCTTCGGATCCACCTTCAGAAGCTTCTGCGTTCTTTTGGAAATGTATTCCTTCGTATCATCGGATAACCGCGGATTTCCTATTGCAGCCGCATAATGCGTCTCCGAAAACCGGGATGCATAAGCCAGGTCCACCACACCGGTCTTCCGGAACCATTGCGGTGACAAAATCAAGACCGCTTTCCTTAAGGACATGCCCTCTTCCATGGATGCCAGCGTCTCTGCGTGGCTCAGACACTGATAATAGCCCGCACCGATGAGCATCGGCTGAAAATCATTTCCGGCAAATACATTCTGCGGATGATAGATCGTATCTCTGCCATGCTGAAATTCCGAAGAACCAAATACCGGAATGTAAGTGCTCTCCATACTGTTATATAGCGCAAGATGAAGCCTTGCTTTCTCTTCGTCCGCAAGCACTGCAAATTTCGGATCCAGTATCCGATCCATTTTTCGTATTCCAAAGTGACAGCACAGCACGGTCAGGGCGAACAAAACCAATGCCACGCCGAACGCTTTTAATCTCTTCACAATATCGTCTCTTTTCTTCTATACAAGTTATATCCGTGTTTACACTCTGGCCAGCGCCAGCTCCAGGATCTTTCCCGGTGTATTGATGTCTTCACGCTCCACCTCTGAAGGGGAAATCACGATTTCATACTGATCGTCCAGCTCTGCCAGAAATTCTGCAAATCCAAGAGAGTCCAAAAGGCCGGACTCAAAGAGCTCCAGCTCCATATCTGTTTTCACTGCGTCGTCTTCACAAATCTCTGCCAGTAAGTTTAAAACATTCTCTTTCATAATCTTCTCCATTCTACACAAAAAATTTATTCCTGCACAAACAGCTTTCCAGAGAAGAGCAGGAAGCCGAAAAATACCAGCTGCATCGTTACAAACCAGGATATTATCTGATACCACTTCTTATCTTTGTTCTTTTTATAAAATCCGGACTTCTTCTGATACCATTCGGTAAGCGCCAGCAATGCGCCATGGTAGAAACCATACAGGATGTACGGCAGGGAAATCCCATGCCAGATACCCATGATTCCCATATTGATAAAAAAGCCTGCACAGGCCCTGTTCAGTCTGCTGCCAAACCACTTCTTTTTCGTACTCAGCATAATGAATCTGGTAAATATAAAATCCCGGAACCAGTGCGACAAGGATATGTGCCAGCGATCCCAGAATTCACGGATGTCTTTGCTGATAAAGGGCGCCCGGAAATTATCCGGAAGCCGCACCCCCAGAATATATGCGGTTCCCACTGCCATCAGCGAATAACCTGCGAAGTCAAAGAACAGATAGATCCCGTAGGAATACGCCACACCGATCCAGTGAAACCATCGTTCCCCCATCTCTGCCTGCGTCATCCATCGATAAGCCATCGATGCGATCGCGATTTTGTATACCGCCCCCAGAAGAAGCTTCTGAATCCCAATGGAACAAAGCTCCAGGTATTCATCCCGGGGCATTTTCCGTTCCCAGTCGGTATGAAATCTTCTGCTGCGGTCAATTGGCCCGGAACAAAAGCTTGGAAAAAACAGCAGAAACGCCGTTGTTTCCGCAAAAGAAATCTGTTTAATGACGCCATCGTAGATCTCAATCAGAACCTGTACTACACGAAATGTCAGGTATGAGATTCCTACAAACCCAAACAGACTGCGTTCCGTCAATGCTGTAATCTTGCAAAGGATCAACGGCAATATCGCTCCGGCCACGAACAGACGATACAGCCATACAACACGGCCTTTCCTCTCTCGCAGCTTTTTATAACCCCAAATCAGTCCCATGGACCATACGTAGAAAAACAGGAAAAAAAACAGCTTGTCCGGTTCCTTTCCCAGCACCATTGCTGCGATCGCCAGGGACGCTGCCAGACCATACCATCGAAGCGGTTTTTCCAGATACCCAAGTACGAGAGCACCCGCCAGAATCAGGAGCATGCATGTGAAGAAAGCAAGGCCTTCATAGTAACTCATAGTCCCCCTCCCAGCTTCTTCCGGTCTGCTTTTCCGTTAGCCGTCATAGGCATGGTGTCCAGGAATACAAACTTCTTCGGGACCATATATTCCGGCAAAAACGACAACAATTCCTGTTTCAGCCGGTCATTTTCCGTCTTCTCATCTTCCACGATGGATTTTTCCACCACATAAGCCATCAGGCTGCTGACTTTTCCGCCCCGTTCCCTGGGCAAAACCACCACATGCTCTATGTATGGCAGCTTGCGGATATTGTTTTCGATATCTTCCAGTTCAATGCGATACCCGTGATACTTGATCTGCAGATCGATACGCCCGCAGTAAAACAGCTGTCCGTTTTCCAGGTACCCTCTGTCTCCCGTTCGATAAGCACGCATTCCGTCAATTTCAAAAAAAGCTTTTTCTGTCAAAGCCGGCTGCCCGTAATACCCCGGACTGACGGTATTTCCCGCAATAATGACTTCACCCTTTTTCCCTTCCGGAAGTTCTTGCCCGTTTTCATCAAAAATCAGGATCTGCGTCCCCGGTTTTGCTTTTCCCACGGGAAGGGGATTGCGCTTCTCGTTGATTTCCGGTGTTACGATCACCCCGGTCACGGCCACGGTAGATTCCGTTGGCCCATATGTATTAATGATAACCGCCTCCGGAAAACGCTGCTGCAGCTTCGCAACCGTCCGGTTTCCCAGGGTTTCTCCACAGAACAGAAATAACCGCATTCCTTCCATACGATCTGCACAGAAGCTTTGCTCACACAGACACATTTCTGCAAAAGACGGCGTGGATACCCAGACATTTGCTTTGGCATTGGCCAGGTGTTCCATTAACAGACGATAATCCGCCTGTACATTTTTCTCAAGGCAATACAACGTGCCCCCGCAAGCCAGAGATGTATACAGGTCCATCACAGACAGGTCAAAAGAAAAGGGAGCCTGATTCAGGAAGATAAGATTCTGTTCTTCTGATTCTCGCATTGCCTCTGCGCTGGCTGCCCCTCCCAGATTCACTGCCCAGTCTGTAAAATGATGCAGGCAGTCCGCAGTGATCTGTACGCCTTTTGGCGTACCTGTGCTTCCCGAGGTAAAAATCATATACCAGATCCCGTCCCCTTTGACATAGGTGTCCGGTTCACAGCAATCCATTTTCTCCATTTGGCAGATCTCCTGAATCTGTTGGAATGACCATACCTCTTTATCTCCTGGCACGCTGCAATTCTGCTCTGCAGCAAGGACCGGGCCCTCCGGCAGGGAATGGAGGATCATCTCCACCCTGGCATCCGGAACCGAAATATCAATGGGGCAGTAGCCGTGCCCCGCTTTCACACAGGCCAGAAAACATACCAGCATCCAGGGACTTTTATGTCCGTATACAGCCAGAGGCTGTTTCTCTTCTCCCAACTCATTCTTCAGGCAAACTGCGAGACGCTCCGAGTATTCCCACAGTTCCTTATAAGACAGACGATCTCTTCCATTTGTGGATGCGGTTCGCTCCGGAAAGTGCATCGCCGTTTCCTTGATTTTTCCGATAATATCCAAATCCATATCTCCAGCAGCTTTATTGTACCTGTTATTATGGCACTCTATCTCTCCCATTATACACAGATTCCTCCGGTCTGACCACTGCCAATTTCTGATTTTAACCCCCAAAACAAATTTTTGCCATGCCACAAAAGAATATTTGCTTGACAAATGCACTTTCATGCTGTAACTTATAAAACGTATTACACAAAGATCACAAAATTTTATATAGAAAGCGATGACAGAGTTATGCCTTGACGGGCGGTTTCAGAGAGTCGGCGGCTGGTGTGAGCCGATACCGGAAATCAATGTGCAGTCTCACTCTCGAGCTGGATACCCCAAGCATGGACATGTGTGAGTAAGGTATCCCGGATTTCCCCGTTACAGGATAGCGATCTGATAGGATCGTGAATTGAGTGACTATTGCAAGTGCGATAGTAATTAGGGTGGTACCGCGAGTTTATGATAATTCGTCCCTGAGGCCGTTTGGCTTCAGGGATTTTTTTTACGAAAAAATCTATAATAAAGCAATATGGAAAGGATCCAGACAATGAAGAAAATCACGTATTCTGACATCACTTTAAAAAATGCCAGCGCAAAGCTCAGCTTCCGCGAAAAAATCGAGACCGCGAAACTTCTTGACCGCCTTCAGATCGAAGCAATTGAATTGCCTTTCATAGACCGCACACAGGTTGACAGCCTCTTGGTAAAATCCGTAGCCTCTGCCGTACGAAACGCTGCTGTGGCACTTCCGGTTGCATGGAACGCAGAAGGCGTAGACATTGCGTGGGCCGCTCTGCAGCGGGCGGAAAAACCGAGACTTCAGGTATCCATGCCTGTCAGCCCTGTGAAAATGGAGTATGTCTGTGGTGTAAAGCCGCCTGTCGTACAGCAGAACATTGCCGACCTTCTGACAAAATGCTGCGCACTTTGCAAAGATGTTGAATTCATCGCAGAGGACGCAACCCGGGCAGATGATGACTTCCTGGCAAAGGCAATTCAGATTGCCGTTGATGCCGGTGTTTCCATGATCACCATCAATGATGAAGCAGGACTGATGCTTCCGGATGAATTCTATGATTTTCTCGTGAAAGTGAAATCGCAGATACCGGAAAATATCCGCTTTGGTGTCTGCACCAGCACGGAGCTTGGTCTTGCGGACATCTGTGCTGTGAAAGCAATTCAGGCAGGAGCGGATACCGTTAAGGTATGCGTCTATGGCGGAAACTGCTGTGACATCCGCAGTCTTACCCATCTGATGACCACCAGAAGTGATATCTGCAATGCACAGGCAGAGGTAAAGACAACGGAGATCAACCGTGTTGCCAATATGATCATCTCCATGAATTCCAGCGATACCGGTTCCGCACGATACGACGGCGGCATCAAAGAAGACATGGAAAAGCTTGTTGGTGCGATCGGATCCGGCGACAGCCTGGCAACTGTTACCGAAGCCGTAAGGCATCTGGGCTATGATCTCAGTGAAGAAGATTATGCCGCTATTTACGAAGAAGTACAACGTCTCACCAGAAACAAATCCGTAGACGCCAAAGAGCTGGATGCCATCGTAGCAAGTGCCGCGCTTCAGGTACCGCAGGCGTACAAACTGGTAAAATATGTCATCAATTCCGGCAATGTTATTAACTCAACCGCACAGATCGAAATGAGCTACAACGGCGAGACTCTGAAAGGCGTCTGCATGGGAGATGGTCCTATTGATGCTGCATTCCTTGCCATTGAACAGATCGTCGGTCACCATTATGAGCTGGATGATTTCCGCATTCAGGCTGCCACCCAGGGTCGTGAAGCTGTGGGCGATGCACTGATCCGCCTCCGTTCCAACGGTAAGCTGTATTCCGGAAGAGGTGTTTCCACAGACGTCATCGGCGCTAGTATCCGCGGATACATCAGCGCATTAAACAAAATCGTTTACAAGGAGGACTAATCCATGAAATTCTCGTTTTCTACCCATGGATGGGACGGATATGATTTTAAAACGTTAGTTGCTGCCGCGGAAGAAAGCGGTCTGCAGGGCATTGAAATCGCAAACGCACAGTGTATCGAATTCAGTGAGAATGATGGTCCTCTGAACAAGCACAATCTTGCCGCAACGGTACGTGATCTCCGGGCAAAAGGACTGCAGATCCCCTGTGTCAATGCCGGAACGGATTTCGCATCCGAAGGATCCTGTGATATTGCAGAAAAGGAAATTCTTAAGCGAATCGAGATGGCAAAAAGCCTTTCGGTCCCCTTCGTCACTTTATATGCATCTCCAAACGGAAATGCGAAAATTGCAGAAGAAACAATCGGCAAAGTACTCCCGTATGCAGAGAAAGCCGGCATTACCCTTCTGGTGAAAACCACCGGTCTTTTCTCCAATACAGCAGAGTTGAAAGCACTTCTTGACACCTTTGCAAACGATTATCTTGGAGCAAGCTGGGATTTCCATTCTCCCTATCAGAAATTTCATGAAGATCCGGAAACAACCATCAAAAATCTCGGTGCTTACGTAAAGCATGTTCAGGTACGGGATTCCATCGTAAAAGACGGCAGATCCACCTTTGCCCTGATCGGTGAAGGAGAGCTCCCGATTCCGGCTTTCGTTTCATGCCTTGCCTCCATCAACTACGATGGCTTCCTTTCCCTTCGCTGGGATCCGGACTGGCTTCCGGGCCTTACCGATCTGGATGTGATTCTTACACATTACATCACCACCATCCGACGTTATGGCAGTACCTCCAGAAAGCGCTCTTATCTCTACAAAAACCGTGCCAAAACCGGTGAATATGTATGGAAGCATGATGATCTGATCGACCTTACCTTCCCGCAGGTGCTGGATAAAATGGTGGACGAATTCCCGGATCAGCTGGCTTTCAAATACACCACCCTTGATTATACAAGAACCTACAGTGAATTCCGGGATGACGTGGACCGTTTTGCCAGAACCCTGATCGCTCTTGGTGTAAAACGCGGCAGCAAGGTTGCCATCTGGGCTACAAACGTTCCGCAGTGGTATCTCACCTTCTGGGCCACGACCAAAATCGGTGCCATCCTGGTTACCGTTAATACGGCTTACAAGATTTCGGAAATCGAATACCTGCTTCGTCAGTCCGACACACATACTCTGGTCACCATCGAAGGCTGGAGATCTTCTCACTACGTGAAGATCATGGAGGAGCTTTGTCCGGAGGTGCATGATACAAAGCCGGGCGAACCGCTTCATTGCAAACGTCTTCCTTTCCTTCGCAACATCATTACCGTCGGATGCCGTCTGGACGGTTGTCTGACCTGGGAAGAAGCCCTGGAAAAAGCAGACGAAGTTCCGGTGGAAGAAGTATACCGCCGCGCAGCTTCCATCGATGTAAATGAGGTATGCAACATGCAGTACACCAGTGGTACTACCGGGTTCCCGAAAGGTGTTATGCTGACCCATTACAACGTTGTAAATAACGGAAAATACATTGGCGACCACATGGATCTCTCCACAGCAGACCGCATCATGATTCAGGTTCCCATGTTCCACTGCTTCGGTATGGTTCTGTCCATGACAGCCGGCATAACACATGGCGCAACATTATATCCGCTGCCGTACTTTTCCCCGAAGCCGGCTCTTTCCTGCATCCACAATGAACGGATCACCAGCTTTAACGGTGTTCCAACCATGTTTATCGCCATGATGCAGCATCCGGATTTTGAGAAAACCGATCGTTCTTCCATTCGTACCGGTATCATGGCAGGCTCCAACTGTCCGGAAGATCTGATGCGTCAGGCAGCCAGCGAGGAAGGCTTTGGCATGACCGAGATCGTCTCGGTATACGGCGAGACAGAATCCGCACCCGGAGACACCATGTCCAGCTACTACGATCCCCTTGAGAAACGTGTTACAACCGTTGGAAAACGTTTCGCCAACGTGGAATGCAAGATCGTGGATCCGGAAACCGGTGAAGATTGCCCCATCGGTGTGGACGGTGAATTTGTAGCCCGAGGCTATAATATCATGAAGGGTTATTACAAGATGCCAAAGGCAACTGCAGAAACCATTGATGCCGACGGATGGCTTCACACCGGCGATATCGCAAGGGAAGATGAGGATGGATATTTTTATATCACAGGTCGTCTGAAAGATATGATCATTCGTGGTGGTGAAAACATTTATCCACGAGAGATCGAAGAATTTATCTTTACCAATCCAAAGGTAGAAGATGTACAGGTAATTGCTGTTCCGGACAAGCGTTACGGCGAAGAGATCTGTGCATGTGTCGTTCTGAAGAGCGGCGAAGAATGCAGCGAAGAAGAAATGAAAGCTTACTGCGCCGCTTCTATGGCGCATCACAAAATTCCGCGATACATTGACTTTGTAGACGGCTTCCCTATGAACGCTGCCGGCAAGATTCTAAAGTACAAAATGCGGGAAGATGCCGCCGCACGTCACGGACTTACGGACCTGAAATAACATAAACCGGAATCTTCCAGAAAAAACACTTGCAAAAATATGGAATTACGTCCAGAATAAAGAGCATTCCTAACACGAAAAGAGGTTTATTATATGAGCTTTAAAGAATATGAACCAAAGCAGATGGTTACAATGGACGGAAATGAAGCGGCCGCTTATACCGCTTATCACTTCAGCGAAGTTGCTACCATTTATCCGATCACACCATCCAGTCCCATGGCCGAAAAAACAGACCAGTGGGCTGCAAAGGGAAGGCTGAACCGCTATGGTCAGCCGGTCCGTCTGATGGAGATGCAGTCCGAAGCCGGAGCCGTAGGCGCTGTGCATGGTGCCGCAACTGCAGGTGCGCTGGCTACTACCTTTACCAGCAGCCAGGGTCTTATGCTCATGGTACCGGTTCTTCACCGTATCGCCGGAGAGCGGCTCCCGGCCGTGATCCACGTGGCAGCCCGTACGGTAGGTACCCATGCCATGAGTATTTTCGGGGATCACTCCGATGT
>JABUSW010000120.1 GCA_021443885.1 Blautia sp.
TTTTCAGCAGTCCCAGTATTGCAAACAAAACAGTAAGAACCGCAAATGCTGCTGTTGCTGCTGTGATTGCATTCTGATACCATGTCTTCACATATACAATCTCAGATGTAGAACTGATTCCATTCATAGCATTGCTCTGTGCCAATGTGTACATCCAGTATTTCAGGCTGTATTTCATCATCTCCTGGAATTGTGTATCCTTTGCGATCTTATCCTTGGATGCGCTCATGGCCCCTATGTTAGAAGTCTCATAAGCAGATGTTGTCAGACAGTTTCCACCACCTGCAGCCGTAACGTCGCGCCAGTTCATGTAATCCGCACCGTTGATCATATCTGTGTTGAACCAGCCTGTATAGCCCCATTCATTTCTTGCGATGTTTACAAGGAGAGGCTGATAAGCACCCACATAGACCGTTCCTGCTCTGTTAAACGCTGTCATAACACCCTGTGTCGTGTTGTTGCTCATACACATCTGGAAACCGCGAAGCTCGTTTTCACGGGCCGCCTGTTCTGTCATAAATGTTGAAAGACCGGAACGGTTGGATTCCTGATGGTTAAAGGCAAAATGTTTTGCCTCCATCATAAGGCCCTTGGATTTACCTCCAATACAAAGATCATTCGACATAATGGATGTCAGCATGGAATCTTCTGAATAATACTCATGGTTACGTGCGCAATATGGCGTACGGTGCAGATTTGAACCAGGTGCAAAAATACTGCTTTCATTAGACCAGAGTGCATCTTCTCCAAAGAGTTCGCCCTCGCGAATTACAAGATCCTTGTTCATGGTCGCAGCCACTACCGGCTCTGTCGGCATAGTTGCCATGGAATATTTTGCACACTCATCTCCCTCTTCGGTATACGTTGCTTCTGCAGAAAGATCAGAAGACCAACGAACAAAGTATCCGCCAACCTGGTCATTTGCAAAGCCTACAGGCCCATCGTTGGCATATGTTCTCGGAAGCTGAATGGAATCTACATTCTCAATATCATCTCCGCCTTTTTCAATGAACTGAATTGCTTCATCCAATGTGATCTCGTCAAGGAGCTGATCCCACATCGGATCGTCAAAGGAAAGCACACCTGTATAATTGCCGTTCTCATCAAAAGTCATCATATCGATCAGCTTGACTCCGGAATCAACACCCCAGCTTACGCCGCTTCCATTTTCTGTCAGCTCGTAATTCTGGTTTCTAAGACCGATCATCATAGCTTCCGTCGGGGTAATGGCATCAATCGGCTGCCATCCTTTTGTCCAGTCAGAACGGGTCGTGTACTCAACAGAACCCTCGATAAGTTTGTTCAGATCCATATCCTGCAGCTGGTTTTCCACATTCACAGAATAAGTTTCTATATCTGTTTCTGCAAGATTCCATACGATTGCATTATCCGCAGAAATCACTTCTGTATCATTGACAGTAACAAGACCATCCTCGGAACCGTTCTTGTTTGCAAGTACATTATTCAATGCTTCATGTGCACCATTACCGATAGCGAAGTAATAATCGCCTGCTTCCAATGTCCATGCACCAACTGTTCCATTCTCTTTTTCTGCCGTTTCATCGTAGCTTGCAATATAAGCAGGATCGAATTCTATGGTCACTTCTTCGGAAGCGCCCGGTTCCAATACGGCTGTCTTTGCATAGCCAACCAGCTGGATCGCCGATTTCTCAACTCCGCCCTCTGTATACGGTGTCTGTACATAAAGCTGCACAGAATCTTTTCCGGCTACATCTCCCGTGTTGGTTACGGTCGCTTTTGCAGTACCGGTTCCGCCAATCTCAACTTCTACCGAATCCAGCTTCTGTTCAAATGTAGTATACGATATACCATATCCGAACGGATAGGAAATTTCTTCCTCATACTTCCATTCCGATGCGCCATTCGAAGCACCGGCTGCGTCAGAAGCATTCCCGTTTCCTAATACACTGTCCTCGTATCTTGTCTCATAATACTTATATCCATTGTAAATACTTTCCGATTCTACAAGGTACCAGTCGCCTTTGTTTTCTTCTGCCAGCTTATCTCCGGAACCGTCTTTGGAGTTATTGGTATAGAGATAAACCCCCATGTTCACCATTGCCGGTGAGGATGCAGAATTGACTGCGTATGTATCCGCAATTTTACCGGATGGATTCACTTCTCCGGACAGAACATCTGCAATTCCCAGGAAACCGTTCACGCCAGGTTCCCCTACCCAAAGAATCGCATCGATATCGTCATCCTGTTTTAACTCTTCCAGCTCCATTGCAGAAGAAGTATTTACAAGAACAACAACCTTTGTGCTGTGTTCTTTCGCCAGAGCGATCATATCTCTTTCATTATCCGATAACGCCAACGGACGTTCAAAATTGTCATCTGCGTCACCACTCTTCATATTTACGTTGTAGTCCGCTGCTTCCGAACTGTCTCGGGATATTACTACAAGTGCCGCCGTATCATCTGCCGATTTCAGAATCGCATCATCATAGATATCCTTCTTGGATTCTCCGACGGTATACACTGCAGGGTTTTCATACATCGTTCCGAAAGATGGCATAACGGAATGACCATTTCTTCTGGCCACTGTCTTTTCATTCTTTTCCTTATCACTCTGATCCGTATAAAGCGTGATCATATCCTGATTCAGATCAAAGCCTTTCTCGGAAAATGCCATTTCAATATTATAGGAGATCTGACCGGCTTCTGCATTCACCGCTGATGTAGAACCAATCATACCACCCAAAGTAGGATTGTGAGAGTTTAATCCCCAAAGCGTTACTTTTTCCGTTGTCTTATCAATTGGTAACGCCGCATTGTTGTTTTTGAAAAGAACTGCACCTTCTTCCGCAATCTCTTCCCCCAATGCATTCTTCGCTTCTACTACTTCTTTGATGCTTCCAAATTCCGATTTGAAATATGTAGAATCGACATCTTCACCATCGCTGTTATCCACTACCTTATAGTTTGAAACTCCAAGTCTTGTGTTGATGAATGCGGCGTTGCTTTCTACTATGGAAGTAGCGCCTACTAACAGTGCCAGCACACTGGCGGACACAGATGTCAAGCCTCGCCAGACATTGCCGTTTTTCATAGTATCTCCTCCTTTTCCATCGCTTATAAGCGTACTTTACTGTTATGTATCATATCATTTTTTCACTTCATTAAAAGATTGCTCACGCAAACTGTATCTTTTTATACGCAAAGTGCATGATCCAGGTATTCTTTGATCTTTGCCAGATTTTCATCCGAATAAAAACGATCATCTGCATGCTTGAAACCAGTAAAAAGAGTTTTTTCTACCTTTTCGCTGCCGATGATATTCCCCAGATCTTCGGTCAGTCGAATCGTCTGCAGATAAGGAACATCCAGATCTGCATCTCCATGCAGACTCAACACAAGAAGATTGGTCTCAGCCGTCATATTCTTATTCATATAATAGTACGGATCATAAGCATTCCAT
The DNA here is from genome assembly GCA_021443885.1 of Blautia sp. Classification (GTDB taxonomy): domain Bacteria; phylum Bacillota; class Clostridia; order Lachnospirales; family Lachnospiraceae; genus Blautia_A. The sequence goes on from JABUSW010000120.1 coordinate 3,443, forward strand.
TCTTCTTCCGTCATCTCCTTCATATCCTTGCGCAGCCAATAGCTTTTTACATCATCAAACCCGGTTCCCTTTAATGCTTTCTGCAGCCATAAGCCCGCTGCCCATCGAACCACTTTTGGTATCCCCAACTCGTCGTAATCCGATTCCGACTTTTCCATTTGGGTTGCACCATAGAAATTTACTACGACGTCAACGTCCGCCGTCACCGGTTCGGATAATGCATCTTCCCCGATAAAAGAAACACCATGAAAATCCTCATCTGTGGTGAGTCCTGCCATCACGCATAGATATCCGCCGGCGGATTCTCCCCAGATTGCAACTTTATCGGCATTATATCCATACTGCTCCGCATTTGCCTTCAGAAAACGGATCGCCGCTTTCATGTCGTCTACGGCCCCCGGGAAAGGTGCTTCCTGTGCCAGCCGGTAATTGACAGAGGCACATGCATAACCATGATCCCGGAAATACCGATACATAAACTGTGCCTGTCTGGACTCGCAATCGTTAAAAACAAACCCGCCGCCGTGTACCAGCACAAACAAAGGGGCCGGTTCCTCCGTGTCCGGAACGTACAGATTCAGATAAGTATTTTCGGACACGTCAGAATAAGGAAGCTTTTCATAGGATCTTCCACCATCCCAGTCTTTCGTCTCATCCAGCTTCGCTTTCGGCGAAGTGGCGTTGCACCAGATGACCCGTACGGTTTCTCTGTTCACTACACCAATCACTGCCAAAGCAATTACCAAAAGGATGAGTCCATTTCTGACTCTTTTCATCGCATAATTCCCTTTCTTATTCCCACTTAAGCATACAAATGTATCCTATGTTTGCTTTTCAGATTTTCCTGTGATACGCCCAATGATTGCTTACATTCCTGCAAATCAGAGTTCAAAATGATACTTACCGGACAGTAATTCAACCTGCTGCGTTGTAATTCCATTGTGCATAGCTTCTCCTGCATACGTAACGCCTTCCTGCTCCGGTATTTCCACTTCCACCGGAAGATACAAAGTTGCCGATGTATTTGCCGGAACCGTGACGTCATAAGAAGTCATTTTGCCATCTGATGCCGTCCATCCGCTGCAGATCGTTCCATATACAGATTCGTAGGAGCCCTTTACTTCTGTAAAGGTTCCGCCAACGGTTGGCTGCAGAATAAAATGCTGGTATCCGGCTGCTTCATGGTCTGCCATGATTCCCAGCTGATATCCCATCATCCATTCTCCTACTGCTCCGAAGGAATAATGATTGAAGGAGTTCATGGAATTATTGCCGCCAAAGCCATTATCATTTGTATAGGAATTCCAACGCTCCCAGATACTGGTTGCCCCCTGGGTTACCGGATACAGCCAGGAAGCATATTCCGTGGATTCAAACAGCTGATATGCAATATCATTCATTCCATACATCGAAAGGGCATTCAGAAGATTACCGGTAGCATTAAATCCCGTAGTCATAGTGTAAGGAACAATTGAATTTCCTTCCGTATCTTCACCGGAAGCTTCTGTAATGGATGCTGCATAATTGGCAAGAACTTTTTCCAGATTCTCATCACTTACGATTCCAAAACGAAGTGGTGTGGCATAGGATGCCTGCGTGTTCTGAATCTGTCCTTTTGTACTGACTGTCTCACCGGTTTCCGAAATGATGAACATTTCATTCCAGGCTTCTTTCACAATTTCAGCTGTCTTTTGATACTCTTGCGCTTTGTCCGCATCCCCTAACACCGTTGCAATCTCCGAGGCCTGATTCAGACAATTATAGTACACCGCCTCTCCCAAAAGCGTACCGTCTGTGATCACCCGGGAGAGGTGATCTGCAAGGGTTCCGGTTTCACCTGTCAGCCTTGCGTCTTCGTGTTTCTCATCATTCTCATCTTTGTAATTCAGCGGCGTAGAAGCCAATGTATCCACATATGCATAGATATTCTCTTTATTTGCCTCCAGTATCTCTTTTCTTCCGGTCTGCATATACAGATTATACGGAATCGTCACTGCCAGGCAGTTCCATGTGATACCAAAGCTTTGTCCTTTGTGTTCAATGGTATCATCCTCCGGTGCATATTGCACAAAGGCAGGACAAAACTGAGATGACATCCCGGTCACGCCGGAATCAGCACGAACCGTATCCATCCATACATCCAGGAAATTATAGGTATCTGCCACATAAGAACCTGTCAGGGCAAAAATCTGCGCATCTCCGGTCCATCCCATTCTCTCGTTTCTTTGGGGACAATCCGTAGGAATGGAAATGTAGTTGCTGGTGGTAGAGTTTACAATGTTCTTGTACAGCTGATTGGTAAGTTCGTTGGAGGACACATACGTCCCGGTGGCATCCAGCGAAGACAAAACATTCATGGCAATACATTCCGCTGGAAGCTCTTCTCCCAATCCTGTAATCTCGATATAGCGATATCCATGGGATGTCAGATCCGGTGTGAATACGTTTTCGCCTTCCTTCATGGTATAGAAATCCGTCACCAATGCGGCGCGGTAGTTTTCTACCATCAAAGTACCATCAATTCCTTTAGCGGTATACTCTTCCAGATCCGGATACAGAATTTCCGCATAACGGATCGTCAGAGTCTCTCCTTCCTTCGCCAGTTCCGCCGGTATCGTAATGGTAGGAACACCGGACACATTTTCCCCCATATCATAAATGTAAGAATCAGTGCCTTCCTTTGTTGCTCCCAATGCCTGTGCAACCGGATTAACGCGAATTACGTGTACCGGTGTATCCGTCCGGGTGACAAGCTGTGCATTTTGGAACTGTTTTCTGGTTTCTACCAGTGACGCATTGCTCCAGGAAGAACCGTCAAATCCTGCTTCCTTCCAGCCTTCCACATCTGCTTCTTTTGTGGCATCATATCGTTCTCCCTGGAAAAAGGATGCAAGACGGATCGGTCCGTCCCCGTAATAACTCCAGCTCTCATCTGTTACGATCACATCCGAGGTTCCATCCGCATAATTCAAAACCATTTTCGCCATTAAGGCACTCTGATCACCAAAGTAGTTATAGTTGCTGGCCTCAAAGGTCATCTGGCCTGTCCACCAGCCCTCGCCAAGTTCTGCACCCATGGCATTTGTCCCTTCCTTCAGGAAGTCTGTGACATCATATGTATTATATGCAAGATATGCATCGTATTCTTCACAACCCGGGTTGTACCATTCTTCTGCAGCCACTTCCCGGCCATTCATGTAGAAATTGTAGATTCCTTCTGCCGTAATGTACAGACGGGCAGACGCCACTTCTCCTTTCACTTCGAATTCCTTCCGCAGCATAGGCGCTGCAGAATAGGTCGGGTCTGCATATTGAAGAATTCCATTTTCTCCTCCATCGACTGTGATCTGCTGTCCTTCAACCGTGATGCCATCAAGACCATTGAAAATCTCATACGTTGCACCGATTTCCTGTCCAAACAGCACACCTTGTGCAAATCTTCCGGTATTTTCCACCTGGTACTCTTCGAAGAAAGCCTGTTCTCCCGGATTAGCAGCAAAGCCAATCTTGTTCAGGTTTGGAAAGGAGTTATAACTGCTGCTGTTGCCAAGATCGTTGATGCACATATCGTTTCCGACTTTTACGTCATCTACGAAAAATGCGATCTTACTTCCGGATACATTGAGATCAATTGCATGTGCTGCATTTTTGTTGGCAGGAGTGATTACCTCATTGAGCTTCTCATCTTCTTCAATGATCTGCACAGGCGTATCCACTGAATCATTTGCAGTATATCCCGTACGATATACTTTTACCTTTGCACCGCTGCCGCCTACCTCTGATATGTCCAGTTCCACCCGAACGTAGTTTTCGTCGGATTCTATGGCATTGACATTGAACACCTTATTCTTGAGCCGGTAATCATCTGCCCCAAGAATAAAGGATGCATGTTCACTTCCTTCCGGAATCGTCAGTTTTGCAGAGATATTAAAAATACATTGTGATGCCGCATCCAGGGCAAGATCCGGGGCACCGATCATCTGCGCCCCATCCCAGGAAGCATTTGTTGTATCCATGAATGCTGTTTCAAAGGAAGCTGTTTCGGACTGCAGCACTTCATCCTCCTGATTCCGGACAGAAACACTCCATTCATATCTTGTACAAGGCAGCAGCGCATCTCCCTCATATTCAACTTCGTTGGATACTGCACTTTTCACCTCACCGGAATCCCAGACAACATTGCCAACCGCATCCTTTACTACGATCTGATACGTTTTCTGGGATGCCCCAATCGTATCCGAAACCATCTGCCAGGAAAAATGCGGAACTTCCTGATCAATCCCCAAAGGCTCCACCATTCCTTCCGTCTTCAGATTGATAATGGAATCTTCGATGGCATCATTTGTTTCCTGTACAGATGCGTTCTCTGCTGCCATTGCAATCCCGGATGTGCTTCCCACTGCCACTGCCGTAGCCAGCAATATGGAAATTGCTTTTCGAAATCTCATATATTCCTCCTGTATTCTGTCCATACATGCTTCTATTGCGTTATGTGTTTTTTTATAATAACCAGGGCTTATGCTGCTTACACGATGGGGATCTCCAAAGACCATGTCTGACTTTCGTCAGCAGCCAGAACTTTCAGGACTCCGCTCTCTCCTGCACGAACCACAGCCATTGCTTCTCCATAATAAGTTCGCGTAGTATCGTCTGTGTAATTTCCTTCAACATAGCCACATGCATTTCCCAATCCGACCAGTGTTCCGTTTTCCACCGTCACCTGGATGCTATGTTTTTCCATGGGTTTCCAGATACCATTTTCATCAGTATACTGCATTGGAATAAATACCAGTCCATTGGATTTCGCCGTATCGGTTTCCGGTCGTAATGACAGTTTTGTTTCACAATCTGCAGTCCGCATGGTCTGACGACCGATTTCTGTCCCGTTTGCCTCATAAGAAATGGCTGTTAATTCGCCATCTTCATATGGAATCTGGAAGCTGACGATACAGTTCTTTTTCGGAACATCCTTCCTGGCCACACTTTTTCCGTTTAATACCAGTTCAACAGAGGCAGCTCTGGCATATACTTCAATATTTGCCATTGCACCGGAACATCCTCTCCAGGACCAGCTTTCCAATACTTTCGCAGATTGCCACGAATTCGTACGAAGCTTTTCCTTCTGATATACCGGTGTCACCGCAATAAACGGGCCTTTTTCCATTTCAAACGCCACCTTGGTATAAGAAGCATCTGCCCTTGGTTTTCCCAGAATATCAATCCTTCCGTTTTCACCGGTCATCTGTGTACAGTCCTTTTCGCCGGCAAAATTATAATCGCTGTATTCCACACACCCAAGGCCGGTTTCTCCGATATAGTCGATGCCGGACCAGACAAAATCTCCGATAACCCGGGGATTTTCTTTCGCAATTTCATAGAACAGATAAGCGTCTTTACAGAAGGTTTCACTCCCAACAATGAGTCGTTTCGGATATTTCTTAAGATCACGTTTGTATCGGTAAACGCCATAATTGTAGCCTGCCACATCCATATTGGCAAAAGCATCTTTTGTCTTCACGTCACAAGGATATATGGTTGCGCCGCGTTTCATGAACTCAGAACCAAGAGTAACGGCCATTGTGTTGTAGAATTCACTTCCCACCGGTTTCTTTTTCTTTTCTTTAGCTTTTGCCTTCTCTGCATTTTTCTCAGCCGCTTCGGCGTTTTTCTTTGCTTTTTCATCACTGTAGACACCAAGTCCAACAGAGCTGAGGAAATTAAAGAAAATGTTGATTCCACAGGTAACCGGTCTGGTTCCATCGATCTTATGTAAGTATTTTGTCATGGCTCCGGTAAAGGCGATTCCCTTCTTTTGGGCTGTTTCGGATACTTCGTTCCCGGTAGAATACATTACTACAGACGGATGATTGTAGTCCTTTTCCACCATATCCTTCAAATCCTTTTTCCACCATTCCATAACATAAGAAGCATAGTCGTTATCGGTTTTGTGGATATACCATACATCCACATACTCGTCCATCATCAGCATACCCAGCCGGTCGCAGGCATCCAGCATCGCTTTTGAGCATGGATTGTGAGCAGAACGAATGGCATTATAGCCATTTTCCTTCAGGATACGCACTTTACGTTCTTCTGCCTCCGGAAATGCACATGCTCCAAGAACCCCATTGTCATGGTGAATACATGCACCACGAAGGATCACCCGTTCTCCGTTGATTGCAAATCCGACTTTTTCGTTGTACTCTATAACCCGGATACCAAAGGTTTCTTCTACAGAATCTTTTCCATAAGTCACCTTACACTGATACAGGTATGGAGTATTCACATTCCATAGTTTTGCATCCGGAATCTCAAATGTGAACTTTGCCTTCCTGCCTTCACTGATCGCTTCTTCCGATACGATCAAAGCCTCTCCATCACAGATGTCAACATGTACCATTCCTACGCCAGACGTATTTACTTCCACTTCAATCACTGCCGGGGAATAACTCTTCGTTGTAATCCGTACACCGTTCATTACGATGTACGCATCCTCTGCCTCCCATAATACAACCGGTCGATAGATCCCGGTTCCGGAATACCAGCGGCTATTAGGCTGATCACTGTTTTTTGCAATTACTCGGATCTCATTATCTCCGGATTTCACATATTTCGAAAGATTCACATAAAAGTTCGTATATCCATATGGACGAGACATGGCAAGTTCATCGTTGACATACACCTCCGAATTATGATATACGCCTTCGAATTCCAGAAGCATACTCTTTTTCAGCTGACTTTCCGTTACCACAAAGGTTTTCCTGTATTCATAATCCCCTGCATTATACCATCCTATGTTGCCTTCCCCACGACTCTCATCACTTCTTTCCTCGGACAACATTGCATCATGGGGGATCGTTACGGCAAAAGCTTCTCCCCCCCTGGTAATACTTCTGCATGTCCAGCCTTCATTAAACTCTTTCTTTAACATATCAACCCTCCGTCGTATTTTTAATTGTGATACCATTTCCGTCTGCATCTTCATACAACATCATACACTACGAATACCTCTCTTTACACGCCTGTACGCAAACAGACATTTTCTGTACGCGAAATGACAAAAGGCCTGGTTTTGTGAATGATATCGCAAAGTAATATCCATTCATAAAACCAGACCTTCCGGTCTGACAACTGCTATCTTTCAACAGCTCTTTAAAGCTTCTTCATATGTACAGGAAAACCTACGCTCGAATTCCCGAATCAGCCCCTCCCGGAAATCCGGATGCGCAATCTGAATCAGCCCACAAGCACGCTGTTTTAATGTCCGCCCTTGCATACGGGCAATCCCGTATTCCGTAATAATATAATCCACATCTGCACGGCCGGTGGTTACGGTTGCCCCTTCCTTAAGCAAGGAAACAATCTTAGATGTCTTACCATCTTTCGTTGTTGACGGCATGGCGATGACGGAGATCCCATGCTCTGCCATTGCTGCACCTCTTATGAAATCAAGCTGTCCACCGGTACCGCTGATCTGCATGAATCCGATATTCTCGGACGCAACCTGCCCCATAAGGTCCACCTCGATACAGGAATTGATGCTGACAAAATGATCATTTTGCGCAATGATCCAGGAATTGTTCACATAGTCAATGGAATAAAAATGAACGTCATCATTCTTGTCCACAAAATCATATAACTCTTTCGTCCCCATCAAAAAGGAAGTCACAACTTTATTCTTGTGAATGACTTTTTGGGAATTGTCGATTACTCCCGCTTTCATCAGCTTCATGACACCATCCGAAAACATCTCCGTATGGATGCCAATGTGCTTTTTATTCCGGAGTCCTTCCAGTACTGCATTGGGCAATTCCCCGATTCCAAGCTGAATCGTATCCCCGTCTTTCACAAGACTGGCGCAATGCTGCCCAATCTTTCGGAATACTTCACTGATTTCCGCCGGCTGAACTTCATGAATCGATGTGGAATGCTCTACGAAGAAGTCGATTCGTTCTACATCAATGGTACTCTCCCCCATGGTATATGGCATCTGGTCATTCACCATAGCTATCACCATCTTCGCACTTTTTACTGCTGCCTTTGTACAGTCTACCGATACACCAAGACTGACTTTTCCATGAGCATCGGGGGGCGTTACCACCACGATAGCAACATCTAATGGCAATGCTTTGCGAAAAAGCAGCGGGATCCGGGAAAAATGAACCGGAGTGAAATCCGCATAACCGCCTTTCATAGCAATTGTTGCGTTTCCGCCGGCAAAAAGAGAATTTATGCGAAAATGGCCCTGCAGCTCCGGCTTGTAGTGGTCAACCTCTCCGATGCTAAGCATCTGTACAAGCTCAACATCATGAAAATGCTCTTTTAACCGTACCATTTCATTAATGAGAAACTCCGGCTCCGCACATACATGTCCCAGAAACACGCGGTCATGATCCTTGATATGTAAAAGTGCTTCCTCTGCAGAAACCAGATGTTCCTTATAATAGCGTATCCAATTCATAAATCTATCCTCATCGTAAACCTTCTTACATAGTGATAGATATTATATACTATTTACAATTTCATGGCAAGTTTGTTAATTTACAAACATATAGAGGATACGCTTTGTAATTGCCACCGCCTTGTCCATCCCTTCTGCCGTAATATGTTCGTATTCACCGTGATAACCATACCCGCCGGTTCCAAGGTTCGGACAAGGCAATCCTTTATAGCTTAACCTTGCTCCATCCGTTCCTCCCCTAACCGGGGAAAGGTCCGGCTTCAACCCTTCTTTTTCACAGGCCATCTTCGCATAATCGATCAAATGCATACAAGGCTCCAGCATTTCCCGCATGTTAAAATACGTATCCTGAATCTCCAGTGCTACCGGACAGGAAGTATACTTTTCATTCACTTTATTTTGAACCTGGTACAGGAATTCCTTTCTGCGCTTGAAATTCTCACTGTCAAAGTCGCGAATCAGATATTTCAGGACCGTGCATTCCGTATTTCCTTTCATGTCATGCAGATGGTAGAATCCTTCATAACCCCCGGTACATTCCGGTGTCTCTTCTTTTGGAAGCATTGCATGCACTTCCATGGCTACAGATTGTGAATTAAGCATAATATCCTTTGCGCTTCCGGGATGGATATTCTTTCCGGTGATCGTAAAAATTGCAGAAGCCGCATTAAAATTCTCATACTGGATTTCCCCTTCCGGGCCGCCGTCCAGGGTATACGCATATCTGGCATCAAACTTTTCCAGATCAAAATGATCCGCTCCTCTTCCGATCTCCTCATCCGGCGTAAAGCAGATACAGATTCTGCAATGGGGCTTTTCCGCATTCATGATTTCCTCCGCAACTGTCAGAATCTCGGCAATACCGGCTTTATCATCCGCACCCAGAAGTGTTGTTCCATCCGTCGTTATCAATGTTCTGCCCTTCAGATTCCTGAGATGGGGAAATTCCTTGCAGCGAAGCACCTTTCCGCTCTCTCCCAGCGGAACATCTTCCCCGTTGTAATCATAAATGATCTGCGGATCGACATGTTCTCCACAGCAATCCGCAACTGTATCCATATGCGCAATCAGCCCCACCGCAGGGTATTGTTCGTACCCTTTCGCAGCCGGGATAAACCCGTATACATACCCGTGTGCATCCACATGTGCATCCTGGATGCCCATGGTCTTCATCTCATCTGCCAGAAGATATGCCAGATCAAGCTCTCTTAAAGCAGAGGGAACCGTATCACTTTCCGGGTCACTTGTTGTCCAGATTTTCACGTATTTCAACATACGTTCATAAGCTCTCATTCTCCGTTATCCCCTCATTATATACAAAGCATTCATAGATACAAAGTATTCATAGTGAAACCCGCTTTTTTCCTTCTCGCTCAAAAGAATGTCCGGATAGGAAGGATCCTATCCGGACGAAAACGTTCTCCTCAAATCATTCTTGTTTATTCTGCCGCTGCCTCTGTTGCATACTGGAAGAAGAAATATCCAAGAGGTGTATAGTACATTCCCTGTACACGGTCCTTCAGCATGAATTTCTGTGTATAGAAGTACAGTGGGCAAAGAGCATGGTCCTCACCAATGATGATGTCTTCTGCCTGATGCATATAGCTCATACGCTCTGCCGGATCCGATGTCGCTTTTGCACTCATGATCAGTTCATCGTATGCCGGATTCTCGTACTGTGCATCATTGTTTCCGCCGCCTGTCAGCCACATATCCAGGAAGGACATCGGATCATTGTAGTCTGCGATCCAGCCGTTACGTGCGATAGAGTAGTCACCGTCTTTACGTGTCTGAAGGAATACAGCCCATTCCTGGTTATTGAGTGTAACTGTAACACCAAGTTCTGTCTCCCACATATTCTGAAGTGCTTCTGCAACTGCTTTATGCGCATCATTTGTGTTGTACAGATATTCTACAACCGGGAAGCCTTCGCCGCCTTCATAACCTGCTTCTGCAAGAAGTTCACGAGCTCTTTCACAGTTTGCTTCATAATCTGCGTCAGTAGCTGCATAGTAAGAGCCGCCAACTGTACGGAAGTCATCCCCTGCAGCACCTTCTGCATCATAAATACCAGCCGGAACAAAGCCGTCTGCTTCTACCTGACCGGACTGTGCAACCTGATTTACAATATAGGTACGATCAATTGCCAGAGAGAATGCCTCACGAACCTTTGGATCATCAAATGGAGCCTTCTGTGTCTGGAAGCATACATAATAAGTACCAATATAATCTGCAATCTTCAAGTCTCCGGACACGAGGAGATTCGGGATCTCAGCCTGCGGAACTTCTTCGATAAAGTCCAGCTCACCGGAATTGTAGCCGGAAAGCATTGCATTTGCGTCATCCATCAATTTGAATGTAATGGTATCCGGTCCAAGATTTTCATAATCGTAGTATTCCGGATTCTTTTCCATAATAATTTCAGAGTTGTGATTCCATTCTGTCATTTTGTAAGCACCGTTTGATAAATAGGTGTTTACATCAAATGTCCACTGGTCTCCATTTGCTTCGATGATATCCTGACGTACCGGAAGGGTAGACGGAAATGCACAGATCTCAAGGAAATAAGGAAGGTCATTGAGAATCGTTACTTCAAATGTTTTGTCATCTACTGCTTTTACAGCAAGTTCTGAAGGATCCATCTCTCCGGCCATGATCTCGTTTGCATTTACAACACAGTCAAGCATATAATTGTAATCTGCTGCTGTTTCCGGAGTTACAAGACGTTTCCATGCATATTCAAAATCGGAAGCCGTTACATCTTTTCCATCTGTCCACTTGATGTCGTCACGAAGCTTGAATGTATAGGTTACGGTTCCATCCTCATTTACAACCTTTTCATAGCTTTCTGCCTGTCCAAGAACGATTTCTGCTGCATTTGCTTTTCCATCGGTTCCTGCTGCTTCTGCACCGGAATCAGCCCATTTTGTAAGGCCTTCGAACATATGCTGTACCATAACAGCACCGTCCACTGCACTGTTCAGTGCCGGGTCGATGGTCTGTGGTTCGGATGCAAAGTTGACTGCAATATCAAAGCCTTCCGCCATTGCAGTTGCCGGAGCCGCCAGCATTGTTACAGTGCAGGCTGCTGCCATTGCTACAGATAAAAATCTCTTTTTCATAGCTTATCATACCTCCATGTAAATAATATTTGATGAACAGAGGTCTTCGCCCTCTGTACGATCCCAATAGATAATATACCATTCTTTATGCAGAATGTGCAAGAAGCAAACGGAATTCCCTTCTACCGCTCCAGCATATGACATGCCGCAAAATGACCTTTATCATATTCCTTAAAGGCCGGCACTACTTCTTTACACTTATCCGTTGCATACGGGCAACGGGTGTGGAAGCGGCATCCGGAAGGTGGATTCATCGGAGACGGAATATCTCCCTCCAGGATGATTCTCTGTCTGCTTCTGCTGACCTGCGGATCCGGAACCGGCACTGCAGATAAAAGTGTCTGGGTATATGGATGGATCGGATTGCGGTTCAGTTCATAGCTCTCCGCCAGTTCCACCATAGTTCCAAGATACATTACACCGATGCGATCCGAAATATGGCGTACCACCGACAGATCATGCGCAATGAACAGATAAGTAAGTCCCATCTCTTCCTGCATATCCTCAAGCATATTCACGACCTGGGACTGAATGGATACATCCAATGCCGAGATCGGTTCATCACATACAATGAATTCCGGATTTACCGCCAGGGCTCTGGCGATTCCCACACGCTGCTGCTGTCCGCCGGAAAACTCATGCGGGTAACGGTTTGCATGCTCCGTGTTCAAGCCAACCTTTCCTAACAGTTCTTTGATACGATCTTCCCGTTCTTTTCTGGAATTAAAAAGCTTATGAATATCAAGAGGCTCTCCAATGATCTCACCCACAGTCATTCGCGGATCCAGACTGGCAGATGGATCCTGGAAAATAATCTGCATTTTTCTTCTGTAAGGAAGCATATTCTCGATCTTCGGTTTTGCAGTGCGCACCTTTTTTAAGGTTCCGTCAGACTGCGTCTGCCATGGATCCTCTCCTTCAAAAAGCGTTTTTCCATCGTATACGATCTTTCCGGAAGTCGGCTCATGAAGCTGAAGAATGGTACGGCCTAATGTTGTCTTTCCGCAGCCGGACTCACCTACCAGACCAAGGGTCTCGCCTTTGTTGATAAAAATAGAAATATCTTCCACCGCCTGTACGCCCGGTCCTTTCATGCCTTTCACCGGGAAGTATTTCTTCAGGTGGTCTACACGAACTAATACTTGATCATTACTCATTGTTTTCCACCTCCGCATTGGCTGATTTCTGCCTGTTCAACTGTTCCTTTACACAAAGCCAGCATGCGCTTCTGTGATTATCCCCCAGCTGCACATATGGCGGCATCTTTTTCAGACAGATCTTCATCGCCTGCTCGCAGCGGGGAGCAAACGGACATCCTTCCGGCGGATTCAGCATATCCACCGGATTTCCTTCGATGGGGATCAGACGTTCGTAGCTGTCTGCATCCACACGAGGCATGGAACGAAGGAGACCTCTGGTATACGGGTGCCCCGGCTTATAGAAAATATCATCCACAGGTCCCTGCTCTACCATTTTTCCGGCATACATAACGGATACCTTGTCACAGATCTCCGCTACAACGCCAAGATTATGTGTAATAAAAATTATTCCCATGTGATTGATCTTCTGGATCTCTTTCATCAGTTCCAGAATCTGTGCCTGTATGGTTACATCAAGAGCCGTGGTAGGTTCATCCGCAATCAAAAGCTTAGGATGACAGATCAGCCCCATCGCGATCATAACACGCTGACGCATACCGCCGGAAAGCTCATGGGGATACTGTTTCATACGTTTCTCAACATTGTTGATACCTACCTGTTCCAGCATCTCCATGGCACGTTTTTCTGCCTCTTCTTTGGATATATCTTTTTTGTGCGCCTTTAATGCCTCAACCAGCTGGTTTCCTATGGTATACACCGGATTCAGACAGGTCATTGGATTCTGAAAGATCATTGCTACCTGGTTTCCCCGGAAATCCACCATTTCCGATGGCGTTTTAGCCAGAACATCTTCCCCTTCCAAGGTGATTGTACCGCCAATGACTTTCCCGGGCTGCTGCAAAAGGCCGATAATTGAATATGCCTCTACACTTTTACCGGATCCGGACTCTCCTACGATCCCCATTACTTCATCATAATTTACATCATAGCTGATCCCGCTTACCGCTTTCACTTCGCCTGCCGGTGTAAAGAAAGAGACATGAAGATCACGAACTTCCAAAAGCTTTTCTGATTTCTTTTCATTTGCCATCTTCTTCTACCTCCTTTTACTTTTTCAGACGTGGATCCAGGGCATCCCGAAGTCCGTCACCAAACAGGTTTAATGACAGGATCAGAATACTGAGGATGAATGCCGGAATAAACAGTCTGTACGGGAACGTACTCAATCCGCTCAAAGCCTCTGAGCACATGGATCCAAGGCTTGTCAAAGGAGCCGATACACCTACACCTACAAAAGAAAGGAAGGATTCCAGAAAAATTGCAGATGGGATCTGCAGGAATGTAGTCGTAATAATCTGACCAATACAGTTCGGCAGCAGATGCTTACGAATGATACGTCCTCCTTTTGCACCAAGTGCCTTGGCAGCCGTAACATATTCCTGCTGTTTCAGCTGCAGGATCTGTCCACGAATGATGCGGCTCATGGTAACCCAATACAAAAGACCGAATGCGATAAACATGGAGATCAGGTTTGGTCCCAGGAGTGTTACCATCCCCTGGAAAAATCCGTCTCCTGAGTTCTGAAAGGTTTCCAAAGCAGGTTTTAATGTTGCAGAGAGGAGAAGAATGATCAGCATCTCCGGTACGGAATAAATAATCTCTACGATTCGCTGCATAACCGCATCCACCATACCGCCGCAATAGCCGGAGATGGATCCGTAAATTGCACCGATTACAAGAACCAGCAATGCGGCACAGATTCCTACAATGATGGATACGCGGGCACCAACCATTACACGCACCATAATATCTCTTCCCTGATCATCGGTACCGAATACGTGGGGAAATACTTTCTCGCCGTTTGCTTTCCGTTCCAGTTCTTCCTCCGAATAACCGAAGAGCTTCTTTTTCAGTTTCAGTTCTTCGATCGCATCCTGTTCCGTCACTTCTTCCGCAGCAGGTTCTGCCGCCTCCTGTGTAACGTTTGCCTGTGCACGAATCTTTGCTTCGTCGATCTTTGAAAATTTTCTTCCTTCCGCCTCAGCTTCCGCACGGGCCTGTTCTATCATTTCATCAACAGAGAGCACTTCCGTTTTGTTATGCTCCGCAAGATAATCGTTGATCTTCTGCCTGTCTTCATAGGAATAATGCCATGGATGAAGAGACTCCGAGCCTCGTACCATCTGTTTGTACGTATACGGAACAAAAACCGGTCCCACAAATGCAAACAGCGCCAGAATAATAATGATTGCCAAAGCTACCATTGCTACGGTATTCTTCTTTAATCGTCTCCATGCGTCCTTCCAGTAGGATACGCTTTTCCGTTCCTGAATAAAGTTGATTCTTTCTTCTTTGGATGCGCCGTCAAAAGCATCCGCCGGAAGATCATTCCACTGCAGAATATCATCGATCTGCGGCTGAAGAGAACCAAAAGCTGGTTTTTTTCTATCGTTCGCCATCTTTTTACTTTCCTCCCTCACCCAGATTAATGCGCGGATCAACAAGCTTATACGCAAAATCCACGACCAGATTCATGATAATAATAAACGTTGCAAGGAATATCGTCGTCCCCATGATCAACGGATAATCTCTGTTCTGAATGGACTGAATAAAATAACGTCCAAGTCCCGGAATCGAGAATACCTTCTCCACTACAAGACCCCCGCAAAGTGTAAAGGCGATCTGCGGTCCAAGATATGTGATAACCGGAATCAATGCATTTCGCAATGCGTGTTTGAAAATGATCTTACCGTTCTTCAGACCTTTTGCCCGGGCTGTTTTGATATATTCCTGGTTAATGGAATCCAGCATAGCCGTTCTGGTCTGTCTGGAGAGATAACACATGGGATAAAATCCCAATGCAAGACTCGGCAATACATAACTCTTTAAAGTCCCATCAAACAATGCCGGGAATAATTTAACTCCTGGAAGACCTCCGCAAAGCGTGTGAAGCAGCAGGGTTGCAACAACAAAGCCGGGCATGGAGATACCGATGGTGCAGATAATTCTCAAACAGCTGTCTACCCATGTACCGCGTTTGAATGCCGCAAGGCATCCCAACGGAACCCCTACCAGTACTGCCCAGATTATCGCCAGACTTCCGATTTTTGCAGATACCGGGAACATCTCCATAATAATCGTCAATACGGCCCGGTTCTTCTGCATCTTAATGGAAGTTCCAAAATCTCCGTGAAGAAGATTGGACAAGTACTTTCCAAGTTGTACGATCAATGGTTTATCCAGACCGTACTTTGCATTTAATGCATCAATCGTTGCCTGTGAAGGTGTCTTCTCCGAGAGCCATGGATTACCGGGAATGGCATTCATAAGCAAAAATGTTACACAGGCCACAACGAACAGCGTTACCAAAGCCATAAAAATTCTTCGTAGTGCATACTTTTTCATTTTAATGTGCTCCTTCTTTAACGTGCTAATGTGTGCAGGCATAAAAATAGCGATTAAAGTACCGGTATCCCATGTCCTCATATGAATACGTATCCCCCGAGAACCTTATTCCGACACAATAATCTATGTTTTATGCGACAATTAAGTATAATAATACCGAAAATCAGTCTCTATTGTCAACCAAAACCATTTTGCAATTCATGCGGATCGGATTTTTATTGAATTTGCACAAATATCAGGGGTCTGTTTTTGTGAATATTTTTCACAGCTTCCGGATTGGTTTTGTTACATCCTGCAACCATTTTCTTTCTTCTTCCGTCAGATACGCAGAGATAGAAGAATACACTTTCCTGTGATATTCATTCAAAAGCTTCAGGTCTGAATCAGACATATCCTCCACTACAATGCCTTCGATATCGAAGGGTACCAGAGTGAGATGTTCAAAGCACAGAAACTGGCCGTATTCTGTTTGTTCTGCTTTCCTGCACACCAGCAGATTTTCATGCCGGATTCCAAAGGCTCCGGCCTCATAATATCCCGGTTCATCCGATGTGATCATTCCCTCTTCAAAAACCGTATCTCCTCTTCTTGTGGGTGTGATCTTCCAGTGAAAGCTGTTCGGTCCTTCATGAACATTCAGGAAGTATCCAACTCCGTGACCGGTGCCATGGTTATAATCTGCTCCGATTTCCCACAGTGCCTGTCTGGCCAGATAGTCCAGATTCAAACCGCATGTTCCATATTTGAATTTTGCAGCTGCCAGTCTTAATGTCCCTTTCAAAACAGCGGTAAAGTATTTTTTCTCTTTGTCTGTTACCGGTCCCACAACGATGGTTCTTGTCACATCCGTTGTTCCTTCCATATACTGTCCGCCGGTATCTGCAAGCAGCAATCCTTTTGGCTGAATCGTTACGTTGGTTTCCGGTGTGGCTGAATAATGAATAATGGCCGCATGCTCCCCATAGGCAATGATAGGGTCAAAGCTTTCACCCATAAAGTGTTCCTGCTGACTGCGCAGCTCATATAGCTTTTCTGCTGCTGAAAGCTCTGAGATCTTCTCTGATGCAGCATTTGTTTTCAGCCAGTAGATGAATTTTGTCAAAGCAACGGCATCTTTGATATGGGCTGTTTTCTCATTTTTTACTTCCACAGATGTCTTGACTGCTTTTGGATACAAGGTAAAATTTGGTCCGTATACGAGCGTCGCTTCCTGCGGTATACTGTTCACGATTCGATAGTTCAGCTGATCCCGGGAGATGTACACTCTCTCCTTCGCAGAAAATGATTTTACAAATTCATAAATATCATCGTA
>JABUSW010000270.1 GCA_021443885.1 Blautia sp.
GCCATGTTCAGTACGAAGAAGCTGGTTCTGGAGGATCGTTTCGAGGCATACAACCTTCCTCTGGGCTGCATCTCTCATGCGATCCGGGCACAGGCAGAAGGACTTCCGGGAGCTCTTTCCAAGGTGGGCTTGAACATCTTTGTGGATCCCAGAGAGGAAGGCCCTGGTATTAATAATATTTCTAATGACAAGTCTCTGGTACAATATGTAAATTTTGACAATGAAGAGTTTCTGTATTACAAACTTCCGAAATTCAATGTGGCTCTTTTGAAGGGGACTTCTGCAGATCGTAAGGGAAACATTTCCTTTGAAGATATGTATCTGTCCGGAGACGCGTTTTCGGTATGTCAGGCGGTAAAGGCAAACGGCGGAAAGGTAATCGTTCAGGTGGACCGTCTGATCCGGGTACCGTCCCGTCCAAGAACGACCATCATTCCAGGTTGTCTGGTGGATGCCATCGTGGTTGTGGAACCACAACCACGTCATGCGGCATACGAGGCCCTTTCCGGTAATTTTGAGATTCCATATTCCCAGTGGAAAGACTGGAATGAGATGCTGGAGAATATTAACAGCTCCCGACAGCTTAGCAACGTTGCCGGTCGTATTATCAGCAAGCGGGCAGAAAAGGAATTGAAGCCGGATGATATTGTGAACATTGGAATCGGTATTCCGGAACTGGTGACCCGCTATGCGAGAAAGAGCGGAATCCTGGATCAGGTAACCCTGACCGTTGAGTCCGGTGGCATCGGTGGCTTTCCGGCTTCCGGAACGGTATTTGGAGCAGTGATCGGGGCCAACTGCGTAGTGGATATGGCAAATCTGTTTGACCTTTACGACGATGGCGGTCTGGATATCTGCTTTATGGGTGCGTTGGAGATCGATAAGCATGGAAATGTCAATGCGCATCGCGGTCCGGGAAGCTTTGCCGGAATCGGCGGATTTGCCAATATTACATCCAGGACAAAGACGGTGGTATTCTGTCTGACCTTTAACACAAAAGGCCTGGAAGTAAAACGGGAAAATGATCGAATTGATATTGTAAAAAACGGATCCATCCCGAAAATCGTGGAGCAGGTCCGCAGCAAGAGCTTTTCCGCAGAACGTGCGCTGCATAATGGACAGAGGGTTCTGTATGTTACGGAACGCTGCGTGTTCCAGCTTACACAGCGCGGTCTGAAGCTTATAGAGGTGTTCAAAGGCGTTGATGCGCAGAAGGATGTACTGGAGCTTTTGCCTTTTGAGGTAGAGATTGCAGACAGCGTTACTGCTCAGCTCAGAAAAAAAGCAAAATAAAGAAGGTGCTCATGACGGATTGTTCTGTATGCTCTTCACGCATTCAAGAATCTTTTCTTTCCAGTCATCGTCCTGTTCTTCTAACTGATATACTTTAAAACCATAGGTCCTTCCGTGGATCGCGATTACCGACTCATCGTCAATATGGAGAGAGATTCCGTATTTGTTCGGTAATTTCTGCGGAAGGATCTCTTTATGTCCGGCCTGTACCTCCCGAAGGTGTCTTTGCCCGTTGATGATCCCATCGAATTTTACACCATAATGCCGGAAGATTTTTTTGATATAGTTTTCACTGCGAAAAGAGGAGGTGTAGACCCACACTTCGACGCCCATGTCCTGCAGCTGGTGAATCAGGTCCGGAGTTCCCAGGCGAAAACGTTCTTTGTATAGCTTATTAAAGGGAAAGGGAAGGGCCGGCTCTGTCTTATGTGTATCGGGGCACACAAACAGAACCTCGTCCAGGTCAAAGGATACCCGGGTTTTACCGGAATAGATATTCTGATAATCCTTTTCAAACAAATGCGCCATAATTCATCCTCTGCGTTTCTTTCTCACAAAATCCAGTTTCCGGATATGGGTGATGGCTTCTTTTGCCCATCCTTCTTTCTGATCCTGGATTTCGATGATGT
This sequence comes from Blautia sp., assembly GCA_021443885.1. Classification (GTDB taxonomy): domain Bacteria; phylum Bacillota; class Clostridia; order Lachnospirales; family Lachnospiraceae; genus Blautia_A. Next base: position 1,923 of record JABUSW010000270.1, read on the forward strand.
CATACTCCTTCGTTTCCGTGTTCACCCAGATGATCCCTTCGTTATCAATATGAAGACTGTATTTGTATTTGGTGCGGAAGAGATCCCGGATCTCATTGTAATAATTGTTCTTCTTGATGCAGTTGATGATTCCGCTTACTTTTGCATGATGGTGACCAAACAGTGCCCGGATGTATTTTTCGGAATGATGACTGTCGGTATAGATCCATACATCGAAGCCGGCTTTCTGAAGAGCCCGTACTAGGGCGCAGCAGTTCTTGCGCAGTGTCTTTTTCTGAAGCAGTCGAACCGGCAAAGGCTCATCCTCTGCAGGCACTCTTTTTCCGTCTGTTAACAGAACCTCGTCCAGATCAAAGGATACACACATACTGTTAGGGGAAGCGGTGATTTTGGAAATGATCTCTTCTTTCGGAACGACGTTTGCAATCTGAACAGGCATTTTTTTCAGCTTTACGATATGAGCCGCAAACCATCTGTGATGTCCGTTGAGGATCATGTATCCTCCGGTGGACATCTTTTCTACGATGAGAGGATCTTTAAAAAGGTCATTGCCCACAACTTTTCTGTTCCGGAACTGACGGGCATAATTTTCCACAATCTCATAATTCGGACCGATGGAGGGCATGCTGAATTCATCTTCCGGGTTTGGGTGAAGCCTGCTGATGGGAAGCTCACGGATCAGCAGCCTCTCCGGCATACTTGCAGGAATCGCCTGGCTCAGGTCTTTGTAGTTTTTCAGGTCATCTAAAACCAGCTTCTGGTAATTTTCATTGAAAACACTCATAATAAAAACCTCTGTAAATGGGAATCCGGCACTTTTTACCGTTGTTTTCAAAACCAATGTGCCGGTTACGTTAGCGTAGCATATTTTTGTTGTGGATTCAATGGAGGGGGTAGAAATTCGGGAAAGGAAAAGACTGTTTTTAAGACCATTTGCGCAGGGGATTCAGACATACGGGTTTGTTTCCATCCGGATTCGGTGATATAATATGTTACATGAGGAAGACTGCGAGGCTCCCTTGTGCGACAATGAATTCAGAAAAAAGGAGAAAGAACATGAAACGTTTGATGATGTGCATTCTGACTTTGGTATTGTCTCTTGGCCTGTTCACGGCTGTTCAGGCAGAGGACGGGAACAAGGTGTATCAATTAGGGGATCAGATCGAAGATTTTGATGTAACCTTGTTCGATGGGACAGAGGTTTCCTTGTATGAGCTTCTGAAAGAGAAAAAAGCGGTTCTGATCAATATGTGGGCATCCTGGTGCGGCCCTTGTCGGGAGGAATTTCCGGCTATGGAGGAAGCATACAATGAGATGCAGGAGGATATTGGCGTGTTGGCATTGACCGTTGAGCCAACCGATACCAATGAGATCATTATGGCTGCCAGAGAAGAGCTGGGGCTTAAAAGTCTGCCTATGGGGCTGGAGACCAACGGGCTGCCGGACAGATTTGGGGTAACGATCCTGCCAACCTCTGTAATCGTTGACCGAAATGGCATCATTTGCTTCATCGCGGAGGGGGCAATTACGGATGCACAGAAATTCCTGCGCCTTTTCAAGGCTTTTACTGCAGAGGATTACGAGACCACCCTGCTTACAGACATTCCAACAGAGAAGTACGAAGGAAGCTGGCCGGACAGCGAGGATATGAAGGCGGCATTGTGTCCGGAGCTGGATGTACAGTTTGCAGAAACAGCTGAGGAGGGGGCTTTTCCATTTGTTCCGGCAGAAGAGGGCATCGCTGCTTCCAACAGCAGTACACCTGCTTCAACGGCTGTTGCGAACTTCACTCTTACGACAGACGAGAACCGAAAACTGGGATATTCGGTAAAGGTAAATTCCCGGGAGGCCTTTGACAGACTTGCAGTAAATGTAGATGGAGAAACGGTCTGCTTTTACTCCGGTAATATGGACTGGCAGGAGGATTATATTACCCTTGGCGCAGCCGGCGAACACCAGATATCGTTCGTGTTTAATTATAATGACGGGAGCAATGTAGAGGATGTACAGGCGCTGATTAAGAATCTTCATTTTGCAGAGGAAGAGGAAGCGGCTGCTATTGATGAAGCGAAGAATCAGTATCCGGTGACACTGGAGGGCGATAAAATCTATATGGAAGTCCTGAGTGACCTGCAGGACGTGGTATATGACGATGAACGTATTCTGGAACAGTTCGGGGATGCGGAGAAGCTTCGTATGGTCAAAGACGGAAAACTCACGGTTCGTATTACCGTTGGCCCGGATGTGGATGTATATCAGGCGTGCGTTACGGACCTGGCGGGAAATGCATCTGTTATCGGAAATCTTCCCCGGGATGAGAAAGGTTTCCTGTTCACAAGAGAGGACTTTTCGGATCAGATGCATAGTGCGTACGGTCTGGAGTCCGTGGAGGTCAGAACATCGGCTATTGATGAAAATGCAAAGTTCGGATACGCAGTGTTTGTTCTGAATGAAGAGGTCGTTCTCGGAAATGTAAATTATCTTCTGGATACCATAGGAGTGGAGGAAGAGCAAAGGGATGACAGCTGGCATTATGAGGATAATTATTACTCCAGGGAATACGCTCTTGTGGAATAAAAAATCCCCCGGAAGTGTACCGGAGGATAAGCCGCATCGTCTTTAAGCAAATGGGAAGATACAAAAACGGGAGGAGCTGCATGAAGACCATCCGTCGATTTGGGGATTATTTAAAATCGCATATGTCTGCCAGCCTGATCGGAACGGGCGTGCTGATGTTTCTTGCAGCAATGTTGTTTTTTCATGGCTTTCTGCAAAAGGAGTACATGAAATATCTTCTTGCGGAAACGACGAAAACGGAGACTGCCGTCCTGCAGACTACGGCCTCCAACATCAACAGTACGCTGAAGGATACGATTCGAATGGGAGCAGACATTGCATTGGATCCGGATCTGCTGGAATATGTTGAGGAGGTACTGGGCGAGGACGGAAGCACGATACGTTCTATGCAGAGACTTAGCAGCAGGATGGCATCGGTAACGCATTTTCGGGGCGATATTGCGGCAACCGCCATCGTAACGGAAGATGGTCTTCTGTGCGAATATGGAAGGCATTGGAAGAACAGCGGATATGCAGATCTATGGACGGATGCGTATCTGGAAGAGCTGAAAAAACTCTATGACGGCGTTGTGGAGAGAGCAAAGGCAAAGATGGTAGTCAGCTATGAGATAGGCACCTCGCCTATGAAACATGAAAGCTTTCCGGATATGACTTTTTTCCATATCGCTTTTCCGCTGATAGGGGAGCATGTCCGAAAAGAGGAATGCCATGCCGTTGTGGTCCTGACGCTGCGACTGGACAGCATGGTTCGTTTTCAGATGGATAACAGTAACCAGGAGATCGACTATATTTCTGAATATCTTACAGATGCAGACGGGAAAGTTCTGTACAGCACAAACGAACAGTATCTTGGGAAAAGGGTGGATGACCTGCCCCACTCCGGAACCGGAGAGGTGAAAACTCCGCTGGCATATATGGGATGGGACCTGCATAGCGATATCGATTCCTCGCAGATGGAGGAAGTGGTGCGCCGTATGTTCCGACAGGGCGTTGGGGTGTATCTGATATTGCTTCTTTTGTGTATCATTATCTGGCAGCTGGTTTTGTGGAGGATCCTGCAGCCGGTGAAATTCATCGGTAAATCCATGGAAGAGATCCAAAGCGGCGATTCCGGAGCGAAGATCGATATCCGGGGAAAGCACGAATTATGGCAGCTGGCGGAACAATACAATCATACCGTGGAGGCATTGGAAGAGCAGAGAGAGGCCACCAGGCGCGAGTTCGAAGAAAAGACGATCTCCATACAAAGATGGAATGCAGCCGAGAAGGAGGCTCTGGAATCCCAGATCAATGCACATTTTCTGTGCAACACATTGAATGTCATTAATTACAGTGCCATGGAAAATGGAGACGAAGAGGTTTCGATTCTTTTGAAGAATCTTTCCGGAATCTTGTATTACGCCTTCGCACCGGAGACAAAATCCGTGACGCTGGGGGAAGAGATCGAGTGGGTCCGTCAGTACCTTTACCTGCAGAAGTATCGTCTGATGGATGTTTTTGACTATGAGATCACAATTCCGGAAGAGTACCTGGAATGGCCCTGCTGCAAGCTGTTTCTGCAGCCTTTTGTGGAGAACTCGATCCTGCATGGCTTTGAGGGCTGGGACAATGGCGGAAAGCTGCGGGTGGAAGCAAAAGAGACCCGGGGAAGACTGGTGGTTACGGTGGAGGATAACGGACAGGGCATGGCACCGGAAACCCGGGATATTATTCAGAAGATTCTGGAAAACCCGAAATCCTTCGGGGAGAATTCTGAGAATCAGGTGGGCATCGGAATTCAAAATGTTGTGGCAAGACTTCGGATGTATTATGGAGCGGAAATGGAAGTGAGGCTGAACTCGCAGTCAGGGAAAGGGACGTGTTTTACCATGTTTCTTCCGATACCGGCGGACATGCTTGATGAGGCAATCGGGACAGGAGAGGATGAGTTTCTATGAGAATTGTGGTTGCGGAAAATGAACAAAGAGCCCGGGATGGAATCTGCAGATTGATCTGCAGCATTGAAGGAAATTATGAGGTAGTGGCGCAGGCATCCAACGGTGAGACAGCGCTGGAACTGATCGAACAGCTGGCACCGGACGTGGTTTTTACGGATATCCGGATGCCCTATATGGATGGCATAGAGCTGATCGAGGCTGTCAGAGAAAGGAGAATCAAGACCGAATTTGCAGTTATCAGTGCGCACGCCGATTTTCAGCTGGCACAGAAATGCATTTCTCTGGATGTAACAGAGTACATCTTAAAGCCTGTGACCAAAGGGGAGATGGAGAAGGTTCTTCTGCGGCTGGACGCCCGGATCAAAGGCCAGAACGTGTATCCGAAGCGGGAGAATGAAAGTCTTCGACAGGATTATCCGGAAGCACATCCCATGGTGCTGCGAGCATTGGACATCATAGAGAAAGAGTATAACGGCAGGATCAACCAGTCGGATCTGGCGGAGACTCTGGGAATCAGTCCCCAGTATTTCAGCTATATTTTCTCAAAATACATTGGAGAAGGCTTTGCTGCTTTTCTGAAAAAATACAGGATCCGTCAGGCTTTGAAGATCATGGATGATGGGGAAGAAGATATGACAGTGGTGGCATATCAGGTGGGATTTTCGGATGTAAAATATTTTTATAAAGTATTTCGTGAAGTGACCGGGAAAAATATTTCGGAATACAAAACAGAGTAGGAAAAGCCGAGATGTGTGAAAATTGTATAAAAATAAATGAAAATAACTGTGCATTGTATATATATGGCGGAATTGTATATTAAAATATTGCGAAAACCTTAAAATAATGCACTAAAATAAACGATTTGATATTAAAATGTTAGGTAGACTGCACAAAAAACGGACCGTATAATGGTTTTATCGGAAACCGTTATTATTTTCTTAAGGAGGATCTAACATGAAGAAACATTTCGCACTTGGAATGGTTGCATTGGCAGCCAGTATGTCTTTCTCAATGGCAGTTCAGGCAGAACCCACAGAGATCGAGCTTTGGCATTATTTTGATGCATCAGCAGATGCAAAGGCAATCGTTGACTGGGTTGAAGAGTACAATTCTCTTCAGGATGACATCCACATTACAGCTACATACGTTTCTCGTCCGGAGCTGATGAATCAGTATACGGTAGGCGCACTTTCCGGTGAGCTTCCGGATATCGGTATGGTAGATTCCCCGGATATGGCTTCCTATATTACTCTTGGTGTATTTGATGACATTACAGAAGAATTAAATGCATGGGGCGAAGTGGATAAGTTCTATCCAGGTCCATTAAGCTCCTGTATGGATTCCGAAGGAAAACTGTATGGTCTTCCACAGAACTCCAACTGTCTTGCTTTGGCATGTAATATGGACGCTCTTGCAGAAGCAGGCTATGATCATATGCCGACAAGCCTTGCAGAGCTTCAGGAAATGGCAGCAGCTACAACGAATCCGGATACCAGCACTTACGGAATGGCTATGTGCTGTATCTCTACCGAAGAGGGAACCTTCCAGATCCTTCCGTGGCTGCGTGCTACACAGGATGGTGCTGAGAGAGTGAATGTTGATAACCTTACGGCAGACTCTGCAGTAAAAGGACTTACCGCTCTTGCAGATCTCATCAACAATGGATATATGAGCAAGGAATGCATCAACTGGACACAGGCAGATGCATTTAATGAGTGGGCAGCAGGAAAAGCAGCTATGTGTGAAGTTGGAACATGGCATCTGGCACAGACCGATACAGTTGCAGGCTTTAATTATGATTTCTGTCTCCTTCCGACAGGTGATGAAGGAACATCTACATCTACGATCGGTGGAGAAAACTTTGGTGTATGTACCGGCGCTGAGAACAAAGAAGCTTGTGTAGCATTCCTTGAGTGGCTGTGTTCCCAGGAAAAAGAAGGTGAATGGGGCGTTGTAGCCGGCAAGATCCCGACCCGTTCCGATTCTACATCCAATTATGATTATGAACAGGCTGGTTTCGCAGTATTTACCGATGAGATGAACTATGCAGACGCACGTGGACCACACGCTGAATGGCCTGTAATCTCCGAAGCAATCTACAGTGCAACACAGTCCGTATTCGTTGACGGTGCAGATCCGGCAGAAGCATTGGCAAAAGCAATGGAAACCATCACACCAATCGTTGAAGCAAATCCGCTTCCGTAATAGGGATCCATATATTCGAAAACAGAATAATATGGATACTTTTCGAAACCTTGAAGCATGCAAACGTATGGTTTCGGGATAGTTTCATAACAGGATGAAAGGTTCCACGGTTTCCGGCGGGTCAGTGCCGGAAACCGTGGTTTTTCAGTATCAGGCAGGATTGCGGGAGCTGCATTGCTGCAGGACCGTCCGTAAGTATCTGACACCGAAACCAACGTTATGGAGGGATTATAGAAACATGGGAAAAGCGAAGAAACGCAGAGATCGTAATAACGATGGATATGTGTTCATACTTCCGGCATTTATTTACATGATCGTAGTGCTGGGATATCCACTGGTATACAATCTCGTACTGAGTTTTAAAAATGTAGATGTGAAGAACCTGACCAAGGGTGGTGCGATCTTCATTGGATTTGAGAATTATGCCCACCTTTTCAAGGACCCCACTTTTTTGCTTGTTTTACGAAATACGTTTGTATTTACCATTGCCTGCCTGGTGTTCCAGTTCACCATCGGGTTTGCCTTTGCAATGTTCTTTAATCAGAAATTCCGTCTTTCCGGTCCGATCCGCGGCATGATCCTGGTCAGCTATATGATGCCGATGTCTGTTACGGGTCTTCTGGGGAAGAATATCTTTTCTGCAAATGGACTGATCAATAACCTGCTTGGAAAAATCGGAATCGTGGGACCGGAATGGCTGGTTACCGGATCCACCGCTTTGATCGCCGTTATCATCATGAACTGCTGGGTTGGAATTCCCTTTAATATGCTCCTTTTAATGTCCGGACTTACCAGCATTTCCCAGGACGTATATGAAAGTGCTTCTATCGACGGTGCGAACTGGGGACAGAAGTTCCTGCATATCACGCTCCCGTTGATGAAGGGCTCCATTATGGCCGTATTGATGCTGGGATTCATTTATACGTTCCGGGCTTTTGACCTGATGTATATTATGACGGCAGGCGGTCCGTTAAATGCGACAGATGTACTGGGAACGTATTCCTATGTTCGTTCCTTTACCCAGTTTAAATTCTCAGAGGGCTCAGCAATTGCCATGGTACTCTTTGCGTGTCTGTTTGTAATTGGTTTGCTTTATCTGAAGATGTTGGCAAAGGAGGATGATTAGTATGTTAAAATCCAACGAAAGCAGAAGAGCCCTGATCAATTCCATCATTGCACTGCTCATTGCGATTCTGTTTCTCTTTCCTTTGTACTGGCTGATTCAGATTTCCTTCAAGTCCGATTCCGAGACCTTCGGGAAAATACTGACTTATTTCCCGCATGAATTCACTATTGATCCGTGGCTGGTCAATTTAAAGGACCAGACATTCCTGCTGTCACTGCGAAACAGCTTTTTCAATGGGTTCCTGACTATGGGAATTTCTTTGCTGCTGGGGGTACCGGCTGCTTATGGAATGGGACGTTTCAAAGTGAAGGGAACCCAGGTGTTCCTGCTTACGTTCCTGGTGGCACAGATGCTCCCGGCTTCGCTGACTTTGACACCCATGTACCTGATCTTCAATAAGCTCGGCATTCTGGGAACACATTTTACGGCACCCATTGCCATTGCGGCAGGGTCGATCCCCTTCGCGATCGTTACTCTCCGACCGTATTTTAAGAGTGTGCCCAAAGCGCTGGATGAAGCAGCCAGACTGGACGGATGCGGGGCTATGAAGTCATTTTTGTTTGTAATGATTCCGGCAGTTAAGACCGGCATCATTACCATTGTGGTAATTTCATTCCTGAATGGATGGAATGACCTGGTTTATTCGATGACATTTAACGTAAAACCGGAAATGAGACCTTTGACAGCAAATATTTATAAATTCCAGAATGCATATGGTACGAAGTGGAACTGTATTATGGCATATGGTACGATTCTGGTAATACCTGTGGTTCTGCTGTTCATTTTCCTGCAGAAATACATTGTAGGAGGTCTTGTGGCAGGAGCGGTGAAAGATTAAAAAGGAGATGTGAGTATGGCAGCGCAGGATGAAATCAGAGAAGTTTTTGGATATTTTGAGAAAAAAGGAAATGCGTTGTGTTACCGCTATGAGGCGGAACGCCTGATCATTGAACCCTGGGGAGAGAATAGTCTGCGTGTTCGTGCAGCAAAGCTTGCTGAAATGCCGGCAGAAGACTGGGCTTTGATTCCTCCTGAGAAAACAGGAGAGCCGGTGATCACCGTCCGGGAAGATGGCGGTGAGATCGTCAACGGAAAGATTCGTGCAGAAATCAATCTGATCGGTAAAATTACATTTTATAACCAGAAGAACGAAGTCCTTCTGGAAGAATATGTCCGAAACCGCAAGGATATGTTTGGCAGTACCTGCAGTTCGCTGGACATTGAGGGCAGGGAATTCAAGGCCATTATCGGGGGAGATTACCGGCTTGCAGTGCGGTTTGTATCGAATCCCAACGAAAAGATTTATGGTATGGGGCAGTATCAGCAGCCGTATCTGGATGTTAAGGGGGCGGACCTGGAGCTTGCACACAGAAACTCCCAGGCAAGTGTTCCCTTTGCGGTATCCAGCCTTGGATATGGCTTCCTGTGGAACAATCCTGCAGTCGGCCGGGTAAACTTTGGTAAAAACATAACTACCTGGGAAGCGTATTCGACGAAGAAGCTGGATTACTGGATCACCGCAGGAGATACACCGGCTGAGATAGAAGAAGCTTATGCAGATGTTACCGGTAAAGTACCGATGATGCCGGACTATGCCATGGGATTCTGGCAGTGCAAGCTGCGTTACCAGACGCAGGAAGAGCTCCTGGAGGTGGCGAGAGAATATAAGAGAAGGAATCTTCCAATATCGATTATCGTTGTAGACTTTTTCCATTGGCCGCTGCAGGGAGAATGGAAGTTTGACCCGGTATACTGGCCGGATCCGGATGCTATGATCGCGGAACTGAAGGAAATGGGAATCGAGCTGATGGTTTCCATCTGGCCTACTGTGGATTACCGCAGTGAGAATTTCAATGAAATGAAGAGCAAGGGCCTGCTGATCCGTGTGGAATCCGGTTATCCCATTTCCATGGATTTTATGGGAAATACCCTGCATTACGATTCGACGAATCCGGAAGCCAGAGAATACGTATGGAATAAAGCAAAGCAGAATTATTACAGCAAGGGTGTAAAGGTGTTCTGGCTGGATGAAGCAGAACCGGAATATGCATACTACGATTTCGATCATTATCGTTATCACCTGGGACCGGATGTGCAGGTAGGGAATATTTATCCGGTCATGTATGCGAAGACATTCTTCGAAGGAATGCAGGCAGAAGGACAGGAGAATATCATCAATCTGCTTCGCTGTGCATGGGCAGGCTCTCAGAAATACGGGGCGCTTGTCTGGTCCGGAGATATCAAGTCCTCCTTCCCCAGTATGAAAAATCAGGTGGCAGCGGGACTGAATATGGGAATGGCCGGTATTCCCTGGTGGACGACGGATATTGGCGGATTCTTCGGGGCAAATGTGAATGATCCGGATTTCCATGAATTGCTGATCCGTTGGTTCCAGTACGGAGCGTTTTGCCCGGTTATGCGTCTCCATGGCTACCGTTGGCCGCTTCAGCCGCAATTCGGTACCACTGGCGGAGCAGAATGTGTATCCGGTGCACCGAATGAAGTATGGAGCTATACAGATCAGGTATACGAGATCTTAAGCTATTATCTGAAGCTCAGGGAAGCGATGCGTCCGTATATCACCGAATGCATGAAGGCTGCCCATGAGAAAGGCACACCGGTAATGCGTCCGCTGTTTTATGATGCACCGCAGGATAAGGCTGCATGGGAAGTGGAAGATGAGTATATGTTTGGTCCGGATATTCTGGTAAAACCCATTACCGATCAGGGCTGTACCAAGACAATGGTATACCTTCCGGCGGGAGCTTTCTGGTCAAACGCATGGACAGGTGAGACCTTTGCGGGAGGACAGTGGGTATCCACAGCGGCTCCTCTTGAGCAGATTCCGCTGTTTACAAAAAATGACTATAAACTGAACCTGGTATAACAGGAATACTTCAAGGTGCCTGGATAAGGAACAGCGGCGGGATGAAACGGCCGCTGTTCTTGCCATTTGGATGGGGGATTTTCTATGAAGTTTCAAAAAATGTTTCAGTTTGACGGGAATTTTTATACCTGGACGGGAAAGATTTTTGATCTGATCCTGGTAAGTATATACTGGCTGATCGGCTCTGTTCCGATCATTACCATTGGGGCCTCTTTTGCTGCAATGTATGCAGCAGTGACCCGATCGGTCCGGGAGGACCGTGGCTCTGTTACAAGCCGGTTCTGGAGTGCATACCGGAAGAATCTGCTTCCGTCGATTCCCCTTACCCTGATCTACGGCGGGGTACTGTTTCTGCTGCTGCTAAACATTGGAATCCTGCGGGCAAAAACCACAGGGCTATTTGGATTGTTTTTCATGGTGCTGTATTTTGCTGTTCTGGTTTTGTTTGTTATTTCGGCATGTTATGCATTTCCGGCATTGTCCAGATTCGATATGCCTTATGGATGGTTTGTTAAGCTTTCGTTTTATATGACCTTCCGGCACCTGCCGATCTCCCTGATTCTTCTGGCTATGTTTGCGGCAGCTTATTTTGCATTGCTGGCAAAACCGGCATTCTTTATAGTCATACCGGGAATCGTATCCTGTGTGTCCTCCACGATGTTGGAACCTCTTCTGGATAAGCATATGCCGGAAACAGGAGATTCCACCTGAAGGAAAAGATACGGCCCGAGAACGAGACCGAAGTATGCCGAAATGGTCCGTATCGGACAAACAGAGAGAATGATTACAAGCAATAAACTGCGATATAAGGAGTAAATAAAAATATGAAATTTACGAATGGCTATTGGTTGATGAGAAAAGAATACGAACCTGTTTATGCGGTGGAATATGCCGGGCATGAGATTAACGGAGAAGAGCTCATCGTTTACGGAACTGCGAAGCATATCCATGATCGCGGGGACTGCCTGAATCTTGGGATGCTGACCGTTACTTTTACAAGTCCGATGAAAAACGTGATTCATGTTGAAGTGACACATTTTGCGGGAGCCGCAGGAAAGAGGATACGTCCTTATATTCATGAGGAAGAACGGGAAGTCTGCATCTGTGAAAAAGAGGATGTATTGATTTTTGAGAGCGGGGAAACGAAAGCAGTGATCAGCAAGGCGGCCTCAGGATGGTGTGTCAGCTACTATCAGAAGGACCGGCTGTTGACAAGAAGCGATTATCGCAACATGGCCCGCATTTTGAACCGCAATACGGGTGAAAGCTTTATGCTGGAGCAGCTGAGCCTTGGAATCGGAGAATACATATACGGATTGGGAGAACGTTTTACGCCATTCGTAAAAAATGGTCAGGTGGTGGAAAACTGGAATGAAGATGGCGGTACGGCCAGTGAACAGGGTTATAAGTGCCTGCCATTCTATTTAAGTAATTATGGATATGGAATTCTTGTAGATACTTTGGGAGAGGTATCCTTCGAGATCGCCTCGGAGAAAGTGGAAGAAGTCCAGTTCTCTGTTCCGGGGGAAACCCTTGGCTATTATGTCATCGGCGGAGAGAACCCGAAGGATGCTTTGGCGCAATATTGTGAGCTTACCGGAAAACCGGCCCTTCCTCCGGCATGGTCTTTCGGATTATGGCTTACCACATCCTTTACTACAAATTATGACGAGAAAACCACCAGCAGCTTTATTCAGGGAATGGCAGACAGAGAGATTCCACTTCATGTGTTTCACTTTGACTGCTATTGGATGCGGGCATATACCTGGTGTGATTTCATCTGGGATCCGGACACCTTCCCGGATCCGGAAGGGATGCTGAAACGTTATCATGACCGTGGGCTGAAGATCTGCGTCTGGATCAATCCGTATATTGCACAGCGTTCCTATCTTTTCAAAGAAGGGAAGGAACGAGGGTATCTGGTGAAGAAGACCGATGGGTCTGTGTGGCAGACCGATCTATGGCAGCCGGGCATGGCGTTGGTTGATTTTACAAACCCGGATGCAGTGAAATGGTATCAGGGGAAGCTAAAGGTATTGACCGACATGGGCGTTGACTGTTTCAAGACGGATTTTGGCGAAAGAATCCCGGTTGCCGGCATTCAATGGTTTGACGGATCAGACCCGGTGGATATGCATAACGCATACACTTATTTTTACAACCGGGCAGTTTTTGAGCTGTTGGAAGAAGAGAAACAAAAAGGCAATGCCGTTTTATTTGCCCGGTCTGCCACGGTAGGAGGCCAACAGTTCCCGGCACATTGGGGCGGTGACTGTTCTGCCTCTTATAGCTCCATGGCAGAGACACTCCGGGGCGGGTTATCCTTGTCCTGCGGCGGGTTCGGCTTCTGGAGCCATGATATCAGCGGATTTGAACAGACAGCAACGCCGGATATTTATAAACGCTGGTGCCAGTTTGGATTGTTAAGCTCCCACAGTCGTCTCCATGGAAGCGGTTCGTACCGTGTTCCGTGGCTGTTCGACGATGAAGCCTGTGTAGTATTAAAAGAGAGCGTTGAATTAAAATGCCGTCTGATGCCGTATCTATATCGACAGGCAGTGATTGCTTCTGAGACAGGAATTCCAATGCTTAGACCGATGTTTATGGAGTATCCGACGGATCGGACCTGCCATACGCTGGATCTTCAATATATGCTGGGAGATACGCTTCTGGCAGCGCCGATCTTCCGGGAAGATGGTGCGGCAGAGTATTATCTGCCAAATGGGAAATGGGTGAACCTGATCACGGAGGAAGTGCAGGAGGGCGGCTGGCAGCAGGAGAAGTTTGACTACCATGCGATGCCGCTTATGGTGGCCCCCGGCAGAATTCTTGCCCTCGGAAGCTGCTGCACAAGGCCGGATTATGATTATGCAGACGGTGTGGTGCTGGCAGTTTCTTATCTGGCAGATGGAGAAACAGCTTATACGGAAGTGCCGGATCTCACAGGAAAAACGGTGATGACCGCAAAAGCAATGCGAATCGGCCGGAAGATCCTGGTAACGGTTGCCGGTGGAAAAGACTGGTCCTGTAAGGCTCTTTGGGATAAAGCTTCGACAGTTACGATGCTGGATGGACAGGCCGAAATATTGCTTGGTGAAGAATGAGGAAAGTGATGAATAAGAAATTACACGGAGTAAAACTGACACAGACAAAATGCGATGATTCTTTCTGGACTCCTTATCAGGAGCTGGTAATTCATACGGTGATCCCATACCAGGAGCAGATCTTAAACGACGCAGTTCCCGGTGCGGAGAAAAGCCACGCCCTTGCGAATTTCCGGATCGCGGCCGGATTGGAGGAAGGCGAATTCTATGGAATGGTTTTCCAGGACAGTGACGTGGCGAAATGGCTGGAAGCGGTGGCTTATTCGTTATGGGTTCATCCGGATGAAGCACTGGAGCGCAGAGCGGATGAGGTCATCGATATCATTGTAAAAGCCCAGCAGCAGGATGGCTATCTGGACACCTATTTTACCATCAAAGAGCCGGAACACCGCTGGATGGATCTGTTGGAAGGTCATGAGCTGTATTGCATGGGGCATATGATGGAGGCGGCCTGTGCATACTATGAGGTTACCGGGAAAAACAGGATTTTCCAGGTGGCAGAGAGGATGGCAGATTGCATTGCCTCTGTTTTCGGGCAGGAACGTTATGGAATACCGGGACATGAAGAGGTGGAGGTCGGTCTGATGCGGATGTATCAGCTGACAGGTGAAAAGAAGTACTGCGAGCTGGCGGCTTATTTTATCAATGCCAGGGGAATGAAACCGGAGTTTTTCAGGGAAGAAGCAAGGAAACGTGAGTTTACCGTCTTCGGCATGGATCCTGAGAATCTGGAATACAACCAGGCTCATAAGCCGGTACGGGAACAGAACGAAGCAGTAGGGCATGCGGTCCGTGCAGTTTATCTGTACCGGGCTATGGCAGATCTTGCAGCGGCAACGGAGGATACAGCTTTGCAGAAGGCCTGCAAAGGTCTGATGGATAACATTCTTACGAAAAAACTGTATCTCACCGGAGCGATCGGAGCATCCGGAGAATTGGAATCCTTTTCGAAAGCATATGATCTTCCTTCCGATCGGGCATATGCGGAGACCTGCGCTCAGATCGGCCTGATCTTTTTTGCAAAGGCAATGCTGGATATGGAGCCGGACGGAAAGTATGCTGATGTTATGGAGCGGTGCCTGTATAATTCCACTCTCAGTGGAATGCAGCTGGATGGAAAACATTTTTTCTATGTGAATCCGCTGGAGACCAATCCGGGAATCTCCGGAGAGGTATTCGGCATGCGTCATGTACTTCCTGAGAGACCGGGCTGGTACCAGTGTGCCTGCTGTCCGCCGAATCTGGCAAGAATGATCCTTTCCATCGGAAGATTCTGCTGGAGCGAGAGTGAGGATACCATCTATTCGCATCTGATGATCGGGCAGGAAGCTTCTCTCGAGCT
Source organism: Blautia sp. (assembly GCA_021443885.1). Classification (GTDB taxonomy): domain Bacteria; phylum Bacillota; class Clostridia; order Lachnospirales; family Lachnospiraceae; genus Blautia_A. The sequence continues at coordinate 17,101 of JABUSW010000270.1, forward strand.
GGCAGATGTAAAGGTGGAAAGCCGTTATCCCTGGTCCGGAAACGTAAAATACCGGATCGAACCGAAAACGCAGGATGCATTTACCATGGCGATCCGGATTCCGGGATATGTGAAAGAAGGAACCTGCCGGATTACCGTAAACGGGGAAGCGGCAGAATATTCGCTGGAGAAACAATATGCATATATGAAGAGAACCTGGGAGGCAGGGGATGTTCTGGAAATTAGATTTCCAATGGAAGTCCGCCGCATTTACGGTACGGTGCGATGCAAGGATACGGCAGGCTGTGTCGGGCTTATGCGGGGCCCTATCGTATACTGTCTGGAGGGTATAGACAACGGGGAACAGCTTCAGGCGCTGGTATTGCCAAGGAGTGCAGATATACGAGAAGCGGAAGGAGAAGGAGAGGTGCTTGGAGGAACCGTGCTTCTGAAAGCACAGGGACTTCGGGAAAAAGACACGGAGGAACTATATTCAGAAAGTGCTCCGCAGACCGAAGAAGTGACTCTGACGGCGGTGCCGTATTATCTCTGGGGCAACCGAGGCCTGGCGCAGATGCGGGTCTGGATTCGTGAATGTCTTTAGAGAGAACCGATTGTAAACCAACGCATGTGTAAAGGTGCAGGGTGGAAAACGTGTTTTGACGCGGGAAACAATGATAAAAAAGTCGACAATTTCCGACGGTAATATCGGATTTTGTCGACTTTTACTTTTATTTGTGCGATGTCTGAATGCGCTGCCTTTCACACGATAGCCGATTGTTTGCCAAGCGGCAGGTTACTTCTTGTCAGAAGCCATGCCGGCATATTTTTCATACCGTTTTTTCGCATCGTCGCTTCCTTTTGCGAAGAGTACTTCTGCATTCTGCGGGAAGGTTCTCTTCAGAGAGTTGTAACGGACTTCCCCGTCCAGGAATTCTTCGTATTCCATGGAAGGTGCTTTGCTGTCCAGATGGAGTTCACCAGTGGTGGGGTCGAAGCGCCACAACAGCCAGTAACCGGATTCCACGGCACGCTTCATTTCAAGCTGCGTATTGCCCATACCGCATTTCAGACCATGGGCCTGGCATGGCGTGTAGGCTACGATGACAGAGGGACCATCGTAGGCTTCTGCTTCCTTCAGTGCTTTCAGAAGCTGTGCATTATCGGCACCCATGGAAACCTGAGCTACGTATACATTGCCGTAGGACATGAGCATTGCACCGATGTCTTTTTTCGGAGAACGTTTTCCGCTGGAATCAAACTGCGCAACAGCACCGATGGGAGTAGCTTTACTGCTTTGGCCGCCGGTATTGGAATAAACCTCTGTGTCGATGATGAAGCAGTTGATGTTTTCCCCCTTGGAAATGACGTGGTCAAGACCGCCGAAGCCGATATCGTATGCCCAGCCATCGCCGCCATACATCCAGAAGGTCTTCTTTGTCAGCTGGTCTGCATGGGCAAGAATAGCGGCAATAAGGCCTTTTTCCTCACAAGGAGTTCCCGGATTTTCTGCAGCAGTCTGCAAAGCAGCGAGATATGCTTCCGAAAGCTTCGGGGAAGCATCGAAATCCTCGTATCCCTCCAGCCATTTGGAAGCGGCATTCTTCAATGTTTCATTCCCGGTGACGGCAAGCAGTTTTTCTGTACGGCTCTTCTGGGTATCGCGCTGCTGTTTTACAGCCAGATACATGCCCAGAGAGTACTCTGCGTTGTTTTCAAATAAGCTGTTGCCCCATGCAACACCATGCCCTTTTTTGTTGACGGTGTATGGAATTCCGGGCATCGGAGCGCCCCAGGCCTGGGAACAGCCGGTTGCATTTGCCCAGTAGCATCGATCGCCAAACAGCTGGGTCATCAGTTTTGCATAAGCAGTTTCTCCGCATCCGGCACAGGCAGCAGAGAACTCAAGAAGCGGTCTTCGAAACTGGCTTCCCTTTACCGTATACGGTGCAAAGATATCACCTTTCTCATCGAGATCCAGACAGTAATTCCATGCAGTCAGATCTACTTCCGGCGTATCCTCCATGTGGATTGCTCCGGTTGGACAATTGTTGACACAGCTGGTACAGCCGGTACAGTCAGCAGTGGAGATCTGCAGGGTATATTTGTATGCAGCGGCATCCTTGCCCTTGGCAGGAACCATAGTCACCTCTGCAGGCGCATTTTCTGCTTCTTCTTCGTTCAGAAGGTACGGACGGATCACGGCATGAGGACATACGAAACTGCATTTGTTGCACTGAATGCATTTCTCTGCTTCCCAGACAGGAACCTTAACCGCGATATTACGTTTCTCCCAGGCGGTCAGACCCATCTCGGTAGCACCGTTTTTACGGTCCAGGAACATGGAGACCGGAAGTTCATCACCTTTCTGCAGGTTCAATGGTTCCAGGATATTGCGGACAACTGCAGGACGGGTATCTTCCTTTACCTCCACCGTTTCGCTGGCATTGGCCCATTCTGCCGGAATTTCAACCTTGGTAAAACCGGAGATGCCACGGTCAACGGCCGCCTGATTCATGGCAACTACCGCATCCCCTTTCAGATAATAGGATTTATAAGCTGCGTCTTTCATGTACGCGGCAGCTTCGTCAATGGGAATGACACCGGCAATTGCGAAGAAGGCTGCCTGCAAAATGACATTAATGTGGCTTCCCAGACCAAGCTCCTGCGCAATGGAGGTGGCGTCAATAGTATAGAATTGAATCTCCTTTTCGGCCAGGACCCTGCGGACATTTGCCGGAAGTGCTGTGTTCATTTCTTCCACAGACCATGGGCAGTTTAACAGCAGGCTTCCGCCCCTCTTCAGGTCACTTAATACATCATAGCTTAAGATAAATGCCTTGTTGTGACAGGCAACAAAATCCGCTGTTTTTACCAGATAGCTGCCGCGGATAGGTTTATCCGAGAATTTCAGGTGTGACCGGGTGACACCGAAAGACTTTTTCGCATCGTATTCGAAATACGCCTGTGCGTATTTCTTTGTTCCGGCATTGATGATATTTACAGAGTTTTTGTTGGCGCCAACGGTTCCGTCGCTGCCCAGACCCCAGAATTTACACTGTGTCATGCCCGGATCCTGGGGAACCACATCGGTGAGAGGATCCAGAGATTTATTGGTAACATCATCGGTGATGCCGATGGTGAAATCGGTACGGGGCATATCTGCTTCCAGGTTTTTATATACGGCTGCGATATGTGTCGGATCGGTATCTTTGGAGGAAAGTCCGTAACGACCGCCAACGATGGTTACGTCCATGCCTTTATTGATAAATGCGGTACACACATCCTGGAATAACGGTTCGCCAACACTGCCCATTTCCTTGCATCTGTCCAGAACCGCTATTTTTTTCACGGTTTTCGGAAGAAGTTCCAGGAACCGGTCGGCTGCAAACGGACGATACAGATGCACCTGAAGGAAGCCAACCTTCTGTCCGGCTGCATTCAGGGCATCAACGGTCTCACAGATGGCACCGCTGACGGAACCCATGGCAACGATCACGCGATCTGCATCTTCTGCACCGTAGTAATTAAAGATATGGTAGTCTCTTCCCAGAGCATGGTTAATGCCTTCCATATAGGCTTCCACGATTGCCGGCAGCACATCGTAATCGGTATTGTTTGCTTCACGAATCTGGAAATACACATCCGGATTCTGGAC
>JABUSW010000060.1 GCA_021443885.1 Blautia sp.
TCCTTCCGGGATGGGTTCAGGTCGACTACAATGGTTCGGAAGGATACATCCGTCATAAATTCCTGGTAGATGACAAAGCGGCCGCAGACGCTGCTCTGGCATCGGAACAGGCTGCCCAGGCAGCTTTGGCAGCTCAGACACAGACTTACAGTTATGACTATTCCGGAAGCTATGGCGGCGGAGGGTACTCCGGCGGCGGAAGCACCGGAGGCGGAAATGCAGGCGGCGGAAGCGATGCATGCGTCACAAATGGTTTGCTGAATTAAAGTATAAGAACTGTTTGTATTGAGGAAGATCAGGAGGGAAAGCGTTTATGAACAGGAAGAAGACATTTGGATGGATCCTTCTTTTGGCAGTTTTTATGCTTACACTTGGAATGACAGCATCGGCAGCCCAGGCGGCAGCAGGTGCCGTTGAGCGAAATGGGAACACTTATTACATTGAAAGCGATGGGTCGAAGGCCTGCGACTGTTTTCGCAATGTAGATGGGAAATGGTATTATTTTGATAAGAAGGGAAAGCTATATAAGCCGGATCAGGCCTGCGCCAAAACATACAAAAATAAGATCTATTATTTTTACAAAGACGGACATGTTGCCACCGGAAAAGTAAAATGGGGCAAGAAGTACTTTGTATTCGGTACCAAAGGAGACCTTCTCAGTATTCAGGATCTGGATGGAAACGTGATCAAGAATAAGCTGGTCAGCATGAAAAGCGATTACTGCAATATTGACTCCAAGGGGAAGATTAAGTTGCTGAATAAGACACAGATCGAGTGTTATCTTGCAGCCCGGGATTATATCAAAACACATACTTCGTCCAAGGACAGCAATGCTGTAAAGCTGCGCAAATGCTACAATTCTCTTATGGTCATGCGATTTGTACCGGGACATTTTCCGGCAAGCTATGATTTTAAAATTCTGGATGGAACGGATGGCTATTATAAAATGGCATTGAGCTATTTCAAGAACCGATCGTTTGGAAACTGTCATCGGTTTGCAACCTGTGTAGCTGTCATTGCGAAAGTGCTTCGCTATCCGGATCCAAAGATCGTAACCATTGCGAATAATCACAGCTATGTAATCATCGGCGGCCGGTATTATGACAATATGAATGCATTGTTTGGGGCGACCTATGACAAGAATACTTCTTACAAAATCAGAAGTACCTGTACTTTATAAAAAGCACAGCCCATGAGTGAAAATCGGCTTTTAAGGCTTTCAAAAGGAGAGAGATATGAATCGAATTCGTAAAATGTTTGTGTTTGCTGCATGTATGATGGCAGCAATGTGCTTTCTGACAGGCGGCAGTATGGCAAAGAGTGTGCAGGCTGCAGAAAAAAATGGTCTGGTGAAGCAGAATGGCTATTGGTATTATTACGAAAAGGGTGTTAAGGTAGTAAACGAACCGAGAAAAGTCAAGATCACAAAGAACGGAGTTACCAGGAAGTACTGGTGTTATTTTAATGCCAAAGGAAGAGCTGTAATGGCAAAGGATCATTCGGATATGGGATACAAGAAGAATGTTACGGCTGTGAAATACAATGGCAATTATTACGGCTTTGACACCAGTGGTCATATGGTGACCAACGGATATTATAACAATCCGGACAAGCTGAAAAAAGACGGACAGAGCTATACCTATTATTTCAAATCCAATGGAAAGTGTGATCTGACCAAGACAAACCAGATCATGAAATACGGAAAATACAAAGCAAACGCAAAATATATCCGGCAGATTCTGGGAAAACCCCTTAAGGAAGTGAAATTCAATTCCTGTTATGATCAGCCCGGAACAGGCTATTACCTGATGTATTCCACGATTCGCGTAAGCATTCATCGTTTCAACAATGGAAGTGAGATCGTGTTTGGTATTTTCCCAAGATAATATGACGGAGCGGTAAGGAGAATGAAGATGAGAAAGAATTACACGAAGCTTTTTCTTGGATTATTTATTGGAATTATGATGGTGTTCTGCCTGACTACATCTGTATTTGCATACAAGAACCAGATCGTCACAAGAGATGGAAAGCAGTATTACTACAATGACAATGGAAAACTGGTGAAATCCCGTTACGGAATCCAGATCAATAAGAAATGGTATCTGATCAATTCCAAGGGCGTTATGAAGCAAGTATCGGAGGTAAAGGGCCGGGCAGGATATCTGCTGGATAAGTGGCGTGCAAAGGGAATCACCAAGAAGAGCAAGCTTCTGGCAGAGGCATTCAAATGGTCCGCAAAGCTTCCATTTGTCAGTGGAACTACGGTGCCGTCTTCCGGTGTCTCCGTAATAGAATGGTATGGACTGTACGGCTTCCGGTATCAGAAAGGAAACTGCTTTAACCAGGCGGGAACCTTTGCCTGGATGGCAAAAGTACTGGGATATGACGTTGATATCGTAAGCGGATACGTGCCCACTGCTGTGGACAAAAACGGAAAAATCACAAAGTTCTCCACCCATGGATGGGCAACCATAAAATACAATGGAAAGCTTTATGTATTTGATCCCAACTTCTCTGCTTATTGTATGGCGAATCCTTCTTATAACAGCCAGGTTGCTGCAAAGACGGGAAACAAGGCGGCAATCAGCCAGGGTTGGATGTTCCAATATGGTGATAAAGGCCATTACCGGTATTGCAACAGCAAGAAAGTAGAAATCAGGAAATAAATGCAGGTGAAGGCGCACCTGATCATATCGGATTTATATTGTTGATCATTATATGAACCATCGCGTGTCAACCGGATGGTTCATACTTTTGTGGAGGTTTTCATGTCACTGGTATCCAATCTGTTTCTCCTGTTCATTCTGGCGGCAGTTGTTCTGTACTACCTGGTGCCCGGGAGGTTTCAATGGGTCGTTCTGCTGGTATTCAGTTACCTGTATTATATGACCGGGAATGCAAAATGTGTTGTATACATATTGTTTTCTACCATTGTAACATATGCAGCGGCACTGCTGATCGAGAGGTCCAGAGAAAAAGGAGCTGCTGCCGGTAAGCAGAAAGCAATGGTAATCATAGGAATCCTGCTGAACCTGGGAATGCTGGGAGTTGTGAAGTATGCAGATTTTGTGATCGAAAATCTGAATCTGCTGTTTCGTTCCAATCTGAAAGGGTTCAATATCCTTCTTCCCCTGGGAATATCCTTTTTTACCTTTCAGTCTACCGGCTATATGCTGGATGTATACTGGAAAAAAGCAAAGGCAGAAAAGAATTTTTTCCGGTATGCATTGTTTGTATCCTTTTTTCCGCAGCTGATGCAAGGCCCCATCAGCAATTACAGACGTCTTGCCCCGCAGCTTACAGAATCCCATTCTTTTGACTGGCACAATATCTCCTTTGGTGTGCAGCGTATGATCTGGGGATTTGCAAAAAAGATGATCATTGCCGACTGGGCAGCTGTATTTGTTGATGCGATCTGGGGCGATCTGGATCGTTATAACGGAATTACCTTGTTTGCACTGGTGCTCTACGGAATTCAGCTGTATGCAGATTTTTCGGGAGCAATGGATGTGGTGCTGGGAATCAGCAATCTGTTGGGGATTCGGATCGAAGAGAACTTCCGGAGACCGTATCTGGCCACATCCATGGCGGATTTCTGGAAACGCTGGCATGTTTCGCTGGGTTCCTGGATGATGAATTATGTGTTCTATCCTATTTCTTTGTCCAAATGGATGATGAAGTTTTCAAAATGGACGAAAGCAAAGTTTGGCAGGGTGACCGGACGTGTAATTCCCATTGCACTTGCCGATCTCATCACCTTCTTTCTGGTTGGCATCTGGCATGGAGCAAGCTGGAACTATGTGGTATATGGCCTGGTAAACGGGATTATCATTGCCTTCAGTGAATTGATGGGACCAACCTATCGCAATTGGAAAAAGGCGCTTCACATCAGTGGAAAGGAACCCTGGTACTACGGCTTTACTTTGGTCAGAACTTTTATTCTGGTAATTCTGCGGTACTATTTTGTAAGATCGGTGACTTTGACACAGGGACTTTATATGGTAAAGCTTTCCTTTACGCACTTTGATCTGTCCCAGATCCTGGACATTCCGGCCGGCTCCGGAGGAACCGCTTTTGCGCCATGGGCATTGCTGATCATTGCAGCGGGATGCATCGTGATGATTACCGTGGGTATTTTTCAGGAGAAAGGATATCACATCCGGGAGAGTCTTAGTAAACTTCCGGTGCCGGTTACGGCGGCGATCTATCTGGTGCTGCTGGTATTGATCGGTGTGTTCGGAACAAAGGCTTCTCCAAGAGGGTTTATATATGCACAGTTTTAAGAAAACAGGAAAACCGGTTCTGGTGCTGGCAGTGGTTTTGGTAATTTTGTATGCATTGGATTTTGCGCTGTATCCATGTACGTTTACAAGAAATGATGTGCATGCTGTCACCACGAACACCTATGATGATATATATATGGGTTCCTCCCATGGGAAAATGGGAATTGATCCGGCGGTTATGGAGAGCGTCAGCGGAAGAACAGGATATAACCTCTGCGTAGGTGCGGAGTATTGTATCGATGCCTATTACCTGACAAAGCTGATTCTGGAAAAAGGGCATAAACCAAAGAGAATTGTCTATGATGTGGCCCAGGGATATTTTACTTCCAGGAAGGAGGAGGGGAACAATTATCTTTTGTTCTACCATGAATTTCCCCTTTCGAAAGCAAAGATCCAGTATTTCTGGGATGCGATCCGTAACTGTAATTTCCGGACACTTCTGATGCCATGGTATGAATACCCGCTCACATATGAGCTGGAGCATATGGGAGAAACCTTCTCGAAGAAATGGCATCGTGACTATGGGATAGAAGATCTGAAATCCGATACCCAGATCTACCATGAAAGCGGGTTTGTGGAACGATATCCGGTAGACACACAGGAACTCATTGACCAGGGAGTCAATGGGATCAATACATTTTCCGTGGAAACCGTCGATCCGGAAAATATGGAGTATCTGCGGAAGCTCATTGCACTTTGCAAGGAAGAGGAGATTGAATTTATCGCAGTGATCACGCCGATCCCGGAGATCTCACTGGCGGCCTATTCGGAAAGCTATTCCCAGGCCTATATGTATTTTGATCAGTTTTTTGCAGAAAATGATGTCCGGTGCATTAATTTTAACAGCAACCAGCTGTTTTCGCTGTTCACCCATGATCTGGCGGATTATACCGATTACAATGGACACATGAACGGAGAGACTGCGATTCAGTTCTCGGAATTGCTGGCAAAGATATTGGATGGGGAACTGCCGGAAGCGGCACCGGTTAAGGAAGCGGCAGGTTAAGAAGAAGGAGGAACGTAGGATGGATCAATTAATGGAAATTCTGGAAGAGGTGTGCCCGCACATTGACTTTCAGGAAGAAAAGGAACTGGTGGACGGCTCTGTATTGACGTCCTTTGATATTATCTCAATCATCAGCAGTATGAATGATACTTTTGGAATTACAGTTACACCGGCGGAAATCATTCCGGAGAATTTCAATTCTGCGGAAGCCATGCTGGCAATGGTAAATCGACTGAAAGGCTGAGTATAGAATGAATGCATTAAGAAAAGACACGCTGCTTCACTACATCCGAGACTATGCACAGACACAGCCGGATAAGCTGGCGGTCTGTGAAATGAAAAAAACCGTGACCTATGCGCAGTATTGGAGCAATATTCGAAAGATGGCTTCTCTGTTGTCGGAGGAAGGAATTGTCCGAAATACACACGTTGTGATCCGCTGTTTCCAGACGATTGATTTTCTGACTGTTTTTACGGCAGTACAATACATGGGAGCCTTTCCTATTCCGGTAGAACAGGGGATCAGTGCGGAGAGGATTCTGGAGATTTCCGATGCTATGGATGGAGAGGTGCTGATTTCAGACAGACCGATGGAGGGAATCCGGTTTGTCAGTATTCGTGAGCTTTCCAAAAAGCTGGAAAATGCGAAAGAGGCAGACTATGAAATGCCCAAGGCCGAAGACCGTTCCATGCTTCTTTACACAACCGGAACGACAGGTGACTCCAAGGGTGTGGTCATTAAGCATATCAATGACGTTTCCATCTGCGAGAACATCATTGGCGGAACCGGGATGAAGAAGGACAATGTAGAGCTGGTGCCCATGCCGCTTAACCATGCTTTTGGCATGCGCCGCTATGAGGCGAATATGGTAAACGGAAGCACCGTGTGTCTGATCAACGGGGTGGTGTTCATTGGAAATGTATGGAAACTGATGGAGCTGTATCAAGTGACAGCCTTAGGACTGACGCCGGCAGCATTGAATGTGATCTTTGAGCTTTCCGGTGATACTCTTGCTGACTACAACCAACAGCTGGATTATGTTCAGATCGGGGCTGCACCGCTTTTGGAGACAGACAAGCAGAAGCTGAAGGCGCTGCTGCCATCGGTACGGCTTTATGATTTCTATGGGACATCCGAGTGCGGCTGCATTTGCATTCTGGATTTTAACAGTGAAGACAACAAGCCGGGGTGCGTGGGCCGATTGACCGTCAATGCACAGGTGCGGTTTACAGATATGGAGGGAAACATGATCCCGGAAGTGGATGAGGAACATCCGGGCTTGCTGGCATTGGGAGGACCGATGGTGATGGAGGGCTATTACCGCGCACCGGAGGCAACGGCAGAGGTCATGGAAAACGGTTTTGTCAAAACCCGTGATGTGGCTTATTTCGACAAGGAAGGACGCTGTGTCCTGGTAGGAAGAGCAGACGACATCATTAATTTTGGCGGGCATAAGATCTCTCCGGCAGAAGTGGAGAACTGTGCGGCCGATTATCCGGGAATTGCCGAATGTGCATACACATACCGGCAGGACCCGCTGGCAGGGCAGGTTCCGGTGATGCTCATCGTAAAGGCGGAAGGCTACGAAGAGGCAGCATTCTGCAGATTTCTGGCGGACCGACTGGAGAGCTATAAGATTCCGAAAGCGATTTTTGAGACAGAGGCGCTGCCGAAAACCTTTAAAGGAACACTTTTGCGAAAAGAGATACAGAAAATGGCGGAAAGTTTGTCGGATTAAAGACTACTCCGCAGGGATTCAAAAACACAGGAGATTTTAATGGGACAGGAAGTCTATTTGAAGGCTTATAAAATGGGAAAGAAGGCGTATCAGACCAGGCTTTTGCGGGGGGAGCGCCCTACTCTGGAGGTGTTGGACGAAATATTACCTCCAAAGAGTGAGTATTCAGAGGTTCCGCTTGGATTGATCCAGATTCCGGCGGACCGAATCGTAGGGACAAAGTCAGATGGCAGAAGCAATGCTTTTGCTTCAAACTTTATGCCGATTCTTGCAGTAAGGTCTGAGTTTGCCGCAAAATGGTCAAATCTTAGTTCCAGCCATGTAGAAGAGGGGATTCGAGAGCCTGTCAAGGCATACGAATATCTGAATAAATACTACGTGGAGGAGGGAAATAAAAGAGTCAGCGTTTTGAAGTATTATCAGGCAGATACCATAGCGGGAGTCGTAACCCGTATTCTGCCGAAACGCAGAAATGATAACAAGCTGTATTTTGAATACCTGGATTTTTATGACAAAACAAATATCAATTTCATCTGGTTTTCGAAATCCGGGGACTTTCAGAAAATGCTGATCGCCGTAAAAGGAAATGCACAGGATGAATGGGATGATGACGACAGGCTCTATTTCCGGTCCAGCTATTATCGTTTTCAGGATGAATACAAGGCCGCTGGCGGAAGCCACCTGAGGATTACAGAAGGAGATGCTTTTCTGGGATTTGTACAGCTTTTCGGTTATGAACGCATTAAAGAAATGACGGTGGCAGAAATGAAGGAGCTGGTAGTGAAGTCCTGGAAGGAATTCTGCCTGCTGGATTCCGGAAACGAAGTCCGTCTGAAGATGGATCCGCAAGAGGAGAAGAAACCTCTGTTTTCCGTGAAACTGACAACGCCGAGACCGGCCTTGAAGATCGCATTTATCTATGCTAAAACGCCTATCAGTTCTGCATGGACGTATATGCATGAGCTCGGGAGAAACCATCTGGAACAAACCTTTCCGGAGGAAGCCGTTACCACCTGTTTTGAAAATGTAACGGAAGCAATTATTGATGATGTTCTGGAAACAGCAATCAAACAGGGGAATCAGATCATTTTTACAACGTCTCCGATTTTTGCGAATGCAAGTGTAAAGGCTGCAATTTCCCATCCGGAGATCCGTATCCTGAATTGTTCTTTGAATACTTCACATAAGTATATCCGCACATATTATACCAGACTTCATGAAGCAAAATTTCTGATGGGCGCCATCGCCGGTGCGATGGCAGAGAACGATAAGATCTCTTACGTGGAAGATTATCCGATTTTCGGTTCCATTGCGAATATCAATGCATTTGCGCTTGGGGCAAAAATGGTAAATCCCCGTGCACAGGTGTACCTGGATTGGAACTCACAGAAGGATAATAATGTGGGAGAGAATATACAAAGACGGAATCCTTCCTGCATTTCTGCAAAAGATATCGTAATTCCGGAAGAAGAATCCCGCTGGTACGGATTGTTTCATATGGCGGACGGGAACCGCATCAATCTCGCAATGCCGCTTGTCCACTGGGGAAAATTCTATGAGGATCTGATCCGGATGAAGGTGAACGGAACCTGGAAGGATGAAGATAAGAATGAGGCGAAAGCAATCAATTACTGGTGGGGAATGTCCTCCGGCGTTGTAGACATCATCTGCTCCAAGAATCTTCCGCATGGAACAAAACGGCTGGTAGAATGGATGAAGAAGTCCATTATATCCGGGGAGATGAATCCTTTTGCGGGAAAACTCTATTCCCAGAATGGAATCGTACAATGGGATCCGGATTCGGTATTGAGTCCCGAGGATGTTATGACCATGGACTGGCTGGCAGAGAATGTCGTCGGAAGTATTCCGAAGCAGAAAGAGCTTCTGGAGCATGCGGAAGGTGTGGTTCGTCAGCAGGGCGTTGCATCGAGCAAGGAAGGGTAAGAGAAACACATGCGAATTATGGTGATTTCCGATACGGAATCAAAATCCCTTTGGGATTATTTTGATAAGAGTAAAGTAGAGGATGTGGATCTGATCATATCCTGCGGAGACTTGAAAGCGGAGTATCTGTCATTCCTTGTAACCCTGACCAGCATACCGGTTTTGTATGTGCACGGGAATCACGATGTACATTACCAGACAAAGCCGCCGGAAGGATGTGTCTGCATTGAGGATGATATATACGTCTTTCAGGGGGTTCGGATTCTGGGGCTTGGCGGCTCCATGCGGTATAAACCCGGAGACCACCAATACTCGGAAAAGGAGATGTGCAGACGCGTGCGAAGGCTGCGCTTTAAGCTGCTGCGAAATAGAGGATTTGACATTCTGGTAACCCATGCCCCGGCCTATCAGATCAACGACGGGGAAGATCTTCCGCATAGAGGATTTCAATGCTTTCGGGAACTGATGGAAAAATACCGTCCCAGATATATGTTTCATGGCCATGTGCATATGAGCTACGGAAGAAAGTACAAACGATACGACAGATATCAGGATACCGAAATCGTCAATGGATACGAGAGATGTGTTGTAGAATTTGAATAACCGGAAAAAGAGGGGGTCTTGAAGAACCGATACATCGTGTGAAGATGGTTTTTTCGGGATTCGAGATTTAAATGGCGTAAAAGAAAAACTTCCCCGTAAGAAAACTCTGGTTGTGTTTTCTTACGGGGAAGCTGCGTTTGGAAGCTCTGTTAAATTTCAGGTTCTGCAGTGTCTTCCTCGTGACAGGTCACTACATCGTTGAAGAAGGCATCCATCTCTTCCCTGGTGGGGAAAATCGCCATATACATCTGATTTCCCATGGCGCCGGAAAGAACGTCCGGGATACGGGCAGCCATACGCATATTTTCATCGTATTTCTCTAAAATCTCTTCGTTGGAAATTACAAAGTTTTTCCCGTCTCTTCTGCCTGCGAATGCGCAGAAATAGTCTTTTCCGGGAGGCATATCTGTCTTATCGAAAGCAATCATATCTGCCCAGATCTTATATACATCGGTACTGTGTGCATAGTTGATCATATCCGGCGTAAAACCGCCGCAGGGCCGCATGTTGACTTCCAGACCCATCAGGTCACCCTTTTTCCCGATTCCTTCATGATCCTCCAGAAGACGGAAGAATTCAAAATGAACAAACCGGCTTTTCACGCCGAAGCTTTTTACCGTTGCACGACCAAGCGCACGGGTGTCCTCCGGAAGGTCCTTTACGATATAGTAAATGGAATTATCCATATTGTTTACAATATCCATGATGGACATAGGGGTAACATTTCCGGTCTCAAAAAGAGGTTTTCCGTGGGAATCGATGATGGCATCGTAGGAATTGACCTCTGCATTGATAAACTCTTCCATAATGTACGGAATGTCCTCATAACGGGAGTCGAAAAACCGGATCAATTGCTCTTCATTTTCAATTTTGTATGTATGTGTGGCGCCAACGCCGTTATCCGGTTTTGCAACCACCGGATAACCGACTTTCCGGATAAAATCAAGACATCCTTCCAGTGTTTCCACCAGATAATAACGGGCAACCGGAATTCCGGCCTTCTCGTAGTAGGCTTTCATTTTGGATTTGAATTTGATACGTGGAATATCCTTGGTCTGGAAGCCGCTTCTGATATTAAAGTCGGTGCGCAGACGTGCATCCCGTTCAAGCCAATATTCATTGTTAGACTCCAGCCAGTCGATGCGGCCATGCTTAAAGATTAAAAAGGCAACGGCACGATACACCTCATCATCGTTTTCCAGATTGCTGACTTTATAGTATTCGGCCAGACTTCTTTTCAATTCTTCGTTCAATTCGTTGTAAGGCTGATCACCGATGCCAAGGACACGAATGCCGTTGTTCTGAAGCTCCCGGCAGAACATCCAATAGTTCGTCGGAAAATTTGGTGATATAAATACAAAATTTTTCATAATATGCGAATCTCCTCTGTTTATACTTCCCCTAATAAGTGTGGTACAAAGTAAGATACCTGTTTGTACCACCATTCCCAGTCGTGGGAACAATCAAAGCCCCAGAAATCAACCCATGCATGGATGCCCTTGTTTCGCAGAATCTCTTCAAGCTGCCGGGTGGAATAGGGCATTTCCCATGGACCCTGTCCGCAGCAGATGATGGTTTTCTTTCGATTATACAGATCAATATAAGGATGATCTGTCGGCATTCCGCCCAGGTAATGGATGGGGGAATTGTTGTAAACCAGATCATCCATATAGGTTCCAAAGCCAAAATCTGCGGAATAAATGCCGCTTAATGCAAGAAGTGCATCAAACAGATCCGGACGACGGAAATACAGGTTTGCAGCATGAGAAGCGCCAAGACTGCATCCTGTGACCATAATGCCGGGATAACCTTCCCAGCCGTTTTTCTCATTTGCGATCTGCCGCATGAATGGAACCAGCTCATCGGTAATAAAACGGATCCAGCTTTCGTAACGCTCAATTCGCCAGCGTGCATTTCCCCAGAAGTCAGACCATGTTTCTTCATCAATGGTGTCAATGGAGAAAATCATTACTTTCCCCTGTTCGATCCAAGGTTCCCAGACGTTTACCATCCGGAAATTCTCAAAGTCATAGAATCTTCCGTCCTGGCAAGGTATGAACAAAACCGGTCTTCCCGCATGCCCGTAGCGCTTGAATTCCACTTCTTTGCCAAGAGACACGCTGTATTTTTTGTAGTATTCCATCTCCATACAATTATCACCTCTTATGATTTTAATCTGTATGTCCTATTCGTATAGCAAGGTGCTGAAGACAAAGGGCAGCTGTTTCTCCCAGCTGGACTCGGTATGTGTACCATTTGGAATGACCCGGCTCGTTACATGGACTCTCTTTTGCACCAGAAGGCTGGCAATTTCACAGAAGGTATGATCCATCCCCTTGCGATAATCCATTTCTTCCGAGCCGTAATCCATATAGATCACCGTATCCGGGTCCAGCCTTTTGGACTGAATCAGCTTTTCCAGCTGCTCCGGGCATGCCCACAGAGAAGGTGACAAGGCGGCCGCTTTGGAGAAAACCTTGTTATACTTTACGGCAGCGTAGATGCTCATCAGTCCACCCATGGAGCTGCCGGCAATATACGTATTTTCCCGTTCCGGCAAAGTACGGTAGTTTTCATCGATATAGGGTTTTAACGTTTTGGTCATCCATTTCATGGTGATATCGCCTTTACCGGTAATACGGCCGAGACTTTCGTCGGAGAAGGAAAACGGTGCGTATTCCTTCAGGCGGCCATGATCCGCAGAATGGTTGCATTCTACGGCGCAGATCAGCATCGGCGTTTTGGTACGATCCATATATTCTTTTAAGCCCCAGCATTTTCCGTAAGTTGCATGAGAATCAAAAAATACATTATGCCCATCAAACATATAGAGCACCGGGTATCTTATCTCCGTGTCGAAACGATAATCCTCCGGAAGGTAAAGATATACATTGCGTTCATCTTCCCCTGTCAGTTCCGGAATTACAACTTTCCAAATATCAACCATGAAAAAACTCTCCTTTATGAATAAGTGTCATAGTTATAATAACTGTCATAAGTATCATAGCTATAACCATAACCGGAATAACCATAATCGGAATAGGAATCTCCATTATCCGATGAAGCGTCATTATCATCGGCATCAGACGAGCCGTTATCGGAAGAATCCGATGCGGTGTTGTTCCCTGAGGCGGTATCTCCTGAAGAAGCATCGTCTTTCCCGGCAGGTGCGTTGTCCAAAATGGACTGCGGATCCGGTGCATCTAAGAGAAGACTTCCTTCTGACGGAGTCAGAGCAACATTTAATGAAGTATCGGAAAAGAATGTATTTGCGTTGTACAGGTAAAGAATCTCCTGCACTTCTTCTACAGCGATCAGCTGCTCCAGATCCCCGAAGTAGTATCGCGGGTCCACCAGAATGATGGAACGATAATAGGGTGCCAGGAAAGGAACGAGACAGTTTGCATAAGAATCCTTGATTACCAGAAGCGTACGACTTTCCTCTACAGGGGTACTGATTTTGACCAGCGCATGATTTCCGCCAAAGAACATGGCGTATTTGTCGCGGCCTTCTAATTGCGCGGTGTCATAAAAACTGGCTACCTTTTTCTGCTGTTCAACATAATTCACCACGGATTGCGGGACATCACCGATGGGAAGATATACATCCATTTCCTCTTTCTCACCGGAATTAAAACCGCTTTTTGCAGAAAGCGTTCCCTGAAATGCGTAGGTTACAGGAGAGGGTTCATAATCATAGATCGGTATGAATCCAATCGCATCAGCAGCTTCTTCAAAGGCGTAATATGCGCCCCTGGTAGTCCAGTGATGGTCTGTGCGGTAATAAATATCCTCGCTGCTGTGTTCCTCCAACGTGCTGCGAACATCAATGCACTGAATTCCGGCTTCGCTCAGACGTGCATACAGATCATCCAGATAGATGTTCTGATCGGTAGTTGGAACATGCGCCGGAAGGGTATGGTCCAGAATGTTGACGGCAGTCGGCGCAATCAAAGCATACTGCGGGATATCCGGGTGGCGCTGTGACAAACCGATCATGGAAGATACGGTGTTGTCGATGGTTTCGTCATCTCCGGGGGCAAAGGCTTCTGCCAGACGACCGCCTTTGCATGCAAATACGCCGTTTGATTCCCGAAAACCAAGAAGGCGATCGGCAGCCGCTTTGATATTTACCCATAGATCGCGGAACACAAACTGATCATTGACATAGGTTTCGTAATTGCGTTCAAATCGACCGGAGGCCAGCTGGGAGAGGCTCAGATCCGGGGATGAGGACAAAACCCGGTTCTCTTTTTCGGAAAAGCCTCGATCCGGCACTATGATATTAATGATCAAAAACAGAATCAGGGCGATGCCGAAGGCAGAAGCCATGATCGTGCAGAATTTTCGATAATGCATCTTGCTTTTATTGGTTCGATTGTTCATTTATTCGCTCCTGTCAGAACTGTGCATATAAAAACGGAGTGTAAGAATTGTATACCATGTACGCAGTTGAAAGGATCAACAGGAATGCATTGATGACGACCGCTGCAGCCGGATGCCTCTTGGTCAGGCGTATGAACCGGGAATACAGAAGTCCGCGGCTTGCCGGAATGCAGATGATAAAGAGAATAATGCCGGTACGCAGGTAATACAAAGCAGTTCCATCGATGAAACCTTTTGCACCGATTCCAAAGAGAGTAAGCAGGTATCTTCCCATAGCGCCAAAATCTGTCTGACTGAAAAATACCCAGCCAATGATAACGAAAAACATGGTGTAAAGATTAGCGGCCCAGGACGGCAGCTTCTCCAGAACATTTTTCAATACAAATTTTTCAAGCAAAAGCAAAGCGCCGTAGTACAGCCCCCATAATACAAAGTTCCAGCTGGCACCATGCCAAAGTCCGGTCAGTGCCCACACCACCAGAATGTTACGGATGTTTTGGGCAGTGGAGCAGCGGTTTCCGCCCAGTGGAATATAGACATAATCACGAAACCAGCTGCCCAGAGAGATATGCCAGCGGCGCCAGAATTCAGAAATGCTGGTAGAAAGATAAGGGTAGTCAAAGTTCTTCTTAAAATCAAATCCCAGCATTTTGCCGAGACCGATGGCCATATCGGAATATCCGCTGAAGTCAAAATAGAGCTGCATGGTGTAAGCGAAGATGCCGATCCATGCTGTCACCACAGACATACGTCCGGTGCTGTTGATTCCGGCGTAAACAATGGACAGATTGTCGGCGATCAGGACTTTTTTTGCAAGACCCTTGATAAATAATTCCGCTCCCTGTCCGATACGGAAAAGATTCACCTGCCGTTTCTGAATCTGTTCCTGAATGTCTGTGTATCGCACGATAGGGCCGGCAGCCATATGCGGAAACATCATACTGTACACACAAAAGGAAAGAACATTGCGCTGGGCTGTCGTTTTCCCATAATAGATGTCGAAAAGGTAAGAGAGGTTCTTGAATGTATAGAATGAAATTCCAATCGGAAGCGCAAGCTCCGGATGCGGAAGGGATACGTGAATCAGGCTTCCAATGGATGATACCAGAAAACCGAAATATTTGAAAAAGCCAAGAATGGCAAGGTTCACAATGATGGCAAAAAGCAGGTTTCCTTTGGCACTGCCGGATTCATTTGCACTGCGTTCCAGTTCCATGCCCATATAATAATTAAACAGTGCAGAAAAAATCATAAGGATCACATAGACCGGTTCTCCCCATGCGTAAAACAGAAGGCTGCCTATGATCAAAAGGATGTTTCTTGCTTTTTCCGGACACAGAAAATAAATCAGCATGAATACCGGCAAAAAGATGAATATAAAAAAGATACTGCTAAAGGTCATATTGAGAACTCCGATCTTTGTTTATGTTTAAATCATAGAGAGAAAGAGTCTGCGCCAGATGTCCGCATTGGGCCCGCAGAAATAATAGGTATAGACTCCTTTTTTCTCAACAACAGCGTCATTCAGATAACCCATCTGATCGGTGCCGTATCCTTCAAAGGTACGGATCTGACTGGCAAGATGTCCTTCTGCAGCCTCCAGGATAGCTTCTGCCTCTGTCTTGCTTCTGGCTTTTACGATCAAGGCTTCTTCGATGGACATAGGAGAGTCGGCTTTGCAGAAAAAGTATCCTTCTGCCGCATTCTCGTCTAATCCATAGAAACGCTTTAAGCCGGCTGCATCCTGCCTGGTCAAAGCGGAAATTCCTTCCGCAGCCTCCATCTCAGCGCTGATGGTTTCGATTGGTATGTTTTTCGCACTGTCTGAAAGACAGAGTGCCGTAATGTATCCGATGAGAAAAATCACCAGAACGCCTTTTATGATTAAATGTTTATCAAACTTCATAAGTTCATCCTGTTCCTGATCGCATATGCTGTCTGCGGGTTAACGAATACCTGCAATTTCTGCCATATAAGTCAGCCAGATCGGATAGAAGTATCCTTTTACATGTTCTCCATCCGGTTCGTAGACATCGGGATCGCTCTCTGCAATGAATGAGGTGTCGATGTAAGTGAAGCCCTCCTCATCACACAATTGCTGCAGCGCTTCGTTGTATTGCGGGTAATACACAAGCTCCGGCTCGATCTCGATACGGGACGGGAGAATCGGCAGAATACAGTTGATATAGATGGGTACATCCGGCAGGGCCGCTTTCAGTTTGTCGGTCTGCACCTTATAAGCCTGCTTGAACTTTTCGGCATCTTCGAAATACAAAGACAGGTCATTGGCTCCAAATGCCATAAAAATAACAGATGGGTTCAGACCGATGGCGGTATCAATCTGCTCGTTGGCATATTCGACACTTAAGCCAAGCTGGGCCACGACAACATCGCGATCCAGGTATCCGTATTCCACGATGGAGTTTGTGATAGAATCTCCGATAATAACGGTACCCTGATAAGTCTGTCTGATCTGTACTTCATTTAACAACGTATCTGATTCATCGGCCATGATTTCGTCTTCGATGGCTTTCTGGGCTTTGTCCTGATCTGCCTGCTGCAGGTCTCGAATCTGGTTTTCAATTTCGGTTGCATCTGCATTTTCCATTGCTTTTAACTTGTCAATGGTTGATTTGCAGGAGGATTCCCCAGGTGAGCCGCCCTGTATGATTCCGATTGCGATTGCGACAATGACTGCAATCACCGCAACAGCACCGGCTATAACCGGAACGCCGATATTCGGTTTTTCTCTTGTTATTTTCAATGTATTTTTCATCCTTACATTTACATAATATTTCATATTTATTATAAACGCATGGGATGAAACGTCAAGTGCAAAATCAGGCTGTTTGCAGGTTTTTGCATAATGAGGGGAAGTGTGGTATCATGAGAAAAACCGTCGGAAGGAGGGCAGATCATGAAGCTGAAGAATCGAATTATGGTGGGCTTTCTGATGATCATCCTGTTCCCGCTGATTTTATTTGCAGCTGTTTTATATGGAACTGCTTATTCCCAGTCCAAAGCCAGCTACCAGATGCAGTCAGAAGTTGAGAATGATTACGATATATCGATTGCAGACCATGAAGGAGGAGAAGTGAAGCTGCGGGTCATGGTGCGGGATGTAATTTATTCTGTATTATTGATTCTGGCGTTGACGGCTGTCGCAGTTGGACTTTGGATCTACCAAAGTGTGGCGGCGCCATTGGTGAAGCTTAAGAAGGCTACCCAGAATATCAAGGAAGGGAATCTGGATTTTGAACTGGAAACGGATGGGGACGACGAGTTTGCAGAGCTGTTCCGGGATTTTGAAGAAATGCGTGTCCGTCTGAAGGAATCTGCCGAAGAGAAGCTGCTGATGGACAAAGAAAACAAGGAACTGATCAGTAATATTTCCCATGATCTCAGGACTCCTATCACGGCGGTAAAAGGATACGTGGAAGGGATTATGGACGGTGTGGCAGATACCCCTGAGAAGATGGACCGTTATATTCGGACGATTTATAATAAAACCAATGAAATGGATCATCTGATCAACGAATTGACGTTTTATTCCAAGATCGATACCAATCGAATCCCGTATAATTTTGGCAAACTGGATGTAACAGAGTATTTTGATGATTGTGCAGATGCTATGGAAATGGAGCTGGAGAACGAAGGCTTCCGTCTGCATTATCAGAATTTTGTTGCTCCGGGTGTCAGAGTCATTGCAGATGGCGAACAGCTTGGACGGGTCGTGCACAATATCATAGGGAATTCTGTAAAGTATATGGATAAGGAGCAGGGGATCATACATCTGCGGGTAAAGGATGTGGGGGATTTTGTTCAGGTGGAGATCGAGGACAACGGAAAAGGAATTGCAGCCCGGGATCTGCCGAATATTTTTGACCGGTTTTACCGGACAGATGTTTCCCGGAATTCTTCGAAGGGCGGAAGCGGAATTGGCTTATCGGTAGTGCGTAAAATCATCGAGGATCATGGTGGAAAAGCCTGGGCGGCCAGCCGGGAGGGAGAAGGAACGACAATGTATTTCGTGCTGAGAAAGTATCAGGAGGTAACGATAGAGTGAGCAGGATTTTGATTATTGAAGACGAGGAGTCGATTGCAGATCTTGAAAGGGATTACCTGGAGGTGGCAGGATTTGAGGTGGAGATCGCATATCATGGAAGGCTGGGGCTTGAGAAGGCTCTGACGGAAGAATATGATCTGATCATTCTGGATGTGATGCTGCCTGGAATCGATGGTTTCGATATCTGCAGACAGGTGCGGCGTGAGAAGAATACGCCGATTATCATGGTGTCAGCTAAGAAGGACGATATTGATAAGATCCGGGGATTGGGACTCGGGGCGGATGATTATATGACGAAGCCGTTCAGTCCCAGTGAGCTGGTGGCCCGGGTAAAGGCGCATATGGAGCGCTATAATCGCCTGGTGGGGGTTGGTATACCTAAAAATGAAGTGATCGAGATCCGGGGGATCAAGATCGATAAAACAGCGCGGCGTGTGTGGGTCAATGGGGAGGAACGGCCTTTTACAACGAAGGAGTATGATCTGCTGACGTTTCTGGCGGAGAATCCGAACCGTGTGTTTACCAAGGAGGAGCTGTTCCGGGAGATCTGGGATATGGAGTCTGTCGGAGACATCGCTACGGTCACTGTCCATATCAAGAAGATTCGCGAAAAGGTTGAGTTTAATTCTGCGAAACCGCAGTACATCGAGACGATCTGGGGCGTAGGCTACCGCTTCAAGATGTGAGCGGGGAATAGATGCCCGATTCCATCAGCCCAAAATCCGGAAATATCAAACGAAAGCTATGTAACCGAAAACATCCCGCAGAAAACGAGTCATCATTTTTCGCCACGCCCGAGCCTGCTGGAATCGGGCAAGGCGTTTATGGAATGTATAGGGTTCGGTTATTCAAGAGACCAAGGCAAAAGCAGGCTTTGCATTAGGTATCTTCGGAAGTAGATTCGATAGACGTATGTACGCGGATGCCGTTGATTTCTACTTCGCCTTCCATGGGGATCACCAGGTACTTGCGGCCGTCGATCTCCTGGGTTTCGATAAGCTGTGCCCGGTCCGGACTGACTTTGACGATCACGTCCGGGGTTTTGATCTCGAAGCTTCGGGTGCTGGTGATGTTGGAGGCCACAAGGGTGGCTTTCTCGCCGGCTTTGCTGTCGAATTGTTCGTCAAAGCTTTCCATCTGTTTCTCCGGGACGCCGCAGTCTTCGAATAGTCGTTTGACCTCGGACTTGGTCAGTGCTACGGGATCCGGTTCATCCTTTTGGGCTTCAATGAGTTCGTTGAGTTTTTCGTGGATGCCAAGGACGGTATCGTAGGCACAGGCTTCGCCCAAGGTATCTTCTACCAGGGCATTGAAGGAATCACGCTGACCGCCTGCGGACAATGGCGTGCGGCAGCCGAATACTTCGTCTATAAATTCAGAACGGAGAAGCTCCGGATTTTTGCTGTAATAAAGCATACCGTGAATATCTGTGCTTCGGTCATTAAACAGCGGGAAGAGAAATCCCAGATCCGGCATCTCCACTACCCAGTCCCGGATGCGGTCTTCGATGGTATTGGTCTCTGCATTGTAGCACAGGCTGGCTTTGGTAAGGTTGACCGGACAGATACAGCACATGATGTGATCGAAAATCTCGTCCGAAGCATCGTCCATGTCCAGTCCATCGGAGGTTTTGCCGGGAATGTCATAGACTGCGTGGATGAGAATGATGTAGTAATTCTCACCGTATTCGTAATTAGTAATGATCTTGTCGTAGAATTCTTCTACCAGATCATCTTCTTTTAATTTGCTGGCACGAAGGCGCAAAAGGAATTCCTGGGTACCTCCTTCGGCTTCCTGCTCCAATGGGAATTCCATATTCATCAGGTTTTTTCCGAGGGTGCCGGTCAGGGATTTGCGGAAAATCTCGAAGTATTTGAACATTTCTTCTTCTGACAAAGCAAGGAATGCCTCTTTTAATTTGGTCTTTTTATTCTTTTCCCCGTCCACATAGCAGCCGCAAATACGGGTAATAGCGCACTGCTGCGGCGTGAACTGCTTCTTAATTTCGGATATTTCTTTCTTATTCATTCCAAGGGAATCCTCCTGTATAATTGAATTGCATTTCTCAAAGAAGAATTGGACATCTATTGACACGGGGTTTCTTTTGCCACATGGTGTCTTTGGATCCTTTCTGATAAAAACTTCTTTCCAGTGACATAGCGCTTTGTGTGCGTGAAAAGGAACTTGGATCCTCCCTGTGAGGGGATTTTTACCTGCTATATAGTGCTTTGCACGCTCGATGTGGTGTTCTTTTCTTCTGAGATGTAAGGTCAAGTATAGCAACGGAGTAAGGGCTAGTCAATTGAAACTTCTTCTCAGAAATTCCTCATTGAAGTAAGGCG
>JABUSW010000188.1 GCA_021443885.1 Blautia sp.
TTCCACGCTGTTAAGGATTTCAACCTTGACATTAAGGATCAGGAGTTCATCATCTTCGTAGGTCCTTCAGGATGTGGTAAGTCTACAACACTTCGTATGATCGCAGGTCTTGAGGAGATTTCTTCAGGTGAGCTTATCATCGACGGCAAGGTAATGAACGATGTAGAGCCAAAGGATCGTGATATCGCAATGGTATTCCAGAACTACGCTCTTTACCCACATATGACAGTATATGATAACATGGCTTTCGGTCTTAAGCTCCGTAAGGTTCCTAAGGCAGAAATCGATGAGAAAGTTCGTGAGGCAGCTAAGATTCTTGACCTCGAGTCACTTCTTGATCGTAAGCCAAAGGCTCTTTCAGGTGGTCAGAGACAGCGTGTAGCTATGGGTCGTGCAATCGTTCGTAATCCTAAGGTATTCCTCATGGACGAGCCGCTTTCCAACCTGGATGCAAAACTTCGTGTACAGATGAGAACTGAGATCTCCAAGATCCACCAGAGACTTGGCGCTACCATCATCTATGTAACACATGACCAGACAGAGGCTATGACTCTTGGTACCAGAATCGTTGTTATGAAAGATGGTATCGTTCAGCAGATCGACACACCACAGAACCTGTATCAGAAACCACAGAACCTGTTCGTAGCCGGATTCGTAGGATCCCCGCAGATGAACTTCCTGGATGCTAAGATTTCCGAAAAAGGCGGCAAGATGATCGCTACCGTTGGCGGATATGATCTTGAAGTTCCTGCAGCAAAAGCAGCAGCTCTGAAGGCTGGCGGCTATGTTGGCAAAACAGCAGTTCTTGGTATTCGTCCGGAAGACATCGAAGATGGCGACAACGGCGTTATGAGTTCTGTAGTTAACGTATACGAACTTCTTGGTTCTGAAGTATTCCTGTACTTCAACGTAGCTGATACACAGATCACAGCTCGTGTAAAACCGGATACAAAAGCAAAAGCTGGCAGCACTGTTAAATTCGACTTCGTTATGGATAAAGCTCACTTCTTCGACAAAGAGACAGAGCAGGTTATCACAAACTAGTCTGAATCATACGCATATTATAAGGCGGCATTTGAGGAAACTCAAATGCCGCCTTTTTGTCGTGATCTTGTTTTCCAATCTTGCTTTCTGAAGCCATGTCTTTTCAATAAGCATCCCGCAAAGCTATAGGAAGCTTCTGCCAGTGCAACCCCTGCAATCACATCCCATAATATGTGCTGCTTTACAGTAAGCGTGGATATGCACACTGCCGCTGCTATGATAAGAGATGCATATCGGTACCACTTTGGAACTTTTTTATGCTTGCGCACACCGATCCAGCACATCCAGCTGGCAAAGCAATGGATCGACGGGAGCAGATTGTCCGGACTGTCCAGACGATAAATATATTGCATCAAGTTTTCGAAAAATGTCGTCCCGGTAATCTCCGGCCGCTGCATGGTCGTGGGCAGCATAACAAAGCACAGAAAGCAGACCGTTTCCCCGATAATATGTGCCGTCAGAAAGCGCATGCTCTCTTTCTCTTCCGCCTTCACTGCTATGGCATAATTAACCACCCAGAAAACATAACATCCCACGTATATCACGATCATCCATGAAACCATGGGGATACGCCGATCCAAAGAAGTCGTAAAGTCATAATGATATCGGTTCGCCGAAAGGAGCCGTCCCAGGTAATAGGCGATCAGGTCGCTGACCAATGCTGCCAGCAGCATCCATTTTTCACGTCGGTTGAAGATTCGTTTTCTCAAGTCTGTTCCTCTTGTGTCTCTCGTTTTCTGATATCGCATCCCTCATAGGCATATCCGAGGGCTCTCAAATATGCTGCACGACAGAATCTTTGCTTCTTTACTGTTAATCCAAAATCCGCCAAAGGCTTCACGAACGCAAAAAGCTCTGTTGCAACCGCAGAAAATCCTGCAAGGAATTGAGGTGCTTCCTGAATTATGATATAATCTGTTCTGTGACATCTATCGATCGAATACTATTTGTGTCATCTGAGTCATTGTGCAAAGACGGCAAATCACAGATGATTTATTCTGCATACTAAGGAGCACATCTATGAATATAACACAAGCCCTCGGCGAATGTCTAGCAAAATGGAAGCAGATCAGCAATCTGGATTTTCGCCTTCTGAATCTGGAGCATCATGTCTTCTTCTCTACTTACGATTATGAGGATACGCTTCCGGAGTCGATTTCTTCTGCAGCTGTCGAAACTTCGGAAAGCCCGGAGGACCCTGCAGTCCCGGAAGTCCCGGGGAGTTTCCAGTATCTTTTGTCGGATTTTCAGATCCGGAATGAAAGCGTTGTTCATTTCCCGGATTTATCTTTATACAAGATCATGGAAAATGAATTGTTTTCATACATCCTGATCATCCGGGGCTTAACGCCGGATACGGCATCTGTCGGAGAGCTTGCCGTCTGCCAGGTGGAAAGTCTTCTGACTGCTTATGCACAGAAGAATGATAAGAATTTCTTTATGCAAAAGCTTCTTCTGGGCGGATACGTCCCGGTGGAGCTGTACAACCGTGCCAGGGCCCTGCACATATCCGTCTCTACGCGGCGTGCTGTCTTTTTGGTGGAAACCAAACAAAAAAAGGATGAGACGGCACTGGCAACTGTTCGGAGCATTTTCTCTTCCCGTACCCGGGATTTCATCACATCGATCAATGATACCGGCATCATTATTGTGCGGGAATTATCCGCCGGCGATGATTACGATATCATTTATGAAACGGCGCAGATGCTGGTAGACATGCTGAACATGGAGGCTATGACACCTGCCTGGATCTCTTATGGAAATATCGCCGCAGAGCTTGGCCAGCTCTCCAATGCCTTCCAGGAAGCACGGACTGCATTGGAGATAGGAAAAATATTCTATTCCGACAGCAATGTATTTCCTTATAACCGCCTTGGCATCGGCCGCCTGATCTATCAGCTTCCGATCCCGGTATGCGAGATGTTCATGCAGGAGGTATTCCACGGCGATTCCCCGGATTCCATCGATGAAGAGACCCTCAACATCATCCGTACCTTTTTCGAGAATAACCTGAATCTCTCCGAAACCTCCCGGCATCTGTATGTGCACAGAAATACGCTGGTTTATCGCATGGAGAAGCTTCAGAAACGGTATGGTCTGGATATCCGTACCTTTGAGGATGCCCTGACCTTCAAGCTCGCCATGATGGTATCGGATTATATCAAGCACCCCAGGGAACACCTGCTGTAGAATCAGCAGCATTCTCGTGACACACAGTGACGTACATCGCCATGTAACCGGGTTTCGTCGTATAGCAAGCACAAAAGTCCCTGTGCATCTGCAGTTTTGGATCACATGTTCCAATTCCACAGATACACAGGGACTCTTTTTTCCTCTTATATCCTGATACCAGGGCCAAAACTATGAGGGCTCATCGAGCTTGCTCGCGAGAGACGGAACTACCTTTATGACCCGCAAAAGCGCTTACGTATCTACTCGTTTACAACATCCCAGTATACGTCTTCCCCGGAATCGTCTCCATAGTCTCCCGTGTATTCGTAAGGCACATCTCCGGAGTTATCATCCTCGTAATAATCAGATGCGTCCACGTCTTCATAATAATCATTCGCATCTACATCCTCGTAGTAATCATCCGGGTTCGTATTTCCTCCGTTGTAATACGAATTGTCATAATATCCATAATGGTCATTGGTGTTGCTATTATAACTGGAGGTGCTGTAATCCGTTTGCGTCGTCTGCTCAGACTCCACTTCTTCTTTCTTCTGCGTCACCGTATAATTCCGGGTATCCTTTTCCTTCTTATCCTTCAGGCTGAGATAGCTGATATAAACCGCTTCATCACTTTCCAGATAACGAAGCACTGCCTTTTCCATATCGCCCAGTTCGATATTGGAGATCGTATAGACATTTCCTTCCTTGTCAACAAGCTTCATTTCAAAAAGCTGGTCACTGGCCAGATCTGCTCCCTCGCCATAATACAGCTGCACCTGTTCCAGTTCTTTGATGGAGGATTCGGTCGGAATCAGGTTATTCCCCCATTCTCCGTTACCGGCCTGTCTCAGATACAGCTCCCGGAATGCTTTGCTGGCATTATTGGTCAGGAAGATGTATTTGGAAACTGCCGTCTTCGTACCAATCATTCTTGGGGCCGGTGTGGATGTCGGAATCGGTGTTACGGTTACCGGCGGCACCGTGGGGGTGGCTGTGGGCAGAATCACCGGAGTCGGTGTAGCTTCCACGATCGCAGATGTTTTCTCCTTTTCCTCGCCGCATCCCGTAGCCATGATTGCCAATGCAGCCGCCAATACAACTACGAATTTCTTCCCATTCATATTCTTTCTCCTCTTTTTCAACACTTATTTATACTCTTTTCTTCCCTGTTATCTATAGAAATGCATTTCTATTCATCTTTCGCCCAGTCAAAGGTGCATTTTACCGCTTTCTTCCAGCCTTTGATTTTTGTGGTTCGTACATCCTCACTGATTTCCGAACGGAATCTGTGTCCGCACTGCCAGTTCTTCTTCACTTCGTCAGCACTCTCCCAAAAGCCAACCGCCAGACCAGCCAGATACGCTGCCCCCAGTGCTGTTGTCTCAATGCAGCTGGGGCGAACAACTTCCTCACCCAGAAGATCCGACTGGAACTGCATCAGGAAATTATTAGCACTGGCTCCGCCATCTACCCGAAGGGACTGCAGCTTCACGCCGGAATCCTGTTCCATGGCCTGCAGCACATCCAATACCTGATAGGCCAAAGATTCCACCGTGGCACGAATCAGGTGATTCCTTCCCGCACCTCTGGTAAGTCCCAGCACCGCGCCTCTGGCATATTGATCCCAATAGGGAGCTCCCAGACCGGTAAACGCCGGCACTACATATACGCCATTGGTGTCCGGAACAGAATTGCAGGCTGCCTCGGATGCAGCTGCGTTTTCCAGAATCTGCAGCTCATCCCGTAGCCACTGGATCGCTGCCCCGGCTATGAACACGCTTCCTTCCAGGGCATATCCCGGAGAGCCGTCCGGATTCACGGCGATGGTTGTCAGCAATCCGTGTGTGGACTGTACCGCCTGATTCCCGGTATGCATCAGCAGGAAGCACCCGGTACCGTATGTATTCTTCACATCTCCCGGCATAAAGCAGCACTGGCCAAACAATGCCGCCTGCTGATCCCCTGCTGCTCCACTGATAGGAATTCCGGTACCCAGAAGCGTACTCTCCGTATAACCATATACGCAGCTGCTTGGTTTTACTTCCGGAAGCATGCTGCGGGGGATATCAAAATAATTCAGAATCTCATTATCCCACTTTTTTTCATGGATGTCAAACAGCATCGTTCTGGAGGCATTTGTGTAGTCTGTTACATGTACATCTCCCTTGGTCAGCTTCCAGATCAGCCATGTATCCACCGTACCAAAGAGCAAGTCGCCTTTCTCTGCCGCTTCCCGGGCTCCTTCTACATGATCCAGGATCCATTTGATCTTCGTTCCGGAGAAGTAAGCATCCGGAACCAGCCCTGTTTTCCGGCGGATCACCTCTGCGAAGCCATCTTCTTCCAGCTTCTCAATGATATCGGCCGTTCTGCGGCACTGCCATACGATGGCGGGATAGACCGGCTTGCCGGAATTCCGATCCCATACAATGGTGGTCTCCCGCTGATTGGTAATACCGATTGCTGATATGTTCCAGGAGTCTGCACCGATCTGCCCCATGGCTTCCGCCGCTACCGACATCTGAGAGGACCAGATTTCATTTGGGTCGTGCTCCACCCAGCCAGGCTGTGGGAAATACTGCGTAAATTCCTTCTGGGCCATGCTGCAGATATTACCCTCTTTGTCAAATAAAATACATCGGGAGCTGGTTGTCCCCTGATCCAATGCCATGATATACTTCTTTGCCATAAAACACCTCCGTTTCATAAACCACGCACGCCTGCCGATCATGCCGCAGCAAAACCCCATACGCTGTCACATGAGGCAGGATAAGCAACATTTGTCTCTTTGGATTTCTACATCAGCATTTTCTTACCGATAAAGTATGCCAGGACAAGTACCCCAAGAATAATGCGGTACCATCCGAATACCTTGAAATCATGTTTCTTAATATATCCCATCAGGAACTTAATGGAAATGACAGATACGATGAATGCCACCAGCATTGCAACCACTAATATAATGATCTCATAGGTGGAGAATGCAAGTCCGAACTTGATCAGCTTCAGCAGGCTGGCTCCGAACATGACCGGAATGGCCAGGAAAAAAGTGAATTCTGCCGCTACGGTTCTGGAGGTTCCCACCAGAATACCGCCGATGATGGTGGAACCGGACCGGGAGGTTCCCGGAATCACTGCCAGCACCTGAAAGCATCCGATCAGGAAAGCAGTCTTAAAGGACAGGCTCTGCAGGTTTCTGGTTTTCGGGCGTCTTTTCTTATTGTAATTCTCGATGAGAATGAATAAAACACCATACACGATCAGAGCAATGGCCACTACCACATAATTGTTAAACTTTTCTTCGATCACGTCGTTAAAAGGAAGCGCAATGATGATCGTGGGAAGACATGCCACCAGAATCTTAAACCATAAGATCCATTTCTCCTTGTCACAGAATCTTTCCACAAAAGTCATAGCCAGCCGTTTTACTGCAGGCTGTTTCTTGAGCCGGGTTCTGGCCTGTACGGTTAAGGAGCGGTTATAAAAGGGCCACAGCTTGTTCCAGAACAGAACCACAACCGCCAGGATCGCGCCCAGCTGAATTACTACCAGGAACAATTCCTTGAATTCCGGCGTCACATCCAGCCGGATAAACTCATCCACCAGAATCATATGCCCGGTACTGCTGATGGGAAGCCATTCTGTGATCCCCTCCACAATGCCAAGGAAAATTACTTTCAGGAACTCAATAAAAATCATTGCCGTTTCCTCCATTGTATCATACATATATCATTTTTTCGTAATCAATATATTTTATCATATTTCATTTTCCAAATGCAATAGCATAAAAACGAGTGCAGATAAAATGGGCGTAAGGCTGGAAAAAGGTTGAAAAACGCAAAAAAGAGTCCGGAACATAGGCAATTCCGAACTCTTTCATCAATATCACTTCTTCAGCACCAGGCGGAAGTCGTCTCCTTCTTCACTGGTCTGTACTTTATACCCCTGGCTTGCAGCAAAGCGGGATACATTTTCTACTGCCACCTGATTGTCCACCATCACTTCCAGTCTGGAAGGATTTGATTTCTTTACTTCATTTTGTACCATCACGACCGGAATCGGACAGCTTAATCCTCTTGCATCTACCATAGTACACTCCTTTTTTGACTGATCTGTCACTATTTGAGATTTTTGCGTTCATTGTTCTGACGCAATCCGTTCTTACATTTCTGTAATCGCGCCTTGCAACCGCTGCATTATTTCTCAGACGAGATATTTGTGAAGGAAATCACTGCCAGAAGAACGAGAATCACAACAGCAGCAATTTTTCCATTGGTTCCGATACCGCCTGCGGAATACACGTCATCGGTCAGAGATGCAGCTGCACCGGCAAGCTTAAAGTTGTGTGCAAAAGCAGCACCAACGATCATTCCAAATACGGTCACTGCACTGTCGCCGTTGCCTTCGCCGGAAAGAATCAGCTGACGAAGGGGGCATCCGCCCAGAAGAACACTTCCCCATCCAACGATGACCATTCCCAGCAGATTCCACAGCTGGCTTGCATGGGAAATCGGCTGCAGGTAAGTGGAGAATCCATGGAAGTTGCCCAGGATGATATTCCCAACCAGAACCGTTGCGAAGATTACCACAAATCCGGATAACAGGTTAAAGTCCCCAAACATCACGGCATCACGCATACCACCAACCATACAAAGTCTTGCTTTCTGAGCCAATGCGCCTACGATGGCTGCAACAACAAGGGCTGCGATTGCAGGAGCATGCTTACTTCCGGGTCCTTCTGTGGAAAAAATCAGAACAGAAGGAACAGCCAGAAGGAGAATCAGAAGTCCCACTGCGAAAGCCGGCATGGTAAAGCCTTCCACCTTGGCCGCATGATAAGTACGTTTCAGGGTGAAGCCCTTCTTCAGGAAGAAGATCCCAATGAGGATACCGATAAAGAATCCGGCCAGACCCACGAAAGCGTTCAGGTCGCCGCCGCCCATACGGATCACCATACGAAGGGGGCATCCAAGGAAGATCAATGCGCCGATCATAACAAACGCACCCAGTACAAAGCGAAGTGCAGGTGCCGAGCCGGCGCGGGCCTTGAATTCTTTTCCCGCCAGAGACATCACAAAAGCACCAAGAATCAGCCCTATGATCTCCGGTCTAAGATACTGCACCGGTGCAGCCGTGTGCATCTGCAGGGAACCTGCGATATCTCTTAAGAAGCAGGCAATACAGAATCCCATATTAGCCGGATTCCCCAGATAAGTCAGTAAAACAGCAGCGATACCAACTGCCAGGCCGGTAACCGGCACCCATACATTAATCTTGTTTTTCATACACTCTCTCCTTATCTTATTACTCTTATTACACTAAATAGATACGCATCGACCCCTGATATTCTTCTACTCTTCCGATTTTCTGCGCACAGGGTACGCATGTTTTCCACTCTTCAAACAGTGCATCTGCGTCCTCGGGATCCACTGCTACCAGCAAGCCACCGGAGGTCTGGGGGTCGTACAGCATATCCTGCACCGCAAGCTCTACATCTCCCGGTTCGACTCTGCTTTCCGCAAACTGGCGGTTTCGATACATTCCCGCCGGCAAAATGCCGATGGAAGCCAGCTCTTTCGCCTCCGGAATCAGGGAGATCCTGTCGGTATCCAGAACGATCTGCACGTCACTTCCCTGCGCCATCTCGCAGGTATGTCCCAGCAAGCCAAAGCCTGTCACATCGGTGCAGCTGTGCACACGGTATTTCACCATGGCATCCCGGGCTTTTTTGTTCAGGGTCGACATCAGCTCGTAAGCCATTTTCATGGTCTCCGGACTCACCATATCCACCTTGGCGGCTGTGGTAAGAATTCCCATGCCGATGGGTTTTGACAGCAACAGCACATCTCCCGGCTTTGCACCGGAATTCGTCAGCATTTTTCCCGGATGGACAAATCCCGTAACGGCAAGCCCGTATTTCGGCTCCGGATCCAGGATGCTGTGCCCCCCGGTGATCAATGCCCCGGCTTCATAAACCTTGTCATATCCGCCCCGCAGGATCTCATGCACCGCTTCCTTATCCAAAGTCTCCGGCACTGCCATGATATTCAGGGCAAGCTTCGGTTCTCCGCCCATGGCATACACATCCGACATGGCATTGGCTGCCGCGATGGCCCCGAAGGTATAAGGATCATCGGCAATGGGAGGAAAAAAATCCACTGTCTGCACCAGCGCCAGTTCTTCTGAAATTTTATAGACGCTGGCATCGTCGCTTTTATCAAATCCCACCAGAAGGTTCGGATCGCGATGTACCTTGATATCTTCCAAAAGCTGCGCCAGCACACCGGCACCAACCTTTGCACCGCAGCCGGCACAATTGGCCAGCTTCGTAAGCTTGATCTCATTTTCCATACCAGATTCCTCTACATTTGTTTGATGATTTGTCACAGGGTCATTTCTCCCCCACGCCATGCACCCGGAGCGCTTTGTGGCAGGAAAGAAGCCCGTTTTAGCGAAGAGCTGAATCCCGCAGTCAGACGTCCATTTTATGGATGCCATGAATCTCCAGGTCTTCTTCATTGATCAGCTGCCGCAGCGAAGCTTCATATTCCAAAGGCATCTTCCAGGCGATTCCGCAATCCACACTGAGATTCCGGGGGGCCGAGAACAGCTTTCCCGGGTAACCCTTATCCTTACACAGACGTTCCACCGCCATGGCTTCCGACGTGGTATAAAACGTCACAACCAGCATTAATTCTTTCTTTCGCAGTGCCATAATTCTTATCCTATCGGCTTCTCCTTATAACAATTACGTATCCGACACATATAAAGAATACAGGAATTGTCTATTTTTCACAAATTGTTTTCTTTTATCCCTATAACCAATATATAGATAATTTCTATATATTAGTTATGGTTTAATCTATAAAAGAATACCGGTCCCGGATAATCCGGAACCGGCTAAATACCTCAATACCAGTACATCGCTCGCATTTTATGCTTGCTTATTGCGAACTACAGATTGCATTTTGCAGCGAGTTCGTCCCATTTGCGGTCTACTTCCTTCTGGATCTCTGCGATGAGGTGCTCGTTTTCTTTCTTAAAGAGGTGTTTGAATCTGCCCTGCAGCTTCAGGAAGTCTTCGATAGGCAGTTTATTCTTTGGCTCATAGGTAATGGTCCATTTGCCATCTTCGTATTCGTAGCATGGCCAGAAATGGGTATCCACCGCTGCCTTGCAGACGTCCATGATCTTCGGAGTGTCGTATCTCCATCCACGCGGACACGGAGCCAGGATGTTCAGGAAAGCTGCACCCGGTGTGTAGATTGCTTTCTCTGCTTTTGCATAAAGATCCTTGAAATTGCCCATGAAGGTGGTCTGGGCTGCATAAGGTACGTTGTGGGCTGCGATGACCTCCGTCAGATCCTTGCGGTTCTGTGGTTTCCCGTTGCTCTGGGAACCGATGGGCGTAGTCGTTGTATCGGCATACATCGGGGTTGCAGAGGATCTCTGGATACCGGTGTTCATATAAGCCTCGTTATCATAACACACGTATACATAATCGGTGTTTCTCTCCATTGCGCCGGACAGAGACTGGAAGCCGATATCATAGCTGGAACCGTCGCCGCCTACCGCGATGAATTTATAGTTTTCTTTTACTCTGCCTTTCTTCTGAAGGGCTTTGTATGCTGCTTCCACGCCGCTTGCAGATGCAGATGCGTTTTCAAAAGCATTGTGCATATAGCTGTCAGTCCAGGATGTATAGGGGTATGTGAAGGTGGATACTTCCATACATCCGGTAGCATTCAGGATCACTGCCTGATCTTCCGGCTTCAATGCTTTCAGTACGTTTCTCAGTGCGATCGTTGCGCCGCAGCCGGCACACATTCTATGACCCGGAACCAGACGGTCCGGTCTGCTCATGATTTCTTTTGCGCTTGTTGCCATCTCTTTGCTTCCTCCTATCCTCTGACGCCCACATAATAATATGGAATGCCGTCCTGTTTCATGGTTTCGGTCTTGATCTCTCCTGTTTCGATGCTGGAATAAATGTCTTCCATCATTTCCACTGTGATATCACGTCCACCGAGACCGTATACTATGGAGTAAGCTTTTGCCTGACAACCACCGTCATACATAGCCGATTTTAATTCACTGGCCAGCGGACCACCGTTGGCGCTGAAGCTTTCTGCTCTGTCCATGATCGCAACGGCTTTTACTTTGGAAAGCGCTGCGGCAAGCTCTTCTGCCGGGAAGGGACGGAAGACTCTGACCTTGATCATGCCGACTTTCTTGCCCTGGGCCCGAAGCTCGTCAACTGCGTCTTTTGCAGCGCCGGAAGCAGAACCCATAACCACGATAGCGTATTCTGCATCTTCCATGCTATATTCTTCAAAGAATCCGTATTCTCTTCCGCTGATTTCGCCGAATTCTTTGCCGATCTCCAGAATCACCTTTTTAGCGTTGGCCATTGCCTGGGCCTGAGAGCGATGCGATTCCATATAGTAATTTGTGATAGAATAAGGGCCGACTGCCATTGGATTCTCTGCGTTCAACAAATAGTTCTCCGGCTCGTATTCGCCTGCAAAGGCTTTTACCTTCTCGTCTTCCAAAAGCTCAATGTTCTGTACTGCGTGGGATGTGATAAATCCATCCTGGCAGATCATGACCGGCAGCTTCACATCCTTGTGTTCTGCGATACGGAATGCCTGCACCATATTATCATAAGCTTCCTGATTGTCCTCGGAATAGATCTGGATCCAGCCGGCATCTCTTGCACCCATACCATCGGAATGGTCTGCATTGATGTTGATCGGGCCGGAAAGAGCGCGGTTTACCAATGCCAGAACGACGGGCATCCGGTTGGAGGCTGCGATATAAAGCTCTTCCCACATGTACGCAAGACCGCAGGAAGATGTTGCTGTCATAGCTCTGGCACCTGCAGCGGAGGCTGCGATGGTAGCAGACATTGCACTGTGTTCACTTTCCACCGGTACGAATACGGTGTCCATCTTGCCGTTTGCGATATAGCCGGATACAAACTGCGGGATCTCGGTAGATGGCGTAATGGGGAATGCAGCCATTACATCCGGGTTGATCTGTCGGATCGCTGTGGAAACGGCTTCGTTTCCGGAAAGTCTCTCTCTGATTGCCATGACTATTTCTCCCCTTTCTTCATAATGATCGCTTCGAATTTGCAGGCTTCCGCGCAGATACCGCAGCCCTTGCAATGATCCAGATCAAAATCTGTTCTTTTGCCATCCACAACTGCAATGCAGCTGTCCGGACATACCGGCACACAGAGAAGGCACTGTTTGCATTTCTCGACGATAAACTGCGGAGTATCTACACGCCACTCCCCGGTAAGAAAATCCACGCTGCATCCCGGATTGCAGATGTACTGACCATCTGTAATATCCTTCCAGGATACGCTTCCATGTAATTTACTGATATCTGTTCTCATTATTCAACCTCCTTCAGAGCCATCTCAAGGGCTTTCATGTTTCCTTCGATAACTTCCGGTTTGGAAGCGAATTTATGTGCATAAGATTTCTGCATTTCGGAAAGGAACTGCTCCTCCGGCATGATCTTCGCTACTTTCACGATGGCGGCAAGCATCGGGGAATTCGGGAAATATTTTCCCAAAGTCGCCAGGGATACCTTTCTCGCATCGATGGTATATACATTTCCCTCAAAGCCTTTCGCTTTCAGCTGCTTCACAATGGCTTCTTTTCCCTTCTCGGTATTGATCACGATTGCGCCGTCTGCTGCAAGTCCTGCGGTGACATCCACTGCATCGATGAGGCTGTCGTCTACAACCACGACATAATCCGGCTCATAGATATTGGAATGTACGCGAATCGGTGTGTCGCTGATCCGGTTATAAGCAGTGATCGGTGCACCCATACGTTCCGGGCCATATTCCGGGAAGCCCTGTACATAGCTTCCTGTGCTGAATGCAACATCTGCCAGAAGCAACGCTGCCGTTTTGGCACCCTGGCCGCCGCGGCCGTGCCATCTGATTTTCAACATTTTACTCATAAAAATCCTCCTCATTGTACGAAACGTACAATTACTTTATGTAACACTTTTTGTGCATTTTCTGCTTTTTCGCACAAATCTTACTCATCTTAACACTATTTTCGTCATACGTCAACGAATTAGCACAGTAAAACATCCCCTCCATCAACTTATCTTGCAGTCTGGAGGGGATGCACCTTTTTAATCTATGAATTGATTGAAATGCCGCAATGCTTATGGATCGTTACGCTGCATTGCGGTTTCCACGCTCAAACAATCAAAGCTTTACCTTCAGCACGATCTTACGATACGTTCCGGGACCGTTCAGTTCCCTGCAGGGCATATGTCCATCCTGGGGCAATACCAGATAGAAGGTTCCTGCCGGAATCTGTACCGGCTGTCCGGCTTTTTCATAAAATGCAATGTCTGCGTCCTCTTTATAAGGAACGCATTCCTTCAGCCCGGAAATATCTGCATAATATACCGTTTCGCCTCCGGAGAGCATGATCTGCATATCCAGGTATTTCCTGTGCGCTTCTACTTTGCCGGTATCATAAGGCTGGGTTTCGCCTTCCTGAATCATGGCAAATACGCTTCCCGCAGGAAGCCCGTCATATTCATAGCGTCCTGCCGGTTTGTCCTTAAGTGTCAGGGCAAATTCCACCGCCTCCTTCAGATGCGGCGTGATACCGGTGTAGGACTGCCATCTGGAAATCTGATCAATGATCATAAATGAATCTCCTTTTGATTATTCTTGCTCTTCCTTAATCCATGAGCCTCTGGCGCATCGCTTCATATAACTTCACGCCTACAAACGATGCCTTAACCATTATAACCCATCAGCAATCTCGGAAGGAACAGTACCACATCCGGGAAATAGGTAACGATTAAAAGTACCACGATCATTGCCAGCAACGGCCATATAATTTCTTTTATGACATCCTTCAGCGGTGTACCCGAGATACCCGAGGTGATGAACAGCAGCATACCGAATGGTGGTGTGGACAGCCCGATCATCATGTTGAAGATACATACCAGACCAAAGTGAACAAGATCGATTCCAAATGCCGTTGCAATTGGAAGAAGGATCGGCACAAATACAACCTGGATAACGGAGGTATCAATGAACATACCCAGGATCAGGATGGCGATATTTACGATCAGCAGGAATACGTATTTGTTATCGGTAAAGCCGGTAATAAAGCTTGCAACGGTAATCGCAACTTTTTCTTTTGCTACAATATAGGAAATACAGGTAGCCGCACCGATCATGATAGAAGTGGAACCGGTCGCTTTTACCGTGTCGATAAGAACCTGCTTAAAGCCGTCCCATTTCAGTACACGATAGCCCAATACAGCAACTATCAGTGCATAGAAGCCGGCAACTGCACCAGCCTCGGTAGGCGTCATGATACCGGTGTAAATACCGACCAGAAGGATTACCGGTGTAAGGATCGCAGGAATCGCATTAAATGTATAACGGAAAAACTGCTGAAGACCGATTTTCTCACTGGTAGGATAGTTTCTCTTATTTGCAACGATTACAATATAGATCATAAGAGCAATTGCCAAAAGAACTGCCGGTACCATACCGCCCATGAACAGTGCACCTACGGAAGCACCGGACAGCATGGAATAAATAACCATCGGAATGGATGGAGGGAAGATCGGACCGATGGTTGCAGAAGCAGCTGTAATGGCACAGCTGAATCCATCGTCATAGCCTTCTGCTCTCATGGCATCGATCTCCATTTTGCCAAGACCGCTGGCGTCAGCGATGGCAGAGCCGGTCATACCGGAGAAAATCAGGGATGCCAGTACGTTCACATGACCCAGACCACCTTTGAAACGGCCTACAAAGCCCATGGCAAAACCAAATACCTTATCAGTAACCTTCCCGCTGTTCATGATATTTGCTGCAAAGATAAACAGCGGAACGGCAATGATGGTATAGTTCGTATAGAATGTCTTCAAAGTCTGCTGTGCAACCATCTTGGGATTGTCACCGGACACCAGGAAATAGAAAACGCAAGCCGTCATCATACCCATCGGAATCGGCATTCTGAGAAGGAACATGAGCACAAATAAAATCAAAAATACAATCAGCGCTGTACTAAAGTTCATTTATTTACCCTCCTTTGCATTTTCTTCTGCCAGAGCAGCTTCAATGGCTTCCTCTGTCTCATTTTTGGTGGCATTCAGGAATTTATCTACGGTCGCCTGTCCGCCGATGCCGAAGAATACCATTACTTCAATGATCATGTCATACAGGAAATACAGCAGCATGATCACATTAAATGGAATAAACGGAAGATAAACAATGTTCAGACCGATCTTGAACACACTGGTAACCTGTTTGCTCATCTGGTCCAGAATCATATTGCAGCTTGGCAGGAACATGGCAACAAAGGCAATAAACATCAGAAGGTTGCCAAGGAATGCGATAAAGGCCTTTCCCTTTACACCAAACTGGTCATAAAACAGTGTGAAGGTTACGTGCGATCTGTCACGATATGCATAGCATGCACCAAGGACTACCATCCACAAATAGCACATTACGGTTACTTCGTATGCCCAGGCAACCGGCTGTTTCAATACATATCTGGAAAAAATCTGAAAAATAAATGTACAGAACATGATAAGCAGTGATGCGATAGGAATATATAATTCCACGCAGTCACGCAAGAATTTTCCTGCTTTTTTCACTATGCTTGTACCCCTTTCGATAAATTCCCCCGCAAGTCCGGTCAGAATTCCTATACTGACCCGGAATTGCGGGGGTATAAAACGGAAACTTTATTTTCGATTATCTGGATTATTTGAGAACTTCTGCTCCAAGAGCTGCTACTTCATCGTATACAGCCATATCCCAGTCTGCAGAGATATCATTGTTCAGATAGTAATCCATAACATGTTCCTGGAATGCTGCGATGTCTGCTTCGTAGATTGCAAGACCCTGCTCTTCAAAGAAGGATACCAGGTCAGCTTCCTTCTGGATGTTTGTGCTGTCGCAGTAATCTCTTCCTGCTTCAACAGCCTGAAGGATGATGTCCTTCTGAGCGTCTGTCAAAGATGCCCATGTATCGCAGTTGACTGCCGGCCATACAGAGTCTACCAGGTGGTGTGTCAGCGTGATGGATTTCTGAACTTCATAGAATTTTGCGGATTCTACGGTTCCCAGAGGGTTGTCCTGTCCATCAACTGTACCTGTCTGAAGTGCAAGATACAGTTCAGAGAAGGAAAGTGGTGTCGGGTTTGCACCCATAGCTTCGCCAAGGAACAGCCATGCGTCTGTGTTCGGCATTCTGAGGTTGATACCATTCAGGTCTTCCGGAGTTGTGATGGCCTTGTCCTGTCCAAGAGAGATCTCACGAGATCCAAGATACCATGCGCCAAGAGGAAGGAGACCCTGCTCTTCAGCAACCTTATCAAATACCGTCTTTCCGATTTCGCCGTTCAAAGTAGTGGTCATATGATCATAGCTGTTGAACAGATATCCGGCTGTGAACATGGAGATCCACGGAGAACCTGTGGTCAGCCAGGAAGCAGATGTCAGCGTAATGTCAGCATCGCCGCCTGCTACAGCCGTAACTTCTTCTTCCTGAGAGAAAAGCTGTGCATCTGTGTATACATCCACTGTGATGTTGCCGCCGGAAAGCTCTTCTGCAACCTCTTTGAATTTCATCATTGCCTCTGCATGTGTATCGGTAGATACTGCTGTCAAAGTAACGGTAAGCGTAACCGGATCGCCAAGATCCTCAGCCTGAGCGGTCACACCTGCGAACATTGTGCAAGCCATGCTTGCAGTCAGTAATGCTGCTAATAATTTTTTCTTCATTTTGTTTTCCTCCTGTTTGCTTTTATCTTGATGCTCGTTTGCATTAGATTCTGATTCCGTTTCCTGATGAAATCAACCGATGATCACTTTCTTGTAATCCAGTTTCTTCATGGTTTCCAGAAGCTCTTTCTCCTGCTCCGGTGTGAGGTTTTCCATCGGGCGGCGCATCTTCGTTGTTGCGATGATGCCTTCTTCCTTCAGGATCACTTTGTATGCCGCGATATTGTTGATGGCACACATTACGGAGTTCAGCACGTTGGTACGACGCTGGTATTTGGTAGCCAGATCGTAGTCTTTCTTCTGGATCGCATCCCATACAGCCGCATAATGTTCACGAATGATCATGGCATTACCGGAAACAACGCCTTTACCGCCTACTGCACAAACTGCTTCGAACAGATGGTCCGGTCCAACCAGCACGTCAAAATCTTCGTTGTTGGCCGTCATAAGCTGCTGCAGTCTGGTCATATCCGGGAAGCTGTATTTTGCTCCGATGACATTCGGACAAGCTTTCGCAACTTCATCGCAGACGTATTTGTTGATGTCGTTGATGGCATTCTGCTTGATTCCATACAGATATACCGGGAAGTCTGCCGGAACACTCTTTGCAACAGATGTGTAATAATCAATGAGGCCTCTGTCACTGATCGCATAGAAGGTAGGAGTCACAACGCCGATACCGTCTGCTCCGATCTCTGCTGCATGCTGTGCCAGCTCGATGGTGTCTTTGAGATTCCATGCACCCACATGTACGAACACCGGAACTCTTCCAGCTGCCTGTTTTACAACTGCTTCTGCTGCAAGTTTTCTTTCTTCAACGGTCAGGTACATCATCTCGCCGGTTGTACCGCAGGGATACAGACACTGCAGTCCGCCATCAATACAATGATCCGTCAGTTTCTGCAGGGATTCTACATCGATCTGATCATCTTCTGTGAGCGGAGTTACAAGTGGTACGACAACACCTGTCAATCTTTTCATGATTCGTTTTCCTCCTTAAGTTGTTATCGGGATGGTTTCATTGTATTTATTTTTGAACAAAATTGCAATATTCTGAATTCACAAGCATACGAAAACCATTTGTGCACATTTTATAAGAAACAAGGTTTCGTAACTTTTTTACGTAAACATCTTTTGATTCTTTTTACCAGAAATGCTACAATATCCGTAAAATATCCGGGAAAAACCCGGAAGTCGTTTTTGTATGTAATTATCTTCTGACACAGTCCGAAACAATGATTTCCCTGTTTTGCAGTAAGGAGGTTTTCCATGAATATCCGCGACATTGCCGCTGCCGCCAACGTATCCGTAGCCACGGTTTCCAAGATCATGAACCACAAAGACTCTGAGATCAGTGAAAAAACCAGGCAGCGCGTTTTAGATGTGATCCGGGAGTATCAGTACACACCGTATTCCAATTTAAAAGCAACCCTGGACAAAGGGCGTTCCCAAATGATCGCTTTCCTGTTTGAAGAGAAACTCTTTTCCCAGGATTTCATCCTGGGTCTGGAGCGGGAGGTTTCCCGTATGGGATATTCCCTGATCATATACTCTCTGGCAGATCCTGTCGAATACAATCTTCGAAAATATATGCAGTTAGCCGCCACCCGGAAAATCGAGGGAATTTTCCTTGGGTTGTCTGATTCTGCCCTTGCTGCCGAGGCAAGTGTACAGAACATGAGTCACATTCCCATGGCGTCCTTATCCCCGTGCCTGTCCGACCAATGCACCACCTTTCATCTTGATTACAGCAAGGTTGCCGAAAAATCTGTACAGGAATTACTTCGCCTTGGGCACAAGAAGATCGGCTGTCTGGTGACGGATGCAAAATCCACCGCTGCCGCCTCCTGCATCACAGGATATCGCAAAGCGATTGCTCCCTATGCCAGCTATGGCGTTGGGGACAACTACGTGCTTCCTTACGATCTGAACCAGACGATGCTGGCGGAAGGAGTCCATAGGTGGGTCCGCTCCAATGTAACTGCCATTTTCTGTCAGAACAAGTTTCTTGCAGGTTTTGTGTATACGATCCTGAAAGAAGCAAATTATTTTATTCCCTATGACCTGTCCGTCATCTGCGGAGAACAGCTTCGCGCAGATGACTATTTTACACCGGAGCTTACCACCTGTTCTCTGCCTGCGGAAGAGATTTTTCCGGCAGCCGTCAACTATCTGCTGAACCGCATCGAGATCAATTCCAATTCTTCTGTCCGGACATATTCCTTCGAGCCGCAGCTGGATCACCGGGGAAGCACCGCCCCCTTATCGGTGACCAGCAAGCAGATCCTGGTGGTGGGAAACTGCAGCACGGACTATATGCTGCAGCTGGATCATATCCCGGCAGAGGGGGAAATGTCGATTGCCGGAAATATGACCACGATCCCCGGAGGAAAAGCCGTGGTACAGGCCATCGGTGCCGGAAAACTGGATGGTAATGTTCATATTCTCGGTTGCATCGGCGACGATATTGAAGGGCAGAATATCGTCAATTCTCTGAAGGATTACTCGGTTCACACAGAGAGTCTTACCGTGGTTTCTTCCTTACCCACCGGGCGCGCCTATATTTTCTCAGCGCCGAATACCAGCACCGTTATCTCGTATCCCGGGGCCAACACTGCATACACCAAGGAGCACCTGACGCCTCACCGGCACCTGTTCCAAAGCTGTGATTATTGTCTGCTCTCCACAGAGCTGGATCCAGACCTCATCAATCAGGTGGTCCGTTCCTGTGAAAGAAACAATCTGGAGCTTTTCTTAAAACCCTCTTCGCCGACGCCGTTTCCGGATGAGCTGTACAGCAAGGTAACGTACTGTATTCCAAACGAAACAGAATTGCATATCCTGGTTCCGCAAGATGGTTCCATTACGGAAAAAGCCGAAATCCTTTATCAGAAGGGCTGTAAAAATGTAATCGTTACTTTAGGAAAAAAGGGCTGTTATCTGCGCAACGCTGAATATGCCAGGACTATTCCGGCCGGCGCTTTCCACCATTCCGATTCCACCGGTGCTGCCAATTGCTTTATTGCTGCACTGGCGGTTGCATTAAGCAAAGGGAATTCGCTGCTGTATGGGATCTGCTATGCCACCTATGCTGCCGGTATCAGTGTCACCCAACCGGGTATTCAGACTTCCTTCCCGGATCGGAAGCTTCTGGAAATATATCTGGATGAAATTCAGGAAATGTATCGAAATCTGACAGAAAGG
>JABUSW010000116.1 GCA_021443885.1 Blautia sp.
CTGGGATATTTCGGTATGCCTCACATTCTGCTGCGTTTCATGGCAATTGAAGATGAAAACAAGCTTTCTCTTTCCAGAAGAGTTGCCATTATCTGGGTTACGATTTCCATGGCGGTTGCGGTATTTA
Source organism: Blautia sp. (assembly GCA_021443885.1). Classification (GTDB taxonomy): domain Bacteria; phylum Bacillota; class Clostridia; order Lachnospirales; family Lachnospiraceae; genus Blautia_A. The sequence goes on from JABUSW010000116.1 coordinate 128, forward strand.
TCGGTATAGTAGGTCTTGGTATGAGCAAGGCCGGTGCCATTGAGGTACTGGAAGGTTCCAATTCGGAAACGATTATTGTTAAGATTGCAGATCTGCTCAGCAGTCATGGTGTTGTAACGGCATTCCTGGCAGGACTTATTCTGGCAGGGATCCTGGCATCTACAATGTCTACTGCTGATTCCCAGCTTCTGGCAGCAGCCTCTGCGGTATCCTCGGATATGCTGGGTGGAAAGTTCCAGAAGAATGACAAGAGCGGAATCATCGCAGCCCGTGTTACACTGATTGTGATTTCTATTCTGGCAGTTATTTTAGCAAGAGATCCCGGCAGCTCTGTATTCCAGATCGTATCCTTTGCATGGGCAGGCTTCGGTGCAGCCTTTGGCCCGGTGGTTCTGTTCTCACTGTTTTGGAAGAGAACAACGAAATACGGTGCTCTTTCCGGTATGATTTCCGGCGGCGTCATAATCTTCGTGTGGAAATACCTGGTTCGTCCTATGGGCGGTGCCTGGAATATATATGAGCTTCTTCCGGCATTTATCGTTGCCTGCATTTTTATCGTAGTCGTGAGTCTTCTGACACCGGCTCCGGACGCAAGCATCATTGCAGAATTTGAAGAAGCTTCCGGAAAGTAAAGAGGATGATACCAGGGTCAAAAGGTATGAAGGCTTGTCGGGCCTGCACACTACTCCCAAAATGATTATGTTAAAAGGCCTCGTGCTGACCATTATCTGGCGGCGCGGGGTTTTTTTTGACACTGTAATCATTACTGTGTTAATATGAACCTGGACAGAATCGGATTGTAAGAGCCTCCGATATCGGTTCAATTTCGAAATAAGGAGTTATGCTGTCTGTATGAAATCATTAAAGTGCAGCCGAAAGCATTCATATGGTTTTTTATTAATGATTGCTGTATTGATCACGTTGTTTTGCCGGAATACGGCATGTGCCGGTGAGGATTCAGGGATTACGACAGATGAGAACGGTTATACAAATGATGATCTGCATTATGAAACGGATACGCTTAAGATTGCCGTAGAGGCAAAACATACGGATTATACCGTATACTGGTTATGCCATGTGGAAACCTTTAATCCGCAGCAGCTGCGTTCTGCTTTTTGCGGAGGAACATACGGGCTTCCTTTAAGAAAAACTTCCGAGGAGGTGACTGCCCATAATGGCATTCTGGGGATCAATGGAAGTGGTTTTTCTTATGAGACAGGGCAGCCTTCCAACGGGAAACTTCTGATCAAAAATGGAGAGGTCTATAATAATGTTCCTTCGAATATGAACATTATGTGCATCACACAGGATGGTTCCATGTACACGGCTGCCGGAGGTCTGATGGCAGAAGACCTGATTGCAAGGACCGTGCAGCATACTTTTTGCTTTGGTCCTACATTGGTTATGAATGGGGAAGCTTTTGAACCGGAAAAAGGCGGGGACTTTCGGGAAGTATACCGCAAGCAGCGAATGGCCATTGGAATGGTAAATCCGGGAGATTACTATATTCTGGCAACAAACGGAAGAGATAAATACGGATCCCAGGGAATGTCCTATACAGAAATGGCACAGATTTTTATAGATCTTGGATGTACCTATGCTTACAATCTGGACGGTGGGGGATCGGTATCACTGGTTTTTAAAGGAAGACTGTTAAATCATCCCACCGATGCAAAAGGGGAGCGGGCTGTTGGTGATATTATCTATTTTGTAGATGCAGGAGACGGAGCAGAGGGAGACGAAATCATAGTACACGAAGACGAAGGGATGCTGTCACCTTCCTCCGAAAGTGTGTGGAATTAGGACAGAATCATAAGAAGGGAATTGGAAAATGGCTTATATTGTTTTTGACCTGGAATGGAATCAAAGCCCTGATGGTAAAAACGGATCGAATCGTAAGCTGCCCTTTGAGATTATTGAGATCGGAGCAGTAAAACTAAATGAGGAAATGGAGATTGTAGATCGGTTTCAATGCCTGATTCGGCCAAAGGTCTATAAATGGATTCATAACAGCATTCGGGAAGTCATTCATATGAATTACAGGGAATTGAAAAATGGAGTGCCGTTTCCTCAGGCAATGGAACGTTTCCTGAATTGGTGTGGACCGGCCCCGGTGTTTTTTACATGGGGAAGTCAGGATCTGACAGAACTGCAGAGGAACATGAAGTATTACGATATGCTGGGGTTGCTGAAGGGTCCGATTCTGTACTACAATGTACAGAAACTCTTTGGAATTGCTTATGAGACCAGAAAAAGCTGCCGGTCACTGGAATATGCCATTGACTATCTGAAAATCGAGAAGTGGATGGATTTTCACCGTGCTTTGGCAGATGCATATTACACGGCGGAAGTGTTAAGGAAGATGGATGCAAAGGATATTTTTCCGAATTCCTCCATTGATATTTATCAGAATCCGAAGTCAAAAAAAGAAGAGGTGCATATTTGTTACCCGACATATGATAAATATGTGTCCAGAGAGTTTTCTGCAAGGGAAAATGTAATGCGGGACCGGGAGGTATCAAGCACCCGCTGCCCTGTATGCAAAAAACCGGCAAAAAGAAAAATCCGTTGGTTTTTGTGCGGATCAAAGAATTATTACAGCGTCTCGATATGTGAGGAGCATGGTCTGGTAAAAGGAAAATCCCGTGTGCGAAAAGCAGAAAGCGGCAATTATTATGCGGTGAAGACCATAAAGCTCATCAGCAAAGAAGAGGCGGAGGAAATCCGCGATAAACGGGATTCTCTCCGCCAGAAGCGTCAGTTAAAGAAACGAAATAGTGGGAAGATAGTAAGCTAAGCTCTTCCGGGAATATTGTTTTCCGTAACCAACAAATATATCGTTATAATAGTAGGAATCCTTTAGAAGGTAAGGACCACTCGCCAGGCGCTGGAGGGTGGTTTCTTTTTTCAGCTGACCGGCCGGGACATTCAAGGGAACCGTAGCATAGTAGCTGCGCCGGGCATGGAATAAGGTTTTGCTGCTTCCGGTTTTGTAAGAGTAGATCTGATAAGGAAGCAGTCCGGAAGGAACCGGATCGTACCGGTACCCCAGGGAGATCCGCTGGAAATTCTGGAAAGAATAGTCCAGAATGGATGCCGTATCGCTGTAAGCGCCTCCTATGGAATTCATTACAACGGTGACTACACCGAGATTATTTTTGCTTGCATAGGTGACCAGTGTATTGCCTGCGGCCATGGTATAACCGGTCTTGCCGCCTAAGACTCCGTCGTATGGGTAATCATGGTTTTTCATCATTCCATGATGATTTCGAAGATAGCGGGTCTCTTTCTGGACATTTGTGGGAGGAATCTCATAAATATCGGTTGTTACAAATTTTCGGAATAAGGGATTGTTCCATGCTGCGATGGCAATTTTGGCCATATCACTGGCTGTTGTATAATGGTTTTCGTCGTGCAGGCCATTTGGATTGTTGAAATGCGTATTGGTGCATCCCAGCTCCCGGGCTCGCTGATTCATCAGTTCGACAAATTTTTTCACAGAACCGGAGGTCTGTTCTGCCAGAGCCAATGCGATTTCATTGGCAGATTCCAGCATCAGAGCAGCCATTTCCTGTTCTACCGTTAAGAGTTCGCCGGTATCTGCATAGATACTGGAGCTTCCGGGTTCTATCCCGTAAGCAGCCGCTTCTGATATGGCATAGGTGTCCTTCATATTCAGATGTTCACAGGCCAGAAGACCGGTCATGATCTTCGTGATGCTGGCCGGATACATTTTTGCGTCCGCATTTTTGTAGTAGAGGACGGCATGCGTGCTTGCGTCGATGGATATGGCGGCAGCCCCTTCAATGGCAGGCCCCTGAGGCCAGCCTGGATAGGCATTGGATTCAATGGGGGCATAGAATGCGCTCATATGCGCATCTTCTTCCGAATATACATTTTCCGCAACACCTTCCGTCTCTGTTCCGGCTTCAACAGGCTGAGCCGCCTGTTCCGGTTCGGCAGCTGCTGTATCCAAGGCAGGATCCTCTGCCGGAGCTTCTTCTGTGTTTGCAGCGTCATTCCCTTCCGTGACGGGCTCACCGGTGGCATAATAATGAGGGGTAGAACCTGCCGGATGGAAGGACTCGCTGTAATATACAAACTCATTCAGATAATCATCGTAATATCCGATATCGCCCCATTCATCATAGTACACAATAGCCGGTGGTTCTCCGCGCTCAAAATCTTCACCGAACAATGTCAGGTCAGACTGAGAAATCAGCATGGCGGAACACAGAACCATACACAGCCGTTTTCTTACAATCGATTTCTTATTAAACATAGTCATCCTTTCTCATTTTATATAAAGCTGGTTAAGTGTCAAAAGTGCCTACGGATTTCATGGGGACCATTCCCCACTGTATCAGGCATTATTGAAATCTGCCTATCATCCCTCATGATATACCAAATGGCTTGGTAAAGTAAACAAAAAAATGAAAAACTCTTGACACAACGTAATTTAAACCTTTATACTAGCGAGGTATACGTTATTGGAAAAGGCTATGATGGAGACAGTAGTTTGCAGGGAAATCCACAGCGAACCGGGGATGGTGTGAGCCCGGCGGAGAGTAAGCGCAAAAGAAGATCACTCCGGAGCTGCAGTTCTGAAGGGCTTATTCTGGCAGAAGCAGGCAGGTAAGAGCTGACGGTTTTCCTCCGTTAAATGGAACGCGTATCGGCAGATATGCCCGTACAAAGATGTAACAGGTGGTATAGCGTGAGTAAATGACTCCGTCCTTTTACAGGACGGTTTTTTTAATTCTATTAAAGGAGGCAGATCAATGTACCAGAAAGTTGATACGAACCTGAATTTTGTTGACCGCGAGAAAAAAATCGAACAGTTCTGGAAAGAAAACCATATTTTTGAAAAAAGTATGGATAGCCGCAAGGAAGGCGAGACATATACCTTTTATGATGGACCGCCCACTGCAAACGGGAAGCCTCATATTGGTCATGTTCTGACACGTGTTATCAAAGATATGATTCCGAGATACCGTACCATGAAGGGTTATATGGTTCCGCGTAAAGCGGGCTGGGACACACATGGTCTTCCGGTTGAGCTGGAGGTTGAGAAGAAGCTCGGCCTGGATGGAAAAGAACAGATCGAACAATATGGCATGGAACCCTTTATTCAGGAGTGTAAGGAAAGTGTCTGGAAATACAAAGGCATGTGGGAGGATTTCTCTTCAACCGTTGGTTTTTGGGCAGATATGGAGAATCCGTACGTTACTTACGACGACAGTTTTATTGAATCGGAATGGTGGGCACTGAAGGAAATCTGGAATAAGAAGCTTCTGTACAAAGGCTTCAAGATCGTGCCATATTGTCCTCGCTGTGGAACGCCTCTTTCTGCACAGGAAGTTGCACAGGGATATAAAAGTGTAAAAGAACGCTCGGCAGTTGTCCGTTTTAAAGTGGTTGGGGAGGATGCATATTTTCTCGCATGGACTACAACTCCCTGGACACTCCCCAGCAATGTGGCTCTATGCGTGAATCCTGCGGAAACGTATGTAAAAGTGAAGGCTGCAGATGGATATACGTATTATATGGCAGAGGCACTTCTGGATAAGGTTCTTGGAAAGCTTGGCACCGAAGAGAAACCAGCCTACGAGATCCTGGAATCCTGCAAGGGAACCGACCTGGAATACAAGGAATACGAAGCACTGTGGGAATGCACTGCAGAGGCGGCAGCAAAACAGAAGAAGAAAGCACATTTTGTAACCTGCGATAACTATGTTACCATGAGTGATGGTACCGGTATCGTACACATTGCCCCTGCTTTTGGTGAAGACGACAACCGTGTAGGAAGAGATTATGACCTTCCATTCGTTCAGTTTGTAGACGGACAGGGCAATCTGACAAAAGAAACGCCTTATGCGGGAATCTTCGTTAAGAAAGCAGACCCGGTGATCCTGACAGACCTGGACAAAGAGGGAAAGCTTTTCGATGCGCCGAAGTTCGAGCACGATTATCCCCATTGCTGGAGATGTGATACACCATTGATCTATTATGCAAGAGAATCCTGGTTTATCAAGATGACAGCAGTGAAGGAAGACCTGATTCGCAATAATAATACCATAAACTGGATTCCGGAAAGCATTGGAAAAGGCCGTTTCGGAGACTGGCTTGAAAATGTACAGGACTGGGGAATTTCCCGTAACCGTTACTGGGGAACGCCTTTGAACATCTGGGAATGTGAATGCGGACATATGCATTCCATCGGAAGCCGTCAGGAATTATTTGAAATGAGCGGAAATGAAGCAGCAAAAACCGTAGAGCTTCATCGTCCTTATATTGATGAGATCGAAGTAAACTGTCCGGAATGCGGCGGCAAGATGCACAGGGTACCGGAGGTCATTGACTGCTGGTTTGATTCCGGTGCAATGCCTTTCGCACAGCATCATTATCCTTTTGAGAACAAGGAACTCTTTGAACAGCAGTTTCCGGCGGATTTTATCTCCGAAGCTGTAGATCAGACCCGCGGATGGTTCTATTCTCTTCTGGCAGAATCCACGCTACTCTTTAACAAGGCTCCTTATAAGAACGTTATCGTTCTTGGTCATGTTCAGGATGAGAATGGACAGAAGATGAGCAAGTCAAAAGGAAATGCGGTAGATCCCTTTGAAGCACTGGAACAGTACGGTGCAGATGCGATCCGCTGGTACTTCTACATCAACAGCGCTCCATGGCTTCCAAACCGTTTCCATGGAAAAGCCGTTGTAGAGGGACAGCGTAAATTCATGAGCACATTGTGGAATACTTACGCATTCTTCGTGCTTTATGCAAATATCGATCAGTTTGATGCTTCAAAATACGAATTGGAGTATGATAAACTTCCGGTAATGGATAAATGGCTTCTGTCTAAGCTGAACACTTTAATCAAAACCGTGGACAGTGATCTGGAAAACTACAAGATTCCGGAAAGTGCGAGAGCATTGCAGGAATTTGTGGATGAAATGAGTAACTGGTATGTAAGAAGAAGTCGTGAGCGTTTCTGGGCAAAAGGGATGGAGCAGGATAAGATCAATGCCTACATGACATTGTATACGGCTCTTGTAACGGTGGCAAAAGTGGCCGCTCCTCTGATTCCGTTTATGACGGAGGATATCTATCAGAATCTGGTAAGAAGTGTTGATCCGGCAGCTTTGGAAAGCGTTCATCTTTGTGATTATCCGGCGGCAGAGGAAAGCTGGATCGACCCGGAGCTGGAAGCAAACATGGAAGAACTTCTGAAAGTTGTTGTTCTTGGACGTGCCTGCAGAAATACAGCAAACATCAAGAATCGTCAGCCGATCGGAACCATGTATGTAAAAGCAGAGAAACAGATGGATTCTTATTTTACGGACATCATTGCAGATGAGCTGAATGTAAAAGAAGTGAAATTTGCAGAGGATGTGGAAGCCTTTGTTTCTTACAGCTTCAAGCCGCAGCTTCGCACCGTGGGACCAAAATATGGAAAACTTCTGGGTGGAATCCGGCAGACTCTTACCGATATTAATGGTGCGAAAGCAATGAATGAACTGCGAGCCACCGGTGTCCTGAAACTGGATATTAACGGAAATGCTGTGGAACTGACGGAAGAAGATCTTCTGATCGAGACAGCACAAAGTGAAGGATTCGTCACCGAAAGTGAAGGAGATGTATCGGTTGTACTGGATACCAATCTCACACCGGAGCTTCTGGAAGAAGGCTTTGTCCGGGAGATCATCAGCAAGGTGCAGACCATGCGTAAGGAAGCAGGCTTTGAAGTGATGGACAAGATCTGTGTATACGCAAGAGACAATGAGAAAGTCATTGACGTGATCAGCCGACATGAAACAGAGATTCTATCCGAGGTTCTTGCAGAGCGATTTACAGCCGGTGAGACAAAAGGTTATGAGAAAGAGTGGAGTATTAATAAAGAAAAAGTTACTATCGGAGTTGAAAAATTATAAGGATTTCAACAGATGATTAGCTAATAAATGGAGGATAACATATGATTGATAAGCAGTTTAAAAAAGCAGCATTCAAGAAAAGTGTTGAAGAGAATGTAAAATTTCTTTACCGCAAAAGCCTGAAGGAAGCTACCCAGGAACAGATTTTCCAGGCAGTAAGCTATGCCGTTAAGGATGTGATCATCGATAACTGGATGGAAACACAGAAAGAGTATGAGGAACAGGACCCAAAGATCGTCTACTACATGTCGATGGAATTCCTTATGGGACGTGCTCTTGGCAACAATCTCATCAATCTTTGTGCATATGAAGAGGTAAAAGAAGCACTGGACGAGCTTGGGCTTGATCTCAACGTCATCGAAGATCAGGAACCGGATCCTGCATTGGGAAATGGTGGTCTTGGAAGACTGGCAGCCTGCTTCATCGACTCTCTTGCAACTATGAACTATGCCGCATATGGCTGTGGTATCCGTTATCACTATGGCATGTTTAAGCAGAAGATCGAGAATGGTTTCCAGGTGGAGGTGCCGGATAACTGGCTGAAGAATGGATATCCTTTCGAGCTTCGCCGTCCGGAATATACAAAGGAAATCAAATTCGGCGGATATGTTCGTGTGGAATACGACCACGTAAAACAGGAAAACAAGTTTATCCACGAAGGATACCAGTCGGTACATGCAGTACCTTACGATATGCCAATCGTTGGGTATAACAATAAAGTCGTAAATGCCCTTCGTATCTGGGATGCAGAGCCGATCATTGATTTTGGTCTTGATTCCTTCGATAAGGGGGATTACCGGAAAGCCGTTGAGCAGGAGAACCTGGCAAAGAACCTTGTAGATGTTCTTTACCCTAATGACAACCATATGGCAGGTAAGGAACTGCGTCTGAAACAGCAGTATTTCTTCGTATCTGCTTCGTTGCAGTCCGCAATCGCAAAGTACAAAAAGAATCATGATGACATCCGCAAGCTTCCGGAAAAGGCTGTTTTCCAGATGAACGATACCCATCCGACCGTTGCAGTTGCAGAACTGATGCGTATCCTTATGGATGAAGAAGGCCTTGGCTGGGATGATGCATGGGAAGTAACGACCCATTGCGTTGCTTATACAAACCATACCATTATGGCAGAAGCTCTTGAAAAATGGCCGATCGAGCTGTTCTCCAGACTTCTTCCTCGTGTATATCAGATCATTGAGGAGATCAACCGTCGTTTTATCAACGAGATTCAGGCAAAATATCCCGGCAACTATGATAAGATCAAAAAGATGGCTATCATCTATGACGGACAGGTTAAGATGGCACACCTTGCAATCGTTGCAGGCTACTCTGTAAACGGTGTTGCAAGACTGCATACCGAGATCCTGAAGAAACAGGAGCTTAGAGATTTCTTCGAAATGATGCCGGAAAAATTCAATAATAAGACAAACGGTATCACACAGAGAAGATTCCTGCTTCATGGTAATCCGCTTCTGGCAGACTGGGTAACGGATCATATCGGACCGGAATGGATCACGGATCTGTCGCAGCTGTCCAAACTGAAGGTATATGCAGATGATGAAAAAGCATTGCAGGAATTCATGAATATCAAATACCAGAACAAGGTACGTCTTGCAAAATACATTCTGGAACACAATGGCGTAGAAGTAAACCCGCGTTCCATTTTTGATGTACAGGTTAAGAGACTTCATGAGTACAAACGGCAGCTTCTGAATATCCTGCATGTGATCTATCTGTATAATGAGATCAAAATGCACCCGGAGATGGATTTCTATCCAAGAACCTTTATCTTTGGTGCAAAAGCATCTGCAGGATATCATACGGCGAAGAAGATCATCAAACTGATCACTTCCGTAGCAGATGTTGTAAACAACGATGCTTCCATCAATGGAAAGATCAAAGTTGTGTTTATTGAAAACTATCGTGTATCCAATGCAGAGATGATTTTTGCAGCAGCGGATGTATCGGAGCAGATCTCCACTGCAAGTAAAGAGGCTTCCGGAACCGGAAATATGAAGTTTATGTTAAACGGAGCACCGACACTTGGAACAATGGATGGTGCCAACGTAGAAATCGTGGAAGAAGTCGGCGAAGAGAATGCATTTATCTTCGGTCTTTCTTCGGATGCGGTCATCAATTATGAGAACAATGGCGGATACGATCCAAACGTGATCTACAATACCGACGGAGAGATCCGCAACGTGCTGATGCAGCTGATCAACGGTACCTTCAGCTACGATACAGAGCTGTTCCGTGATCTGTATGATTCTCTTCTTACAACAAAGAATACAGACCGTGCAGACCGCTACTTTATTCTGGCAGATTTCCGTGCCTATGCAGAAGCACAGAAACGCGTAGAGGCCGCATATAAGGATGAAAAAGGCTGGGCAAAGAAAGCACTGCTTAATACAGCCTGCAGTGGTAAATTCTCTTCGGATAGAACTATTCAGGAGTATGTAGATGATATCTGGCATCTGGACAAGGTTGATATTGAGAAGTGATTGCCTGGTGACAGGGGCAGATAGACAGACAAAAATAAATGTGTCTGTGCGAGAAAATGACAGTAAAAAATCAGGAGCTGCATTAAAGCAGCTCCTGGTTTTTTTTGAGCGTTTCCAGAATGATCTCCTGGACATAAGTTCCAATATGCTTTTTCTGTTCTTTATCCAGCTGATCCGGATAAATAGGAGCACCGTATTCCACGATTACATGAACAGGTGTGATCTTTGGAAAGTGTGCTTCAAACATCTGCGCCGTGTTAGAGAGGGAGATGGGAATGATAGGACAGCCGGTCTTCGTGGCGATCTTAAAGCTTCCATCGTGGAAGGGCATCAATTCCAGGTCACTTTCTGCACGGTTTCGGGTTCCTTCCGGGAAAATACAGATGGAAATGCCGGATTTTACTTTAGCAATGGCAGTCAATATGGTCTGCAGTCCCTGCCGGATATCCTTGCGGTCCAGGAAGAGGCAATGGAGATAGCGCATCCAGTTGGATAACAGCGGAAAACGTTCCATTTCTTTTTTGGCCACATAGCCGGTACGGATGGGACAGCGGGAATACGTCAGGAGAATATCGAAATAGCTTCTATGATTTCCAATGTACAAAACAGGCTGATCTTTCGGAACATTTTCCTCTCCGATGACCGTGACTTTTACACCGGTGATCCAGAGGATGAATTTGAAAACAGCCTGAATGATACGCAGAGAACTGATGTCTTTGACTTCCGGTTTGAATTTTCCGATGATCCATTCAACCAGAAGAATCGGGATCGACAGAATCAGAAATCCGATTACTACAATACATACAAGAATAAATCGAAGCATAGAAAAACTCCTTTCGCAGATAATGGCATCTCCTTCATTATAGAGAGTTTTGTATATGGATGCAACAAAAAGCCCTTGCTTTTTTACAGGCAAAGGAATAATATAATTTCACGGGAGATTGTATACAATATTCAAAAATGTACAATTCTGCGAATCTTCTACGGGATTTGCGATCTTATGGATATGGGGGAAAAAGATGCGTTTAAGAGCATTGGCAAAAATAAATCTGGCATTGGATGTATTAGGAAAAAGAGAAGATGGATATCATGATGTCCGCATGATCATGCAGACCATATCGATGTATGATGTACTGGAAATAGAAAAGGCCGGTACGCCGGGGATACATTTATCCGTGAACCTGCCGTTTATTCCTACGGATGAACGAAACCTGGTATACCAGGCGGCAAAGCTTCTGATGGATGAATTTGACATAAAAGAAGGTGTTAAGATCCATCTGGAGAAATTCATACCCGTGGCAGCAGGAATGGCTGGCGGAAGTTCCGATGCCGCTGCAGCTTTTGTAGGGATCAACCGGATCTTCCGATTGGGATTAAGGGAAGAGGAGTTGATGGAGCGTGCCGTGAAGGTGGGAGCAGATGTTCCATACTGTATTATGAGAGGGACTGCGTTGGCAGAAGGAATCGGGGAGGTTCTCACCAGACTGGACCCATTACCGGACTGCGGTATTCTCATTGGAAAACCGGCAGTGAACGTTTCAACAAAGCAGGCCTATGGAAATCTCCGGTTAGACGATTCCGCATGGAGAAGGCCGGACATCGATGGCATGATCCGGGATATTCAAGAGAAGGATCTTTACAGTATGATTTCGAAAATGGAAAATGTTTTTGAGCCAGGAATCATCCGGGAGTATCCGGTCATTCGGGATATCAAAAATCAAATGGAAGAAAATGGGGCTTTAAAGGCTATGATGAGCGGAAGCGGTCCAACGGTATTTGGAATTTTTGATGATTCGAAGAAGCTGGAAAATGCAGCACAGGTTCTTCGCAGCAGTGGAATTGCCCGGACTGTTTTTGCAACAAATGTATACAATGTTGGTTAGGGAGTCAAAGGTGCTTACGGATTGTTTCTCTGCGGTGCAGCTCTCACAATCCCGAAAGCAGATAAGGCAGCGAATATAAGGAGCAGACGATGACCAGTGATTTTTCAATACAGATGAACGAATATCTGCCGCTGAGGGATGTGGTGTTTAATACCTTGCGGCAGGCAATTCTAAAAGGAGAACTCAAGCCCGGCGAACGATTGATGGAAATCGCACTGGCAGATCGTCTCGGTGTCAGCAGAACACCCATCCGGGAAGCCATGCGGAAGCTGGAGCTGGAGGGGCTTGTGGTGATGATTCCCCGAAGAGGTGCACATGTGGCCAGCATCACCGAGAAAGACCTGAATGACGTTCTTGAAGTACGAATGGCACTGGAGGATCTGTCTATTGAAAAAGCCTGCCGTTTACGGACAAAAGAACAGCTACAGAGAATGCAATATGCGACCATGGAATTTGAACGTCTGATGCCGGAGGGAAATCTTGTACGGATCGCAGAGGCAGATGTGGAATTTCATGATATTATCTATGAGGCGGCGGACAATTTGCGCCTGAATCAGGTACTGAATAATCTGAGAGAGCAGATCTATCGTTACCGGATTGAATATCTGAAGGATGAATTAACCAGAAAGCAGCTGGTACAGGAACATAAGGAACTTATGAATGCAATTGCGGATCAGGATGAAAAACAGGCAAAAGAGATTTCCTATCGTCATCTGGAGAACCAGAGACAGGCAATCATCCGTTCCATCCGTTCCGAGGAAGAAGAACTGAACAAGAAACGGGGCAAGGAGAAATGAAGATAGACAGGAATGCACCGATCGGGGTTTTCGATTCCGGAGTGGGCGGGCTGACCGTTGCCAGAGAAATCATGCGAAATCTCCCTTCGGAAAAAATCGTATATTTTGGAGACACTGCCAGAGTGCCCTATGGAAGCAAATCACAGGAAACCGTCATTCGTTATTCCAGACAGATCATACGCTTTCTGAAAGAACAGCAGGTAAAGGCCATTGTGGTTGCCTGCAATACGGCCAGCGCATTTATTATGGATGCGGTACAGGAGGAGCTGGAAGGGATTCCGATTCTGGGCGTGATTGAGCCCGGAGCCATTGTTGCGGCAAAAGAGACAAGGAATAAAAGAGTCGGCGTCATTGGAACCACCGGTCTCATCTCCAGCGGTATACACAAAGAATACCTGCAGAATATGGATCCTCAGATCCAGGTATTTGGAAAAGCCTGTCCGCTTTTTGTACCATTAGTGGAAGAGGGTTGGCTTCATGATCCGGTTACCACGGAGGTGGCAGCCCGGTATCTGCAGGAACTGAAGGCAAAAGAGATCGATACGCTGATTTTGGGATGCACACATTATCCCCTGCTTCGTGCCACGATTCACGAAGTGATGGGGGATGCTGTGCGGCTGGTCAATCCGGCATACGAAACAGCTCTCCGGCTGCGGGAGCTGCTTCAGGAAACGGATCTGTACAGCCTGAAAACAGCAGAAGAAGAATTTCCGTACCGGTTCTTTGTCAGTGACCTGGCTGAAAAATTCAAGGTCTTTGCCAACTCCATATTGCCATTTGATGTTGCAACGACCCAGAAAATTGATATAGAAAAGTTCTGAATGCAGGATTGCTGCGCTTTATATGCAGCTTACGGAATCCTGCAGCAGCATCATTAATTACATCAGAAGGAAACGATCATCATGGAAAAGGACGTATTGATTCATGTGAGAGGTCTGCAGATGACAGAGGCCGAAGGGGAAGAAGAACCGGTAGAGATCATTGTACCGGGAGAATATTATTATCGTAACGGAAGTCATTATCTTCGTTATGAAGAAATGGTGGACGATACGGCAGAACCAACGGTGAATTACGTGAAAATATCGGATAAAGGGATGGAGGTCCGTAAAAAAGGACTGATCAATGTTCACATGGTTTTTGAGCAGGGGAAGAAGAATCTGACGTATTATAAGACACCCTTTGGTGCAATTCAGATGGGGATCGCAGCCACTGGCATGGAGCTGTTTGCCGGAGAGCAGGAACTTCATACTACGGTGGACTATGCGCTGGAAATAAACGGTGCACATGTGGCGGACTGTACGTTAAGTATTTTGGCACATTCCAGATCTTACGGCGAGTTTCAGCTTTGAAACGCCAGGAATGAAAGCACATATCCCGGCAGCTGCAAGGCAGATTTTTGCAAAAAAAGAGGGTGTCATCGGACACCCTCTGATTTTTACTGTTTTTTACGGCGGAATCTTGCGAAAAGCCCCTTTTTCTTCTCTGCCGGTTTCTCCAAAGATCCGCGAATACCACGGACACCAACGATATAGAGACCGCTGACTTCTGCTTTGATCTCTTTCTTCACCGGAATCAGGTCGAATACCTTCTCATCTGCAATCATGATAGCGATCTTAGGCCCAACCTTTGCTTTTACGATGGGCAGCTTAGACCGACGCATAAGCTTCGGTGTCTGGTCAATGACCATCTGTGGTAAACCGGAATCTTTAATAGGCAATCTCTTTTTATCAATAACCAGCATGGAAATCAGCTGTTTACTTGCTTCGATCTGCGCCTGTTGTTCTTCCTGTTTTTTCTGTGCTTTCTTTCCAAAAAAATATAATGCAACCAGTACTCCGATGAGCACGACCAGGATGATCAAAAGGACTATTGTTAATTTGCTCATACAAATCCTCCCATGTATCTGATAGTATTCTCAATGCGTTGTATATTTTATCATTATTTATATAAAAAGGCAATTGCAAAATAAAAAGAATCCGGAGGAGCCCTGACATTTCACTGAAAAACAGTAGATATTTCATTTTGAAGGGGATATAATAAATTACAGTTCCCATATTAGCGTATGCTATTATGGAACGAGGGGAGCAACAAGTAAGAAAGGGGAGCAATCAATGAATAAGAGGGTTATTGGGCTAATGCTGGGGTTATTAGCCACTGTGAGCTGCTGCAGTGGATGCAGGTTACTTCCGTTTGAGGATGATCAGAAGCTTGTGAAAAAAGAAACGAGAAAAGAGCTGGCAGTACAGACAGAAGCTGATCTTGTGGAAGTGGTATCGAAGGAAGTGGAAGAAGGTTCTTCCGGGTACGATTACGAAGATGGAAATGATTACGGATCGGAATCTACGGAAGATTATTATGAAGATGAGGTGTATGGGTCGGAATCTACGGAAGATTATTATGAAAATGTGGATGCATATGGGGAAGCCTACTACGAGGATGACGATGCGTATGAAACAGAGGCATCTGATGAACAGGATGTTTCTGATGAAAAGTCAGCAGAAACCGTGTCCGAAAAAACCATAGCATCCGAGCTGGATACCTCCCTGCAGGGAGATCCGAGTATTCTCCGGGAAGCGAAGCTGTTATTCAAGCAATATGATTACGACGGCTGTATGGCGATGCTGAAATCGGATCCTTCCTATTCTGAGAACACCGGTCTTCAGAATATGGTGGCCAAGGTAGCGAAATACAAAGCATCCTGTATCGAATATCCTCTGGAAGAGGTTACCCATGTCTTTTACCATATTCTGGTCAAGGATGTTGAGAAAGCCTTTGACGGGGATAGTGATTCTGGTGGGTATAATCAGTATATGACCACCATTGATGAGTTTAATAAAATCACACAGATCATGTACGACAAAGGGTATGTTATGGTCAGCCCGCATGACATGGCGACAGTAGACGAAAATGGCGTGATGTCCAGAGGCTCCATATTGCTGCCGCCGGGGAAGATCCCCTTTGTTTTGTCGCAGGATGATACCAGCTATTACCATTATATGGATGGGGATGGATTTGCGTCCCGCCTGGTCCTGGATGAAAACGGTGATGTGAAATGTGAATATATTGAGGATGACGGAAGCGTATCCTATGGAAATTATGACATGGTTCCTCTGATCGATGCTTTTGTAAAAGAACATCCGGATTTTTCCTATCATGGGAGAAAAGGAATCCTTGCACTGACCGGATACAACGGAGTATTGGGCTATCGCACCGATATTGCGTATAAGACCTGGGAAAGACTTTCCGATGATCAGCTGCAGTTTCTGGAGTCCCATCCGGATTTTGATTATGAGGAAGAAGTGCGTCAGGCTACGGAAGTGGCAAATGCCATGCGGGCAAATGGATGGGAATTTGCCAGTCACACATGGGGGCATCGAAATGCAACCGAGTCGACGGTAGAACAGCTGCAGGTAGATAATGAAAAATGGGAAGCTTATGTCGCTCCGATCGTAGGAAAGACCGACATGATCATTTTTGCATTCGGTGCAGATATCGGAAACTGGGAGCCATTTACCTTTGACAATGCGAAGTTTGCATATTTTAAGGGTCGTGGATACCATTATTATTGTAATGTTGACTCGAACCGGTATTGGGTACAGATTACAGAAAACTGTTTCCGTCAGGGACGCCGTAATCTGGATGGATACCGGATGTACCACCATCCGGATATGCTAAGCGACCTCTTCGATGTGAAGGATGTCTGGGATTCCAGCAGACCGACACCGGTGCCATCTATGTAATGAGATTATTCGTTGTGATTCTGAAAAATGAACACAATATAGACACATACTTGTGTTACAATAACGTCCGGTATGTTTTATCGTAAATAACAGGATGAATTAATTAAAAGTGCTTACGGATTGTTTCGCTGCGAAGCAGCTCTCACAATCCTGTCCACAATTTGGATTTCATGGGGGCCCTTCCCCACTTCATCCTCATTGTGGGGCGTGTCAATAACACATTCTCCCATTCATGTGCAAGCACATCATGGGAAACGTGTTTTGACACTGTAATCAAAGGTTTGTTATTTGATGAAGGAGTGAATTATGAAGAAGAGAACGGTTATTGCATTGCTTATGATGTGTGCAGCTGTATCTGTGACTGCATACGGAAAAACAACGGTGAAAACAGAAGTAAAGACAAGTGTCGTTATGTCTCAGGAAGAGGCAGAGAAGAAAGATGCGGAAGGCGAAGATCGGCTGATCGATATTGATGACCTCAGCAAGTATGTGAAGCTTGCGGAGTATAAAGGAATCGAACTGGAAAGTGTGGTGGAGCTGGTTTCCGATGAATATGTTGAATATGAGCTCTCTGAGCGTATGAGAGGTTTTGCAGAGGAAGTAAAAGATCCGGTCCAGGAAGGGGATATCGCAACCATCTCCTATGTAGGAAAAAAAGATGGTGTAGAATTTGAGGGTGGTTCGGATGAGAACTGTGATCTGGAGATTGGCTCCGGTACGTTCATAGACGGCTTTGAAGACGGCGTGATCGGAATGAAGAAAGGCGAGACAAAAGATCTGGAGCTTACCTTCCCGGAGGATTATGCGTACGAGGACCTGGCAGGCCAGAGCGTTGTATTTACGGTTACGCTTCAGAAAACCTCCCGTATTCCGGAGCTCAGTGAAGAGTGGATCCAGAAGAATACAACCTGCAAGACATTAGAGGAATACAAAGAGCTGATAAGACAGGAGCTTCAGGAGCAGGAATCCGATTATGCAAAAAGCACGCTTCGCTACGATGCCTGCAGCAAGGTGATTTCCGAATCTGAAATTCTGGAATACCCGGAGGAAATGCTGAATGATATCATTGCCGGCTATGACGAAAGTGTTCTGTCCATGATCGAAGACTATGGTATGGAAATGACCCTGGAAGAGTTTATAGAGGATCAGGGTATGACAGTTGAGGAATACGAAGAACAGAAGAAATACTATGGACAGGAAGCATTGAAAGAAAAAATGGTATTCCAGGCTATCATGGATGCAGAAGGCATTACGCTGGAAGATGAAGAAAGCATTAAGATCCAGGACCAGCTTCTTTCTGATTATGGCATGGATATGGCAGCCTTTGTGGATACATTCGGTGTAGAAAGCATTCAGATGGAAATCGCATATTCACGTGTTGGACAGCTTATTCTGGACAATGCCAAAATAACCGAAAAGATTCAAAGTGGGGAAACGGTTGCTGAAAACGGTGATGCAGGAGTGGAATTTGAGGAGATTGAAGACCTTGAAAACATCGATATTTATGCAGAAGATATGGGTGTATCCGAAGACGTGGAAGTAATCGATGATATCGGAGCGATTGAAGATATTGAAGATCTGGGATACATGGAAGACTATGACGATGTTGTCATCACGGAAGATGTTGATAACTTGTATGAAGAAGAGGACAGCACTTACGAAGATGCAGCAGACGGATTGATCGTTGAATAGTGGAATGAAATAAAAAAAGAGATGCCAAAGCATCTCTTTTTTTGTGCGATAAAGCCGCCATGCGGACGCCGTGCTTGCACGAGCGGACATAGGGCGGCTAAGTACATCGAGGGGCTAAGCTGCGAGATGTGCGGTATCGCAGGAATCGAGGGGAGGGGTTCCCCCTCCTACTCGATTTTAATAACTGCTATCATACGAACTGTAGTAATCGCTGTTATAGGAATCAGAACTATAACTGCTGTCGTAAGAATCGTAAGAATAAGAAGTGTTATCATATGCATTGCTGCTGTCTGTAGTATCACCAGAACCGGATCCGCCGGAAGCATCGGTTGTCGAACCGGAATCTGCCATTGCATCAAGAGATCCGTCATAACCCGGAACCTGTCCGCTTACCAGAGAACTTAACCAGAAATCAGTGTAGTTTGCAGCCTGCAGGTCAACACCTTTGGCTTCTGCCATTTCACTGACGGTTACCAGTTTATAACCTTTGTCGATGAGATCCGGAATGATCTTCAGCGCAGCATCTACTGATGGCTGGTGAATATCGTGCATCAGGATTACAGATCCATCCGTAAGATCCCCATTCATAATCGTATCATAGTCCACCTGCACATCCAGGTTTTTCCAGTCAAGAGAATCCAGCGACCACATGAAAAACGGTTTTCCGACGGCACTGATTACATCCTGATTGAAGGAACCGTAAGGTGCTCTTGCAACCGTAGACGGATGTCCGCACGCTGCCTGCAGGGCTGCGTCTGTGTCTGAGTACTGCTTGGCAACGGAGGTCAGATCCATGCTGGTCAGCGTAGGATGATCCCAGGAATGAGAACCCAGCTCACAGCCGATGTCGTACATTTTCTTAACAGTGTCCGGATAAGAGCTGATCAACTCACCCAGCATAAAGAAGGTTGCGTGGGCATTGTTCTCTGCAAGACAATCCAACAGCTTGTCGGTATACTGTCCCGGCCCATCATCGAAGGTCAGACAAAGCAGCGGTTTATGCTTGGTAGGGTTATAGCTTCCATCATCATTAAAATAGTAATCGTTCACACCAAGATTCAACCAGCCTGTGGTGATATAGCCATTTTCATCAAAATAATATTTTTCGTCGTTGATTTCCTGAAAACCGTTGGCATAGTACGTTCCGTCGATATTCTGATACCAGCGTCCGCTGTTGTTATCATGCCAGCCGGGAGTACGGATCCCCAGCTTCTCAATATCTTCCTTTCCTTTCAACGGCTGACGGATCGCAGAGGTGGGATCCACTTCCTCTTCGGCTTCTGCAACCTCTATGTCTTCTGTATTTCCGGGGGACGTCGTCTCCTTTGAGTCTGATTTTCCTCCGCTTACTTTATTGCTGATTGGAATTATGATGCCGCGAACGACAAAAACAATCAATAATATGGCGGCAATCGATAATATCGCAAAACGTTGTATTTTCCGCCGCAGGATCCGGCGTCTTCTTCGAAGAGCACGTTCCCGCTCCCGTGCCCGCATTCTCTGTTCATCCATATATAACCTCTATATTCGAAA
>JABUSW010000224.1 GCA_021443885.1 Blautia sp.
TCTTTCGTAGAATCAGAAGAAGAGATTACCATAGATCTTGTGGAATTGTTTTATTTTTTTCTGTCCAAGATAAAGCTTTTGATTCTGTTTTTCCTGATCGGTGCAATTGCGGCCGGAGCGTATACTTATTATCTGATCACGCCGAAATACAAGGCAACTGCAAAACTGTATATGGTTTCGGCGTCCAGTGAGTCGGTTCTGAATCTGTCAGACCTGAACCTCGGTTCTTCCATTTCCAAGGACTACGAGGTATTGATGAAGATCCGGCCATTGCTGCAGGACGTTATTGAAGATCTGGAGCTGTCCTATACCGTGGATCAGCTGAATAAAATGGTATCGGTATCTCCGATTACGGATACACGTATTATCAGCGTCGTGGTGGAAAGTGCAGATCCGGTGGAGGCGAAGGACATTGCCAATGAGATCGCCAAGAAAACCATCACCTATCTTCCGGAGCTGATGGGTTCCGCCGTACCGAACATTGCGGAGAAGGCCATTGTTCCGGAGAAACCAAGTTCACCCAATCTGAAGAAGAATACCGTTTTGGGAGCATTTGCAGCCCTGGCTTTGATTCTTTGCATTCTGACGGTTATGTTCCTGATGGATGATACCTTCAAGACCGGTGAGGATGTGGAAAAAGTCTTGGGTATGATGCCATTGTCTGTGATTCCGGAGACCACGATCCAGGGATTTACCAGCAATAAGAAGAAGGCGAAAAAGGGAAATAAGCGCAAAAAGAAAACCACAGGTAAAAAGAAGGGCAGCAGAGGCTGATAATTAAGGAAAGAAAAGTGAGGAGATCATGAAAAGGCTGAAGATAGAGAAAATGCCGGAAGTGCCTTACGCTATGGAAGAGGCATTTAACCGACTGCGTATTGGAATTAGTTTTCTTGGCAGAGATGTACGAAAGATTATGATCGTCAGCTCCTTGCCCAATGAAGGGAAGAGCTTTGTGACTTTCCAGATGTGGAAGCAGATGGCGGAAACAGGGGTTCCGAGTGTGCTTCTGGATATGGATCTGCGTAAGTCTGTTATGGCAGACAAGTATCATATGTCCGGAGCATTCAAAGAGAAACTGAGCGGAATGTCTCATTTTCTGGCCGGAGACAATACGGTAGAAGAGGCCCTATATCACACGGAGATTCCGTCGGGGGATATTCTTCCAAATGTGGATAATGTTATTTCACCCTCTCTGCTGATCGAGGGGCCGCGAATGAAAGAACTGCTCAATGAATGCGCTAAGAGATACCGGTACGTATTTGTGGATGTGCCGCCTTTGGGGCTGGTATCGGATGCAGAGAAGATCGGTTCCGTATGTGATGGGGCGATTCTGGTGGTTCGTGCCAACAGCACCTCCAAAAATATCGTAAGGAATTCCATTGCACAGCTGGAAAGGGCTGGCTGTCCGGTACTGGGAACGGTGTTAAACCGCGTAGAGACAAACCATGGCGGGTACTATTATAAGAAACACGCCGGTTATGGTTATTATGGAAATGAGTATTATCAGGATTCAAAAGAAGGATAATGAATAAAAACAAGGCTAAGAGGTATGCCGTGAAACATCGTTTCGGGATATACGCTCTTAGCCTTTTTGTTTTTAGAAGGTTTCCACCGCATCAAGTGCACGCAGCACCAGGATGCGGGCAGAGCCGCGCGAAGGGATGGCAACAAAGCTGCCGTGCGACTCGCCCGCGAATCCGTTTTGAGATTCGCAATTTACTCCAGCTGCAGTCCCCAGATCTTACAATCCCGTGTGCCCACAACCAGGGTGTCATCGTATACGGCCGGGGAAGCTTCCACGTTGGCGTTATCCAGAGACATACTGAATAATTCGGTTCCTTCTTTTCCGTCTAACATATAAAGATTTCCAACACTGGTGGCATAGAGGACTTTGCCATTACCGGCATCGTCATAGACGCACACCGGGGAGGACCATGCATAGGCGGATTTGTGTTCCCAGTTGACGGTACCGGTTTTTTTGTCCAGACAGGCAAGGACGCCGTCTGCGTATCCGCCGGTACGGGACACGGTGACATAGATGTTATCGGAAAGCCCGTGCTTGCCCACGGCGATGGTGGACTGTACACCACCGGATACGCCGTCCTCGCTGTCACATTCATAATCTTTCTGCCATACGATCTCGCCGGTCTCGGCGTCCAGCTTCCAGACAGGAACGGTTGCGGAATAGCTGCTTCGCCAGCCAAGGCGGAAGGAGGTGCTGACGTAGACGTACAGATGACCGTCTTCGATGCTTAAGACCGGAGTGGAGTTGGAGTCGTCCAGAATATCCTGTACCCATACCAGCTGCAATGTGTTCAGGTTCAGACACATCATGTGACCGCCGTTGTCGGCAATAAAGAGATAGCCCTTGTAAATGGCAGCGCTGTCTTCCATGCCGATCCAGTAACTGGATGTACTGGACCGATTGCCGTAGTAGTGCCATTTTACCACCGGATCCGGATTGATGGAAAGAGTCCCGGCAGCTTCATCGTATTGCGTGTTCAGGTGGAGCAGATACAGGATTCCGTTTTCACCCGGATAGATGAGGGTGTCGGTTTCTGCATCCACCAAAGCGGAGGAGTCAAAGTAACTCAGGGTTCCACGGAGGGAAAAGTCATCGTATGCGCCAAACTCATAGAGAACGCTGCCGTCAATGAGACTGATGACAAACACATGAGAAGGTCCCTGGTAGCTGTCATAACCGGAGCCTACATACATAATGGGGTATCCGCGGGGATCCAGGGCACCGGAGCCTTTGAAGGTGTATCCGAGATTCAGCGGATCGCGTGTCTGTTTGCCTGTCTTTAATTCCAGGAAATAGACGAAGCCGTCCATGCAGGCATATACGACTTCCGTCAGAGATTCCTGTTCTCTGGCCCAGTCGTGCATATTTGTCATGATGGCCCGGGTTTCCTTTGGCCAGCTGACGATCAGCGGCTGACCGGTCCATCCGCTTCCGGTCCAGGTGGAATTGTTATAGGACAATCCGTCGGTAATCTGGGTCCAAAGAGTGGTGATATTGTTTTTGGTAATGTTGGCTCTTCCGTAAGCGGGGGCATCACGGAAGTTATTGCCCCGGAAGGTTACGATTCCTTTGGCCTGTGTGTACTTCTTGCCGATATCAAAGCTGATCTGGGATGCCGGTGAATAAGAAGCTTCACTTTCTAATACGGATCCGTTTACACAGATGCCGGTGGTGGAGATCATGTTGGATGGAGCCGTATTCTCCGTAGCATGGGGTTCAAAAGAAATCTCCTCTTCCGGTTCCTCATCGACGATTTCTTCCGGGAGCGCGGTTTCTCCATCGGAAGAATCACCTTCCGATGCACCATCTGTTTCTCCGGAGCCTTCTCCCTTCTTTCCACCTTCGTCCTGCTGCAGGGCGTCTTTTTCAACGGTTACCTCCTGCTGGGCTTTGGGTTTCCCGCCGATATGGAAAAGTGATTTTACGGCGGGGGTCACTACGAAGATCAGCAGTGCAATGATGGCCAAAAGAATCGCCAGCAGTGCAATGATCCGCGGAATGTTGTACCGCTGTCTTCTGCGGCGTCTGCGACGTCTTTTGCGTGATGAATTTGAAGCCGGTCGCTTGCCGGAAGCCTGTGTTCTTTTTTCCGGACGTGTCGGGTCTGCGCCTGCGGCCCGACGGGCAGAAGCTGCAGCCGCTTTTCTTTCGGGGGAGGTCCTGTTTGCTAAGGTGCGGGGAGAACCTGTTGTTCCGGAATTCCCGGGAGCAGCATTGCCTGCTGTCTCGCGTGCGTCCTGTTTGTCCTTATCTGCATGGCCCGGAAGCGGTCTTTGCGACAGAGAAAGCGATTTTTTCGCTTCCGGTTTCTGCGTCCGACTGCGCTGCGAATCGCGCTTCACCGATGCATCCTGCCTCTTGTAGGGACTGGCTTGTCGATTGTCCATTTCCTTGTTCCTTTCCTTATTTCCTATTATTATTTACTATATCATTCTACCCGAAATAGTCAAGGCGATTCAGCTTCTTTACCACGTTAATTCGTGGAGTGAAGCGCGAATCCGCATATTCTGGAGGGTATCTCAGAAGGGGACTTTTCTGAGATGTAAAGTGTGCACAAATTATCAGATGAGAAATATACATTTTGACGAAAATGCACATTATTTCCCCTTTCTTGTTTTCATTATCTGTCAATAATGATAAAATGAACCTATGATTTTATACAACAGGAGGGTGTCGCATGAGAAAAAGAATAGTAGCAGTTTTTATGGCATCAGCTTTGGTTTTCTCCATGTCAGGATGTGGCGTGAAACAGGCTGTATACGATGAACTGGTAGGAGAATTCAACACATTGCAAGGAGATTTCGATACATTAAAGCAGGAGAAAGAGGACGCAGAAGCTGCATTTAATGAAGAGAAGGATGCATTGGGGGCTTCCATTGAAGAACTGACAGCGAAGGCTGAAGAAGCAGCGACTGCACTGGAGACAGCAAAAGAGGAAGCAGCGGCTGCATTAGAGACAGCTAAAGAAGAAGCAGCGAAAGAACTGGAGGCGGCAAAAGAGGCTGCAGCAGCAGAGGCTGAGAAAGCACTGGAAGCAGCAAAAGCAGAAGGTGCGGAGGCTTTAAGCAAACTGCAGGCGGAATATGATACATTCAAAGAGACAGCAGCAGCGGAGCTGAAAGCAGCGCAGGATGAAGCTGCAAAAGTAAAAGGAGATCTGGAAGCAAAGATTAAAAAGCTGGAAGCTGAGAACAAAGAGCTGACGGATGCTGCAAGTGGATTGGAAGAGGCTGCCAAGAGTGTGGCTGAAGAAACAGAATTGACAGAAGAGGCTGGAGAAACGGAAGAAGAATCAACGGAGAATGCAAAGAGCACGTCTTTTTCTGTTAAGAAAAAATAGAGTCACTGCATTGCAGGTGTGATAAAATATGCGATTTTGCATCGGAATCAATCAAACAGATAAGAGCAGCGGGGCATGAGTGATCATGCCCTTTTTAAGTGAAAAGCACCAGTTCGATTGGCACTTTATTTCAAAGGGGCGTTATGATATGATTGAGGGCAGTCAGGAGGATACACGTAAGCACATCTGACACGAAAACCGTGTATAAATGGATCACAGGCAGGATTGTGAGAGCTGTTTCGCAGCGAAAGAATCCGTAAGCGCTTTTGACACTTTGGCCATCCATAAATCAGAAAGGGAAGAGCAGTATGAGATACAGTTTTGACAGTAGAGTCCGTTTCAGCGAAGTCGGGGTGGATCGGGCATTGACTTTGCCGGCGATTCTGAATTATTTTCAGGATTGCAGTACTTTTCAGTCCGAGAGCATCGGACAGGGAATCGATGCGGTGCGGGGACGGCATCGTGTGTGGGTAGTAAGTGCCTGGCAGATTGCCATCTCCCGCTATCCGAAACTGGGGGAAGAGATCGTGGTCACAACCTTTCCATACAGCTTCAGTGGTGTTATGGGGCTGCGTAATTTTCTGATGGAGACGAAGGACGGAGAGCGCATCGCCTGGGCGAATTCCTATTGGACAAATCTGGATACGGATCGCATGATGCCGGCAAAGCTGACGGCAGCGGATCTGGAAGGATACGACACGGAAGAAAAACTGGACATGGATTATGCCCCCAGGAAGATCCGTCTCCCAGAGGAAGGATGGAATCCGGAGGAGGCGTTTGCGGTACAGATGCATCATCTTGATGCGAATATGCATGTGAATAACGGACAGTATATCTGCATGGCGGAAAACTACCTGCCAAAGGAGGCCATGGTCAGCCAGATCCGTGTGGAATATAAGGCACAGGCACGGCTGCACGATAAAATCTGTCCTTGGATATGCCGGGAAGAGGACCGTCTCTTCGTCAGGCTATGTGACGAAAAGGGAAATCCCTATGCCGTCATAGAATATCGGATATCTGGATCAAAAGGACAGAAGCTGCCCGGGATGAGCATAAAAGCGGAGTGAAGCACCGCGATATGCGATCCGTCGTATCCGAAAATTTGAAAAAAGGGCAGAAACCGCTTGCGTTTGCGTAAAGGCGAAAGAAAAATAAATTAACAGAACGGAGAGACCATATGTTAGAGTTGGGAAAAAAACAGAAGCTGGTTGTAATCAAGATTGTTGAATTTGGTGTGTACCTTGCAGAGAACAAGGAAGCCGGTGCCGCCAGCAGGGTGCTGCTTCCCATCAAGCAGGTACCGGAAGGAACCCGGGAGGGAAGCGAACTGGAGGTCTTTTTGTACAAGGATTCCAAAGACCGTATGATCGCAACGGTGAACACACCCTATGTACAGCTGGGCGAGACGGCACTATTGGAGGTAAAACAGGTAACGCGAATCGGTGCTTTTCTGGATTGGGGGCTGGAGAAGGATATCCTGCTTCCTTATCACGAGCAGACCAGTTCTGTCCGGGAGGGCGAGAAGGTACTGATCGCACTCTATATTGATAAAAGCAGCCGCCTGTGTGCAACAATGAAGGTATACCCGTATTTGAAAAAGAATTCCCCATACCAGTCCGGGGATTCGGTAAAGGGACGCGTCTACCAGATCAGCGAACGCTTCGGCGTGTTTGTGGCGGTGGAGGATGCGTACAGCGGCCTGATTCCTGCTACGGAAGCAAAGGGAAAATACCGTCCGGGAACCATTCTGGATCTGCGCATTACGAAGGTACAGGAAGATGGCAAGCTAAATGTCAGTGATCGCCGGAAGGCTTACCTCCAGATGGATGAAGATGCACAAAATGTGCTGCAGGTCATAGAAGAGTTCGCTGGAGTGCTGCCTTTTGACGACAAGGCCTCTCCGGAAGTGATCAGGCGGGAGTTTGGGCTTAGCAAAGCGGCATTTAAGCGGGCGATCGGACATTTGCTAAAGGAAGGAAAAATCGAGATCCGGGATCGAAGGATCTATCAGATCAAATAAAAAACCTGTCTTATGAGGAGATGAAGGAATGAATTTTACGCACTTGCATGTTCACACGGAGTACAGCCTCCTGGATGGCTCTAATAAGATAAAAGAATATGTTGCCAGAGTGAAGGAACTGGGGATGGACAGTGCGGCAATCACAGACCATGGAGTCATGTATGGCGTCATCGATTTTTACAAGGCTGCAAAAGCAGCAGGGATCCGACCAATTCTGGGGTGCGAGGTGTATGTAGCGCCGGGATCCCGCTTTGACAGGGAGGCCGGAACCGGGGAAGACCGTTATTATCACCTGGTTCTTCTGGCAGAGAATAACGAAGGTTACAGCAATCTGATGAAAATCGTTTCAAAAGGATTTGTGGAAGGCTTTTATTACAAACCCCGTGTCGATATGGAGGTTCTGCGGAAATATCATCAGGGAATCATTGCCTTGTCTGCCTGTCTGGCTGGTGAAGTGGCCCGTTATCTGGGCAGAAGCATGTATGAAGATGCAAAAGCGGCGGCACTGCGGTATCAGGAAATCTTCGGAAAAGGTAATTTTTTTCTGGAACTGCAGGATCATGGAATCCCTCAGCAGCGTCTCGTGAATCAGGATCTGGTGCGTATGCATGAGGAAACGGGGATCGATCTGGTGGTGACCAATGACGTGCATTATACCATGGAGACGGACGTGGATCCTCATGATATACTGTTATGCCTGCAGACCGGGAAAAAGGTCTCGGACCAGGACCGAATGCGTTACGAGGGCGGACAGTATTATGTCAAATCCCCGGAAGAAATGGCACAGCTTTTCCCCTATGTGCCGGAGGCTTTGGAAAACACCTGCAGGATCGCACAGCGCTGTAATGTAGAGATTGAGTTTGGGGTGACGAAGCTGCCGAAGTTTGATGTCCCGAAGGGATATACCTCCTGGGAATATCTGAATAAGCTGTGTTATGAAGGGCTGGAACGATTGTATCAGCCGGTGACGGAAGAACTGAAGGTGCGCCTGGATTATGAGCTTACCACTATCAGGAATATGGGATATGTGGATTATTTCCTGATCGTGTGGGATTTTATCAAATATGCCAGAGACAATGGCATTCCGGTGGGACCGGGGCGAGGCTCCGCAGCCGGAAGTCTGGTTTCTTATACACTGGGTATTACGCTGTTGGATCCGATCCGCTACGACCTGCTGTTTGAACGGTTCCTGAATCCGGAACGTGTGTCCATGCCGGATATTGATGTGGATTTCTGCTTTGAACGAAGGCAGGAGGTCATCGATTATGTGGTGCGCAAATATGGAAAAGACCGGGTGGTTCAGATCGTCACCTTTGGTACTTTGGCTGCCCGGGGCGTGATCCGCGATGTGGGGCGTGTGCTGGATATGCCCTATGCGCAGTGCGATGCCATCGCCAAAATGATCCCCCAGGAATTGAATATGACCATTGATAAGGCACTGGAGATGAACCCGGAGCTGAAGAAGACATATGAGGAACAGGAGGATGTTCATTACCTTATCGACATGGCCAAGAGGCTGGAGGGGCTGCCAAGGCATACCTCTATGCATGCGGCCGGCGTTGTCATCAGTCAGAAGGATGTGGATGAATATGTTCCGCTGTCCAGAGCCCAGGATGGCTCCATTACCACACAGTTTACCATGACAACGCTGGAAGAGCTGGGACTGCTGAAAATGGATTTTCTGGGGCTTCGTACGCTGACGGTAATACAAAATGCCATTCGCCTGATTGAAGAAAGCACCGGTGTGAAACCGGATATGTCCAAAATTGATTACGATGATCAACAGGTTTTGCGGTCCCTTGGTACCGGCCGTACCGATGGCGTGTTTCAGCTGGAAAGTGCCGGGATGAAAAGCTTCATGAAAGAATTAAAGCCGCAGAATCTGGAAGACATGATTGCCGGTATCTCTCTTTACCGTCCGGGGCCCATGGATTTTATCCCGCAATATATCCGGGGGAAAAACCGTCCGGATACCATACGTTATGACTGTCCGCAGATGGAGCCGATCCTGACGCCCACTTACGGCTGTATCGTTTATCAGGAACAGGTTATGCAGATCGTGCGGAGCCTTGCCGGCTACAGCCTGGGACGAAGCGATCTGGTGCGCAGGGCAATGTCCAAGAAGAAGGCCTCCGTCATGGAGAAAGAACGTCAGAACTTCGTATACGGGAATCCTGAGGAGGGGGTGCCGGGCTGCATTGCCAATGGCATTCCGGAAAAAACAGCCAACAAGATCTATGATGATATGACAGATTTTGCCAAGTACGCATTTAATAAATCGCATGCAGCAGCTTATGCGGTGGTTTCTTATCAGACGGCGTATCTGAAATATTATTATCCGGTAGAATTTATGGCTGCGCTGGTTACATCCGTGATCGATGCGCCGAACAAGGTGTCAGAATATATTCTGGTGTGCCGTCAGATGGGGATCCGGCTTCTGCCGCCGGATATTAATCACAGCACCTTTGCGTTTTCAGTGGATAATGGCGGGATCCGTTATGGACTCTCGGCCATTAAAAGTGTCGGTCGTCCGGTGATCGAAGCCATTGTACAGGAGCGGAAGGAGCAGGGTGCTTTTACATCGCTTCATAATTTTGTGGAACGCTTAAGCGGGCAGGTGAATAAACGTGCCATCGAGAACTTCATCAAAGCCGGTGCCATGGACTGCCTGCCGGGGAACCGCCGCCAGAAAACCATTATTTTTCCCCAGATGGTGGACAATATCGTCCAGAATCGAAAGCATACCATGGCAGGGCAGATGAGTCTCTTTGATCTGGTTGGCGAAGAGGACAAGCAGGAGTTCGAGATACGGATGCCCAATGTGCCGGAATTTGAGAAGGAAGATCTTCTGGCTTTTGAGAAGGAGGTGCTGGGTGTCTATATCAGCGGTCATCCTCTGGAAAAATATCAGAGTACCATGGAGAAGATGATTTCGGCAAAATCCATGGATTTTCTTCCGAATGAAGAGACGGGAACTTCTCGCATGCCGGATGGTCAGAAGGTGATCATTGGAGGAATGATTACAGAAAAGACCATAAAATATACAAAAAACAACAAGGCGATGGCATTTCTGATGGTGGAGGACCTGCTGGGAACGGTAGAGGTAATTGCTTTTCCGAGGGACTACGAGAAATACCAGAGCCAGCTTACCCAGGAGGCAAAATTGTATATTCAGGGGCGTGTATCGGCGGAGGATGACAAGGCCAGCAAGCTGATTCTGGAGAAGATCCGCCTCTTTGAGGAGATGCCGCAGGATCTTTGGATCCGTTTTCCGGATAAGAGACACTATCTGGAGGATGAGCCCTGGCTTATGCCCCGGGTGCGGGAACATCCGGGAGAGGACGGCGTGGTAGTCTATCTGGAGGATGTTAAGGCTATGAAGCGACTGCCCCTTGGATGCCAGGTGAAGATCGATGAAGAATTTGTAAAAATCCTTGCGGAACGCTTTGGTGAAAACAACGTGAAAGTTGTACAGAGAGTCTTGAAAAACTTATGAAAATGCTTTAAACTGTCCATATCGTGGATGTGGCCGCGAATCCTGTGTTTTGGAATGAGATTATCAGCGAGAGATCCGGCTATGACAGGTTATGAAGGATAGAATGGAGGACGCAGCATGGCAGATAAAAAGATTAAAACCATTGGTGTACTGACAAGCGGCGGGGATGCACCCGGTATGAACGCAGCAATTCGTGCGGTGGTTCGACGCGGACTTAGCAACGGCTTAAATGTGAAAGGTATCTACAAAGGCTATAATGGTTTGCTGAATGAGGAAATCATTGATATGACTGCCAAAGATGTATCTGACACTATCGAACGGGGCGGTACGATTCTGTACACAGCCCGCTGTCTGGAGTTTAAGACCCTGGAAGCACAGATCCGTGCCGCAGAGATCTGCAGAAAGCATGGGATCGACGGTCTGGTGGTAATTGGAGGAGACGGCTCTTTTGCAGGTGCACAGGCCTTGGCAGCCCAGGGAATCAATACCATTGGTGTGCCGGGAACCATTGATCTGGATATTGCATGCACCGAATATACCATTGGATTTGACACAGCAGTGAATACTGCAATGGAAGCGATCGATAAAGTTCGAGATACTTCGACATCTCATGAACGCTGCAGTATCATTGAGGTTATGGGACGCCATGCGGGATATATTGCACTGTGGTGCGGTATTGCGAATGGTGCGGAAGACATTCTGATCCCGGAGAATTATGACTATGACGAACAGCGTCTTGTAAATAATATTATTGACAGCCGTAAGAAAGGCAAAAGACATCACATCATTATCAATGCAGAAGGCATCGGACATTCGGAAGCTATGGCAAGACGTCTGGAAGCGGCTACCGGTATTGAGACCCGCGCAACCATCCTTGGTCACATGCAGCGCGGCGGAAGCCCAACCTGCAAAGACCGGGTGTACGCATCGGTGATGGGAGCTATGGCAGTAGACCTTCTGATTCAGGGGAAGAACTGCCGTGTTGTTGGATACCGCAATGGCGATTTTGTGGATTTTGATATCAATGAAGCATTGGCAATGCAGAAAAAGATTCCGGCGTACATGCAGGAAGTAAGCGATTCTTTGTCACACAATTACACAAAGAATACAGAAGATCCGGAATTATAGACAGCGGCAGGCGAAAGGCACCTGTTTCAGAAGATATGCCCGTTGCTGCAGTCACAGCTGAATAACGCACAAATAATTACCCTCGGCTTTGCGGGGGTGATTTTTGTCGTGGGAAACGTGTTTCGCACTGTAATCAAATATTGAAAGAAAAGAGATCATGGGATGATAACCAGCAGCAACAATGCTCAGGTGAAAAATATCATACAGTTAAATCAGAAGGGAAAAGCCCGGCGGGAACAGGGGCTGTTTTCTGCGGAAGGTCGGAAGATGTTCAGGGAAGCCCCTCTGGATTGGATCGAAAAGGTGTATGTCAGTGAGAGCTTCTGGAATCTGGAGGCAAAGAAGGATGGACAGATTCTTGACCTTCGAAAGTCCGGCGGGCAGATGCAGACGGAAGCCGACCATACATTGGAAGATATCCGGAACAAGATACATCAGTGCTCCTATGAGATTGTGGATGATAAGGTGTTCCGGCAGATGAGCGATACGCAGACTCCGCAGGGGATTCTGACGATTTTACGGACCCCCTCTTATCAACTTGAGGAAGTGCTGAGAGGAGCGGTAGAGAAAAAAACTTATCGGGAATGTCCTGAAAGGATGGAAGACGGGGCAGAAGATATATCGACAGGGGAACAAATCGATGAGCCGCCCCTTGTCATGATTTTAGAAGACCTGCAGGATCCGGGGAACGCAGGAACGATCATCCGGACCGGGGAAGGAGCCGGCGTCCAATGTGTGATCCTGACGAAAACCTGTGTGGATGTCACAAATCCGAAGGTGATCCGTTCTACAATGGGATCCATTTACCGCATTCCTTTTGTGTATGTGGAGGATGTGGCGTCCGTCAAAGAACAGCTGAAGAAGTATGGAATCCGGATGTATGCGGCACATTTGGAGGGAGAAAATCCGTATTATCAGGAAGACTATCGCGGCGGCACCGCTTTTTTGATCGGGAACGAAGGCAAAGGTCTGACAGAGGAGGCTGCGAAGCTGGCAGACCGTTTGATCCGCATTCCTATGCAGGGACAGGTGGAATCATTGAACGCAGCCATGGCGGCCGGTATATTACTGTACGAGGCGGCAAGACAGCGGTTTATCGAATCTGCCGCAAATCATTGAGAAGAAATGATCCGTAAGCCACTTTTGAAAGCAAAACCATATGAGGAGAAGTATATGAATCTGAAAGGAAGACATTTTCTGACATTAAAGGACTTCAGTCCGGAGGAAATTCTGTATCTGGTAGACCTGGCAGCAGAATTGAAGGAAAAGAAGAAGGCAGGAGAGCTGCACGAGTATTTTAAAGGAAAAAACATTGCTTTGATTTTTGAAAAAACCAGCACCAGAACCCGCTGTTCCTTTGAAGTGGCAGCACATGATCTGGGTATGGGCAGTACCTACCTGGATCCATCCAGTTCCCAGATCGGCAAGAAGGAAAGCATAGCGGATACGGCAAGAGTTCTTGGCAGAATGTTTGATGGTATCGAGTATCGCGGCTATGGCCAGGAAATTGTGGAGGAACTTGCGAAATATGCCGGGGTACCGGTATGGAACGGACTTACCAATGAATACCACCCGACACAGATGCTGGCAGATATTCTGACGATTCGGGAGCATTTCGGTGACCTGAAGGGGCGTAAACTGGTATACATGGGAGATGCCCGTTACAACATGGGGAATTCTCTGATGGTAGTCTGCAGCAAGCTGGGTATGGATTTCGTTGCATGTACGACACAGAAATATTTCCCGAATGCAGAGCTGGTAGCAGAGTGTCAGGAATATGCCAAAGCGTCCGGGGCATCCATTACCTTGACAGAAGATGTGATGGAAGGAACAAAGAACGCAGACGTGATCTATACGGATGTCTGGGTATCTATGGGAGAACCGGATGAGGTATGGGAAGAACGGATCCGTGAGCTGACACCATACAAGGTAACGATGGATGTTATGCGAAATGCAGGAGAGAATGCGATTTTCCTGCACTGCCTGCCGGCATTCCATGACCTTAAGACCAGGATTGGAAAAGAACAGGGTGAACGCTTCCATCTCACCGATATGGAAGTGACGGACGAGGTATTCGAGTCGCCCCAGTCTAAGGTGTTTGACGAGGCAGAGAACCGTATGCACACCATTAAAGCGGTTATGGCAGCAACGCTGGGGTTATAGTTTATCACACGGACCAGGAGTTTGGATCACAGATATAGAAAAGGGATTCGGGTATGTACCAGGAACATATCGTGCTCTGCGGCGCCAGTGCTTACGAGCAGAAATACTATTTTAATGAAGATTTTGATTCTTTGCCGGAGGCCATTCAGCAAGAGCTGCAGATCCTCTGTGTGCTTTTTACAGAGGATGTGGGCGGCGTTCTGACGCTGGAATTTGACGATGAAGGGAATCTGCGGTTTCGTACGGAGGCTCTCGAGGCAGATGCACGGTACGATGAGATCGGAAGTGCGTTGAAGATCAAGCAGATACAGACTGAGAAAAGAGAGCTGCTGGAATCTCTGGAAATGTTTTTCCGTATCTTTTTCCTGGGGGAAGTGCCGGAAGAGGATTGACGCGGGGGAGTTGTTTTTCGCTGCGACTGGATTCTTTTCTGCCGCATCAGCGCCCTGCGCCTGGTGCGGGCTTTTTCTTAGGAGATAAAAAGACAGGAAGATAAAATGCGTCAAAAGAGAGGGATGAGCGTGGACGGCAGACAATGGAAAATCGGAAATGTGACAATTGAAAATCCTTTTGTATTGGCTCCAATGGCAGGTGTAACAGACCTGCCATTTCGTCGGTTATGCAAAGAACAGGGGGCTGGTCTGCTCTGTATGGAAATGGTCAGTGCAAAGGCCATCTCTTTTCATAATAAGAATACGGCAGCCTTGATGGAGATTGCACCTACGGAGCATCCGGTCTCCCTGCAGTTTTTTGGAAGTGATCCGGTTTTGATGGGCGAAGTGGCCAGGAGTATCGAAGAACACCCCTTTGATATATTGGATGTAAATATGGGCTGTCCGGTGCCGAAGGTGGTCAATAATGGGGAGGGATCTGCTCTTCTGAAGGATCCCCGTCGAATCGCAGCGATCGTACACAGCCTTTCGTCTTCGATTCGAAAGCCGGTTACGGCGAAGATCCGCATCGGCTTTGAGACTCAGCCCATTGATATCATTGAGATCGCAAAGAGAATCGAGGATGCCGGTGCCGCCGCCATTGCGGTTCATGGGAGGACCAGGCAGCAGTACTATTCCGGAAAGGCAGATTGGGAAACCATTGCATGCATCAAAGAAGCGGTGCATATCCCGGTGATCGGCAACGGAGATGTGGACAGCCCCAAGGCTGCAGAAGCAATGCTGGAACAGACCGGCTGTGATGCAGTGATGGTCGGGCGGGCTGTCCGGGGGAACCCCTGGATCTTCCGCGAAATGAATTATTATCTGGAGAAGAAAGAATTGCTGCCGCCGCCCTCTTCCGAAGAGGTAAGGGAGATGGTCCTGCGCCATGCAAGAATGCTGATGGAGGTAAAAGGCGATCGCATCGGTATCCGTGAAATGCGCAAACACGTTGCCTGGTATACTTCCGGAATGCCTCACAGCGCAGCGATGCGGCGGGCATCCAATACCCTGGAAAGTATCGAAGAATTGGAAGAATTGCTAAAATTGCTGAAATAGTATCAAAAAACAAGTTGATTAAAATTCAGTGATGATATATTATAGTAATGTTTACGAGAACTTAACAATTGTAACAGAATGTTAACGAGAAAGCGGAATCTGCCGTTCCGCTTTTGTTTCATGCAATGACATGAGAGAGATGGCATAGATAATAGAGGGAGACGAGAGATGGATTTTGTTTCATTGGAATTCTACGCGTTTTTGATCGTAGTATTATTGCTATATTACATATTTCCAAAACGCTTTCGCTGGTTCGTACTTCTGGTAGGAAGTGTCGGCTTTTATGCGTATGTATCTTTAGAAGCGCTGGCGGTTCTGGGTGCCATGGCGCTGCTTAGTTATCTGTTTGGAATGCTGATCGATACCTACGTGAACAATGTAAAGTCGAAACCGCTTGCCTGGCTGGCCACGAGCTTCGGCGTGATTATTTGCGCATTGCCGTTATGCGTTAATAAAATCGGAAAGGAAGTAATTTTTGACTATTTCCATATTAACGAAGCAAAGATCCATTGGATCGTTCCTTTGGGACTTTCGTTCTTTACGCTGCAGATCATAGCATACCTTGTGGATATTTACCGTGGAAAAATACGGTCACAGAACAATCTCTTGAAATACTTTCTGTTCGTGTCCTATTTTCCACAGATCATTCAAGGGCCGATCCCCCGCTATGAAAGACTTGGGACACAGCTTTTTGAACCGCATAAGTTCGATACCCGGAGCTTTGCAAAGGGACTTCAGATCATGTTGTGGGGATTTTTCCTGAAGCTCATGATTGCGGACAAGGCTGCTATCGTGGTAAGCAACATCTGGGGGAATTATGAGAGTTATTCCGGTGTCTATTATTGGCTAGCCGTATTCCTTTACATCATGCAGCTTTATACAGACTTTATGGCATGCGTGTGTCTGGCACAGGGGATTTCCAGTTTGTTTGGGATTGAACTGGACAACAATTTCCGCCAGCCCTTCCTTTCCAGATCCATCAAAGAGCTGTGGGGACGCTGGCATATCACGCTGGGAGCATGGCTGCGGGATTATGTCTATATCCCGTTGGGCGGAAGCCGTCATGGTGTGATTCGTAAGTACCTGAATCTGATCATTACGTTCCTGATCAGCGGCATTTGGCATGGAACGGCGGGTGTGAACTATCTGATCTGGGGTGGTATGCAGGCGGTCTATCAGATCGGCGGTGATATCACAAGAAAGCCGAAGCAGAAGATATATGAGCTGATGCATTTTGAAAAAGACGGTGCATCTCAGAAACTGCTCCAGAGGCTGGGGGTGTTTTTCTGGTTTATGATTTCCGTGGTTTTCTTCCGCGCATCTACATTGCCCCAGGCTTTGGATATGCTGAAGTCGATGTTTACCGTATATAATCCCTGGGTGTTGTTCGATGACTCCCTCTTCGAACTGGGACTGATCTGGAAGGAATGGGCAGTGCTGATTGCATCTCTGCTGATTCTGCTGAAGGTCAGCCTGACACAGGAGAAAATGGAGATCCGGGAATGGATCCTGGATCAGCCTCTGATCATACGCTGGGGTCTGTATTTCGGTACGATTGCTGTGATCTTTGTATTCGGCACGTATGGATTCGGATTTAATGCTCAGGATTTCATATACGGCGGGTTCTGAGGTAACGCAGAAGGGGAGACACCTCATCAGGCGTGCAAAGCACAGAGCGTCGGGAATAAAGCCGGTTTCAGGAGAGGAGACAGGGATTTTTCAGAAGCCGGGGCTCATGTTGATTGACAAATATACAGGATTTCAACTATAATATATCGACTGTAATTTTGAAAGGGTGAAGGTACTATGGCAGATACAAAGAAAAACATTCTTACATACGAAGGTCTTCAGAAATTAGAGGAAGAGCTTCACGATCTTAAGGTAAACAGACGGAAAGAAGTAGCGGAAAAGATCAAGGAAGCCAGAGAGCAGGGTGACTTGTCGGAAAATGCAGAATACGATGCAGCGAAAGACGAGCAGAGGGACATCGAAGCCCGCATCGAGGAGATTGAAAAGATTCTGAAAAATGCGGAAGTAGTTGTGGAGGATGAAGTCGAGATCGACAAGATCAGTGTTGGCTGCAAGGTGAAGGTTTACGATTTTGAATACGACGAAGAACTGGAGTTCAAACTGGTTGGTACAACAGAAGCAAACAGCCTGAAAGGAAAAATCTCCAACGAATCACCGGTAGGAAGAGCTTTGCTTGGGGCGAAGATCGGTGAAGTGGTTGATGTTGAAATGCCGACAGGCATTATGCAGTACAAGATTCTTCAGATTGAAAGAGTATAATTATCATATCGATAAAACAGGAGGCACATACAGTGGCAGAAAAGAAACAGCAGGAACAGGATCTGAACCAGCTCCTGAAAGTTCGTCGCGAGAAGCTTGCTGAGCTGCAGGCAAATGGAAGGGATCCGTTTCAGATTACGAAATATGAACAGACGCATCATTCCATGGAGGTAAAGGATCTCTATAATCAGCATGAGGCGGTCCTTCTTGCAGGAAGACCGGCTGTGGACGTGGAAGGGCTGGACGAGGCGGAAGCAAGAACCGTATTAAACAACGATTATAATGAGAGAAGAGCCATTATGGATGCACAGCCGATTCACGTGTCTGTTGCAGGAAGAATGATGTTCAAGCGCGTGATGGGTAAAGCATCCTTTTGCAATCTGCGGGACCTTCAGGGAGATATCCAGGTATATGTGGCAAGAGATGCCATCGGGGAAGCGGATTATGCGGACTTTAAGAAATCGGATATCGGGGATATCTATGGCGTAGTGGGATATGCATTCCGTACAAAGACAGGGGAAGTGTCTATCCATGCAGAGAAGCTGACGCTTCTGACCAAGAGTCTGCAGATCCTTCCGGAGAAATACCACGGAATCACAGATACGGATATGCGCTATCGTCAGAGATACGTGGACCTGATCATGAATCCGGATGTAAAAGAAACCTTTATCAAGCGTTCGCAGATCATCAAAGAGATCCGCACGTTCCTTTCCGGCAGAGATTTTATTGAAGTAGAGACGCCCACCCTGGTATCTAATGCCGGTGGAGCCGCTGCCCGCCCATTTGAGACACACTATAATGCGCTGAATGAAGACGTGAAGCTTCGTATCTCTCTGGAGCTTTATCTGAAGCGACTGATCGTGGGAGGTCTGGAGAGAGTCTACGAGATCGGCCGTGTATATCGCAACGAAGGTGTTGATACACGTCACAATCCGGAATTCACACTGATGGAGCTGTATCAGGCATATACAGACTACGAAGGCATGATGGAACTAACGGAAAGCATGTTCCGTTATCTGGCAGAGAAAGTGATCGGAAGTACGAAATTTGTATACAACGGCATCGAAATAGATTTCGGAAAACCTTTTGCCCGGCTTACTATGAACGATGCCATTAAGCAATATGCCGGTGTTGATTTTGATATGATTCAGACCGATGAGGAGGCAAAAGCCCTTGCCCGGGAGAGAGGAATCGAATTCGAGGAGCGCCATACGAAAGGCGATATCATCAATCTCTTTTTCGAGGAGTATTGTGAGGAAAATCTGATCCAGCCGACCTTCATCATGGATCATCCCCTTTCCATCTCTCCGCTGACGAAAAAGAAACCGTCTGATCCGGAAAAAGTAGAGCGCTTCGAGCTCTTTATCAATACCTGGGAAATGTGTAATGCATATTCCGAGCTGAATGACCCCATTGATCAGAGAGAACGTTTCGCACAGCAGGATGCCAATGCGGAAGCAGGAGATGAGGAGGCCCAGCATACGGACGAAGATTTCCTGAATGCACTGGAGATTGGTATGCCGCCTACGGGTGGTATCGGATACGGTATCGACAGACTGGTAATGCTGCTGACAGACAGCGCGGCCATTCGAGACGTGCTGCTGTTCCCGACCATGAAGCCGTTGGACTAAGCAGACACAATATATTGTGCCGTAACAGCTCGTGATGCACTGTAAAATGGAGTTTTGCAGCAGCTTCGTTTGCTTTTGACATCAATTTGACAGCAAAATTTCGAGGAATC
>JABUSW010000126.1 GCA_021443885.1 Blautia sp.
TTTATCCGGATCCGACTATCATTCGTGTAGAGGATGATTTTTACCTGGCTGCATCCAGCTTTGAATTGTGTCCGGGAATTCCCATCTTCCATAGCAAAGACCTGGTTCATTGGACCCAGATCTGCAATGCAATCACACAGGAGAATGGTCTGCATATGGAGAAAAATGCCGGTAATGGCGGAATTATGGCACCAACGCTGCGCTATCATAATGGAACCTATTACATTATCAATGCGAATTTTTCTGATAAAGGAAACTATATTATCACGGCAAAAGATCCGGCCGGTCCATGGTCTGAACCTCATTGGCTGACAGATGTTCCGGGAATTGACGCTTCCATTTTCTTCGATAATGATGGAAAGTGTTATCTTATGGGAACCGGAGAGGTATGGAAGAATGAAGGCGGCCGTATGGAACGTGGAATCTGGCTGGCAGAATATGATATCGAGAATTACCGTATGGCCGGAAAGCCGGTGACGATCTTCAACAGTGCACTGCGCGGCGGGCTGGATCCGGAAGCACCGCACCTGTATCATGTGGGAGATTATTACTATCTGATCATTGCAGAAGGCGGTACAGACCAGTTTCATGCAGTTATGGTTGCCAGAAGCAAAGAGCTGTTCGGATTCTATGAGAACTGTCCGGCCAATCCGGTTTTGTCTCATCGCCAGATGGGGTGGAATGCTCCCATTATCAATGTTGGACATGCGGATCTGGTGGAACTGAAGGATGGAAGCTGGTATGCAGTATTCCTGGCATCCAGACTGATAGATGGCTATCATAAGAATCTGGGCAGGGAAACCTTTATCTGCCCGGTGAAGTGGGAAAGAGACTGGCCGCTATTCACGCCGGAAACCGGTATTGTACAATGGGAATATGAGGCACCGGCGTCTCTGACACCAGTGGACACAGAGCCGGAAGCGGTGTTTGATGATTTCGATGATGAGAAGCTTCCCCTTTACTGGGTGCATTGGGGAACGCCTTATACAAAGTACTATCAGGTGAGGGATAGTGCATTGGAGCTGCGCTGCATTCCGCAGAAAATGGTGGACGATATCCGCCAGGTCAGCTTTGAAGCGAATCTGAGCTATGATAAATTTGC
The DNA here is from genome assembly GCA_021443885.1 of Blautia sp. GTDB lineage: Bacteria > Bacillota > Clostridia > Lachnospirales > Lachnospiraceae > Blautia_A. The sequence continues at coordinate 1,103 of JABUSW010000126.1, forward strand.
TCCTTTTATTGGCAGAAGACAAAGGGCAATGAATACGGTTGTTACCGCACAGATGCAGTTTGTTCCAAACGGTACAGAAACCGCAGGAATTGCAATCCAGCAGGCTATGAATCATCAGCTTCATGTGGAACGGGCCGTGGCAGATGGAAAACAGGTTCTTCGTCTGGTGGAATACACCAGTGAATTTAATCATCCAAATTACATTCCGGGATTTGTCAGTGAGACATTTTCCCGTGTGCTGGCAGAGGTGCCATACGATAAGGAGCAGGTGGTTCTTCAGTTCGATATTCAGCGCCAGGATATTACGGTGAATTATGGAGAAAACAAGGATGCCCTTACGGTGCTTGGTAAGGCAGATGGGGGCATTCTGAATCCGGAAAAGGTAGGCGGTATGGTGGGTACCGTTATTGGAATGTACGCATCCGGGAATGGAGTGGACAGCAATAATTGTGCGCGATTTGACTGGTTTGAAATGCGTTGATTATGCTCTGGCCGACCACTTTAGCTGTATATTCCGAGATGGTTAATTATTGGTACTGGATTTTTGCTTTTTTCGATGCGTAATTCTAAAAAAAGTATAAAGACAATAAAATAACAATGTCAAACAGGAAAAAAACAGAAGAGTGCAAAAGGGCTGTTTAGTATACTTGTTGCATAAGTGGTGCAGAGGTTTTCGGTTCGATCGGTGCTTCCAAAAGGATGATCAAAAGATCGGCTCGAGCCGTGACTATGCATTGCAAAAGTATTCTCGTTAGAGAAAAAGAAATAGGGAGGAAACAAAACATGGGTAATAACACTACTCAAGAAAAAACCAATGTGTTTACCGGAATATGCTACGGTATGGGCGAAGTTGGTTCACAGATGTCCTGGTATATGATCAATACCTATCTGACGATCTACTACACCGATATCGTAGGTCTTTCCGCAGCAGCGATTTCATTCATCTTCCTGGTAGCCCGTATCTGGGATGCCATCAATGACCCGATGATGGGTGTCATTGCGGACCGTACCAAAACCCGCTGGGGTAAATTCAGACCTTGGCTGATGTTCGCGCCGCCATTCCTGGCAGTTTTCAATGTCCTGACCTTTACCGTATTCCCGGTGGAAGGTGCAGCGAAGGTTGCTCTTTGTCTCATCTGCTACATCGGATGTGGTATGGCTTATACCGCACTTTGTGTAACTTACGGTGGTCTGGTAAATCTTATTGCAAGAGATTCCCAGACACGTATGAACTATACATCTTACCGTGCAACACTGGCTTCCATTATCAAAATGATCCTTTCTGCAGTTGCTATGCCGATGGTTCTTTTCTTTGGTAAGAGTGATGTTGCGAATGCAAAGGGTTATTTCTGGACGACCGTTGTATTCTCTATCTTACTGATGCCTTGCTACTGGCTGTGTGCATGGAGATGTAAAGAGGTTGTAAAGGTTGAAAACGTACAGGCTCCGAAACAGAAAGAGCCGGTTCTGAAGACTCTTGCAACCATGTGCAAAAACAAAATGCTTCTCATCGTTGTATCTAACGTATTCCTTGGTGCAGTTGCGATCATGGCTCGTATGTCCATGTTGGCTTACTATATCATTTACGTTGTAGGTTCCTTTACTTTGATCGCTCCTGTATTTACAGCAATGACCATTACAGAGCTTCTTGGATGTCTGACGCTTCCATGGGGAACCAAAACCTTCGGTAAGAGAAATTACCTCCTGATGATGAATGTTGTTATGGTTGCAGGCTTCCTGATCATGTACTTCTTCCATATCAACAATGCAGTATTCCTCATTGGTATCTCTGCAATTATCGGATTTGGTAACTCCTGTGCGAATATTTCCACCGGTATGCTTTCCGACTGTATTGAATATGGCGACTGGAAATACGGTATCCGTGAAGAAGGTCTTACCTATTCCTACATGAGCTTTGGTGTTAAGCTTGCTACTGCAGTTGGTGGTGCCGTAACCGTTATGCTTCTGGAAGCTACCGGATTTGTTCCGAATGCAGAACAGACAGAAGCTACCAAACAGGGTATCAATGCCGTTGTTAACCTGATTCCGGCTGCATGCGTCGTCGTTTCTATTATCCCGATGTTCTGGTACAAACTGGACAAGAAGTTTATGGATAAGATCGTTGCAGAGCTTGACGTGAGAAACGGTGTGAAAAAAGCTTAATGAAGCAACTTAAAATCGTATGAACTAACCATTCTTTGGAGCTATTCGAATTTCATATGTTCGGATAGCTCCTTTTGTTAAAAAGAGTTTTACCCAAAAAGGAGGAAAAAATGTTTGATCAATATCTGATCCGTAAGGACAGCCTTCAGAATTATACAGAAGATGGAAAAGTGGCCGGATTTAAATTTGCTGTCCGGATTGCCGACTACAGAGGATGCTTTCTGTCTTTGCATAACGGCTATTACATCAACTGCGATGGCGTAGAGTATCCCAGAGAACTGCAGCGGTTTGCCATCAACGGAAAAGCGCCGCGTTCTTTTGAAGAAATCAAAAAAGCTGTATGGGAACACTGGGATTATGACGATGAAGGGTTCGTATACGTAGCGAAAGAAGGCGGATTGGAACCGGGAACACATATCATCGGTCTGCAGCAGTCGATTCTTGCCCAGTATGGTTATATGCCCTGGGATGAGGAATGGGTAAAGAATCCTCCGGTCCCGGGAAGCGGAGCCGGTGCCGGCAAGACCGACGTGATCTGTCGGTTTGAATTGGAATTACAGGAGGTATAGATCATGGGAATCAAAAGAGGTGTATCACTGTACAGCTACCAGCAGGAACAGTTTTTCGGACAGATGGACTGGAAAGCGCAGATTCGGGAGGTCCACGATAATCTGAAGACGGATGGTATCGAGATCATCGATGAGGCGGTCATCCGTCGTTATCCTTTTCCTTCTGAAGAATTTGTGTTTGATTTTCGTAATTATATGGCCAGGTATAATATGACAGCCGTAACCATGGATGTCTACATGGATGTCCATCAGTTCCGTGATCATGTCATGACCCATGGGGAAGCAGCAGAGCGTTTGAAAAATGACATTCGTCTTGCTGCAAAGCTTGGCTTTAAAAATGTCCGCCCTTTGTGTCTGGTGCCCATCGATGTTATTGAAGCGGCACTTCCGGTGGCAGAGGAGTGCAATGTGCGGATCGGAAAAGAGATCCATGCTCCGCTGCCGATTTTTAAAGGAAATAAAGAACAGCCTACCAGAGGAATGGCAGCAGCTCTGGATTTTCGGATGACCGAGCAGATTCTGGAGCTGGCAGACCGTACCGGCAGCAAGCATGTGGGAATCGTTCCGGATTTCGGCATTTTCCAGCATTCACCATCCCAGGTAGCTGTCGCATATACCAAACGGCATACGAAGACACCAGAAGCGGTGGACTTCCTTTTGGAGAATTCCAGGAATTATTCTATGGATGAGATTCATGTTGTCCTGCGGGAAAAATACCCGAATCATGACCTGAACATGATGACGGTGGAGAAAATGTCCCTGCATGAAATGTCCGGTGACCCGGAGGATCTGCGCAAGATCATTCCTTATATAGTCAGCATCCACGGAAAGTTTTATCAGATGACCGAGATTCCCGGAAAACCGGGGCAGTATGAAGATAAAGCCATTGACTATGAGACTCCTATGCGGATCCTGCAGGAGTGTGGATATGAAGGCTATATTGATTCAGAATATGAAGGACAGCGCGACCAGCAGGATATGGGCTTTGAGAACCTGCCGGATAGTGTGGAAGAGGTGCGCAGACACCACGAGATGCTGAAACGTCTGAGCGGAGAGTGACTGTCCATAGAATGTCATCTCAGAAGGGAATCCCCCATATGAAGTGCACGAATCCTTTTCAAAGTTCGTGAGACAGTGCATGTGACTTTCTGGAGGTGAGTTTCAATGAAATATACAAGAAATAGAAGAGGATAGCGGCTATAATAAAAGAAAAATATGTTGAAAGGATGATAGAACATGCGGAACAATCATATTCTTCCATTTTTATGGATGCGCGGTGAATCCGAAGAGATTCTGAGAGAAGAAATGCAGAAGATTGACGAGTGCGGTATTGGTGCAGTATGTCTGGAGGCAAGACCACATGAGGAATTCTGTAAAGAAGGCTGGTGGCATGATGTTGACATCATCATGGACGAAGCCAGAAAGCGGGACATGAAGATCTGGATTCTGGATGACAAGCATTTTCCAACCGGATATGCTAATGGCCTGATTGACGAGAAATACCCGGAGCGTAAGAAGTGGTACATTAACCGGTCCGTTGCCAATATTACCGGTTATCCAAACCGTAAGATGACGCTGAATGTCGGGAGAATGGTGAAGCCGGCTATCGGCTACTGGGAAATCGAGGGCTTCTTTGCGAAAATGGGTCCCAGAATGGGCAACCGTTTTATGGCGATGGTTGCAGTTCGCATGGGCGAGGGCGGAAAGCTCTGCGAAGAGATGATCGATCTGACAGATACCGTGAAAGAAGATGGCTTTGCCACCTTTACATTGCCCGCCGGTAACTGGTCTGTATATGTATTATTCCGGACACAGACGGATGGAGGCAACGAGTCTTATATCAACATGATCGATAAGGTATCGGCAGCTACGCAGATCGAGGGCGTATACGAATCTCACTGGAACCATTACAAAGAAGAATTTGGCAAAACCATTTTAGGATTCTTCTCAGATGAGCCGCAGTTTGGCAATATTATGGAAGTCTGTTACGATGCGAAGCTTGGAAAGGCAAAGATGCCGCTTCCGTGGTCAGATGAACTGGAAGACATTCTGAAAGGCATTTATGGTGACGAATATGTGAAATATCTGCCGTTCCTGTTCCAGGAAAGTGCCGGCAAAACACTGCAGCACCAGATTCGCTATGACTACATGAATGCTGTCTCCAGGCTGTACCAGAAGAATTTCTGTGAACCCATCGGACAGTGGTGCCAGGATCATGGTGTAGAATACATCGGACATGTGGTTGAAGACAATGGATGTCACAGCCGTCTTGGAATGGGTGCAGCGCATTTCTTCCGGGCCATTGCAGGACAGCATATGGCAGGTGTGGACATTATCGGAGAACAGGTTGTCTTAGGTGCTCCTGCACAGAAACGGCAGGGACTGGGAGAGCTTGGCGGGGATGGTGAATTCCATCATTATACACTGGCAAAACTGGGTGCCTCTGCAGGACATCTGGATCCGAAGAAAAAGAACCGTACTTTATGCGAACTCTTTGGTGCTTATGGCTGGAACTTTGGTGTCAGAGATATGAAATATGTGCTGGATCACCTGCTGGTTCGCGGAATCAACGAGCTGGTTCCCCATGCCTTTTCTATGAAGGATTATCCGGATGAAGACTGTCCGCCGCATTTCTATGCCCGGGGTAACAACGGCCAGTTCCCGGCATTTGCAAAATTGATGAAATATGCAAACCGTATGTGTGAGACATTAAGCGGCGGTGTACATGTGCCGGATGTAGCGGTGCTGTATGACGGGGAGGCTGACTGGGTCGGCGGCAATATGATGCCAATGCAGAAGGTGGACCGCGTTCTCATGGAAAACCAGATCGAGTTTGACATTGTTCCGGTAGATTATCTGAAGGGTCTGACCGGGGATAAGCTTGTGATCAACGGGCTGGAATTCGGAGCACTCTTTATTCCTTACACGGAAGTGATTTCCGCAGAGCTTTGCGAGTTCCTGAAAAACAAAGGCAATATGGCAGTTTATTTTGTGGGTGGTTATCCCGAGAGTGTGATTCGTGGAACACAAGAAGATCTGGAAGCTGTAAAAGCAGCCTGTGGCTGTGTGGAATTGGCAGAGATTCCTGCTGCTGTGGAAGCGAAGGGACTGCGTCCGGTGAAGCTTAGCGATGCATTCAGCCAGATCACCTATTATCATTATCAGAAGGATGCAGAGATCTTTATGTTCCAGAACGAATCTGCCAATGATACCTTCCGGGGCAGCGTGAAGCTTCCGGTGGATAAAGTGGTTTATTACAATGGCCTGAAGGATCGTTATGAGGAACCGGTGTATACGGCTGACGGTGAGGTGATTCTGGAACTGGCACCGATCGAGAGCGTGATTCTGATGGCGGCAGATAAGGAGTGTACGGCGGTGCATACGTCCTTTACTGACCAGCTGGCAGGACTGGCTGCCCGGGATATTTCCGCAAACTGGAAAGTATCCCTGATTAACCCCAAGGAGTATCCGGTAAGCTTTGAAACCATGGAAATGCCGGAACTGGTGGAAGTTTCTGAGTCGCATCCGACTTTTTCCGGTATTATCCGTTATGAGAAGAGTGTGACACTTGATGCGGTTCCTGCGAAAGCGATTCTGAAACTGGAACAGGTTTATGAAGTGGCACATGTATTTGTAAATGGGGAAGATGCTGGCTACATCCTGACACCGCCATATCAGATCGAAATCGGATCTTATCTGAAGACTGGAGAGAATGAGATCAAGGTAGAAGTTCTGACCACACCGGCAAGGGATCAGCTGATTCGCGATATTCCGCCATTTGATTTCTCTTATGAGGCAATGGAAGCAACCGGTATGGTTGGCGCAATCGAACTTTATCTGTAAAGGAGGATTTTCGTGATGTCATTAAATATGGGTAAAATACTGCATCTTGGAATCGTTGTAAGAGATCTTGAAAAAGCGGTTCAGATATATGAAGAAGAGCTGGGAATCGGACCCTGGGAGATCATGGACGCAAGACCATTCTTTGCTACAAAGCCGGTAAATGACAGCCATGGTCTGAATATTATTACGGCAATGTTCAAAGGGGAAGGGTATGAGATCGAGCTTGTTTGCCCGGCAGGACCTGGTGTTTACCAGGACTGGCTGGACACCAAAGGACCGGGACTTCATCATATTAAATTTGAATCCGACGCAACCTACGAAGAGATCGTAGAAACCGGCAAGCGTGTATCCGGAAGGGCCCCATACCTGGATGTCAGATGGGAAGATGGAAGACCTCTGGTAGCATATGCAGATCTTCTTCAGGAAGCAGGATTGCTTCTTGAGATTGGAAAAGAATAAGTATATGAGGTAAGCGGAAGGAATATTTCTGCGAAAACGTTTTTTAGAGCTGTCCGCTGCTGGCAAAATGCAGCAGACAGCTCTTTTTTCCTTTACAGAAAAAGGAGCAGATGCTAACATATACCAAAGAGAAGAGCAGATTGCTCGTATGAAATAAACACGATAAGGAGCAGGGGCAGAACAGATGAATAAAAAGATTATCTTTCTGGATATAGACGGAACCATACGAAATTTTGACGGAACGATTCCGGACAGCACAGTCAGTGCCATTCAAAAGGCCAGGGAGCATGGACACAAGGTATGTATTTCCACAGGAAGACCATTGTTTCAGGTAAGCAGAGAGGTTTTGAATATCGGATTTGACGGTGTGATATCGGATTCCGGCGGCTATGTGGTGTACGAGGGAGAATGTGTTCGTAATGCCTGTTACGATCCGAAACTGTATACGGAACTATGCGGTGATCTTCTTCGAAAGGGATGCATCGTAGAATTGCAGCGTCATGATCGCGGCTTCGTGCCGGTGGAGGTTCAGAAGCAATACCAGTTGGTCATCCAGGGTATGATCGCCACGATGGGAGAAGGTGCCGATGATTTTGTGAAGAATCTTCCCGGCTATGAGCCTGACTGGAAGTCAGTGACCGGAATTGAGAAAATTCTGTACTTTTGCAGCAAAGAAGTATATGAACAGATCCGGCAGGAATGGGGAGAAAAGGTCCATGTAACTTCTTTTAGTATTCCCAACACGGCCGTTTATGGAGGCGAGATCTCCCCTATGAACATTAAAAAGAAAGAAGGAATGATCAGCATTCTGGAAAAGGCCGGGTTTTCCCGGGAGGATACCATCGCAATTGGTGACAGTGATAACGATATCGATATGCTGGAGTTCGCGGCTGTTGGCGTGGCAATGGGAAGCGGAACAGTAAATGCAAAGGCGGCTGCAGATTTTGTGACGGATCCTCTGATGCAGGATGGTCTGGCCCATGCGTTTGAGAAACTTGGATTGTAAAGGCTATGCGGGCCGCGTTCGCTTTGGCGGAGGCTGCGAAGAGTGGGCTGGCGAAAGAACAGGTAAAGATTTGGGGCATGCAGGAAGCACCTGACGTGCCCTTTCCAATGTGTTTGAAGAGGGAAGAATACCGGAAAGGATAAAAACGTGGTTACATTTGCGATTATTGGAACAAGCGGCATAGCAAAGAAGTTTGTGAAAGCGGCCGGAACCTGCAGCGGCTGTAAGGTTGAGGCAATCTATTCCCGCAGTAAGGAAAAGGCAGAAGCTTTTGCAAAAGAACAGGGATTGGAAAGATGCTTTGATGATCTGGAGGCACTGGCAGCGGATGAGGATATTGATGCTGTATATATCGCAAGCCCGAATTCCCTGCATTGCCGGCAGGCTATTCAGATGATGAATCACGGAAAACATGTGCTCTGTGAAAAGCCTCTGGCTTCAAATCGCCGGGGCGTTGAGCTGATGTTTCACAGTGCCAGGGAGAATCATGTTGTTTTTATGGAGGCGATGCGGAACCTGCATGATCCTGGTCTGCGAATTGTAAAGGAGAATCTCCACAAGGTTGGAAAAATGCGGCATGCCGAAATAAACTACGGAAAGTATTCCAGTAAATACGATGATTTTCTGGCTGGAAACCTGCCCAATATTTTTAACAAAGAATTCTCCACCGGAGCGCTGATGGATATGGGCGTATACTGCGTGGAACCTATGGTGGATATTTTTGGTATGCCAAGAAGTATTGAGGCATGCTGTGAAATGCTGCGGGGAGGCATTGACGGTGAGGGGCAGATTACTGCGAAATATCCCATTGGCATTTATACGACAGCTCTTTTTGAAGAGGGGGTCGATATGTGGGCCAATTCCTCAGCCGCTGCAAATCGCGAGAATATTGCGATAAGAAAAAAGGAAACGCAGACAAAGAAAGCCTGTGAAGGACAGACATGCCTTTCGGATTCCAATGTTGATGCGGAAGAAAGCGCAGGAATATCTGCGGGGATGGATGAAGCAACCGGACTGGAGGTGGTACTGCGGTATTCCAAGATCCGGGATCTGCCGGTGGAGAGTATCATCGAAGGCGATGCAGGCACCATGCACATTGCAACGATTTCCAACCCGGACTGCGTATACATTGATTACAAAGATGGCAGCAGAGAGATTTTCTGCGGTGCAGATGACAGCGCGCAGGGCGGATTGCGTGCCGGAAGCCTGCATCCGGAAAATATGCATTACGAAATCGTGCATTTTATCGATCTGATTCAGAATGGGAAATATCCTTTGAAATATGAAATGTATTCGAAGATATCTATGGAGATCATGGATGAGGCAAGACGCCAGTGCGGCATTGCGTTTCCGGCAGACGAGCAGCTGGGATTTAAGATTTGCCAGCTGTCGGAAGACATTTTTCATATTGAGGACAGTACCGGCGTTGGGGCTGTTCTGATCCGGGGATCCGGAAAGATTCTTTTGTTCGATACCATGAGCGGCGTAGGGGATCTGAAAAGCTACCTGGAAGAGATGAATCTGATGCCGGATTACGTGGTAAACAGTCATGGGCATTACGATCACACCGGTGGAAACCACTGGTTTGAGGAGGTCTATCTGCACGAGGCAGACCGGGAGCTGTTGAATCTGTGGCGGGAGAAGGAGATTTCTGATAAGCTCCTGGCGAAAACAAACCAGCAATGGCAGAAAAAACTGAAACGTACAAAGCTTTCGGCAGAAGAGCTCCGGAATTCCAGAATACCGGAATATTTTACCATGAAACCGGGAGCCGGACAGGCGAAGCTTCTGGATGTTTATGAAGGAATGGAATTTGATCTTGGCAATAGCATATGGAAGGTTCTGGAATTCCCGGGACACTCCTGGGGAAGCATCGCGCTGTGGAATGAAGATAAAAGAATTTTGCTGTCCGGAGATGCATTCGTGCCGGTAGCTTGTCTGTTTTTTCCGGAAAGTGATCTGGAACAGCATAAGAGATCCACACAGAAGCTACGGGAATTGGCACCAAAGGCATTGATCGCGGCCCATTATCCCATGCTTTTTGAAGAAAGGGAGATTGATCTGCTACTGCAGTGCGATTCTGTGGAAGGAATGCAGGGGCCTTTTTCCTTCGCTTATGATTTTCTACCGGAATATACTGGGAATGTCTACATTCTGAAATCCATAGACAAGGGTTTCGGTGGTCCCGTGGGTATGATCATAAGTTAAAAAACAATGTTGAAATATTAATCTGTTTGGTCGCGAATTGCAAATGATTTGAAAGAAGAGGATAAAAAAGCACTGCTTATGGAAAGCAAAAAGTTGGTTGTGAAGCTTCCTTCTTTATGCTATAAATAGTTTCAGTGCTTTTTTCTGTACAAAAATAGTGCTTGCTATAAATCGTATTTTTAAGAAGGTGATAGGATGAGTTGGATTAAAAAAATTTTTGAGCCGGTGGACATGATCGAGGGTACGCCATGGCAGAAAATTGCATTTTTTGCAATTCCCATGCTGTTAGGAAACATTGCGCAGCAGCTGTACAATACGGTGGACAGTGTGGTGGTAGGACGTTATGTAGGAGACAATGCCCTGGCAGCGGTTGGAAGTGCTGCACCTTTGGTGAATCTTCTGATCGTATTGTTCGTAGGAATCGGTATGGGATCCACCATTATGGTTTCCCAGTATCTTGGGGCAAGACAGAGAGAGAATCTTTCCAGAAGCATCTGCAGCTGTATTATCATTACCGGTGTGGCATGCCTGTTTATCATGATATTTGCTTCGCTGGCCAGCGGGAAGCTGCTGGAGCTTCTGAATACACCGGAAAGTATTATTGACTGGTGTCATTCCTATCTGCTGATATTGTTTGTCGGTTGTGCAGGGTCTGCTTATTATAACATTCTAAGTGGTGTATTACGAGGGCTGGGGGATTCCATCTCCGCTTTGCTGTACCTGGTTGTTGCCTGCGTATTGAATATTGTTCTGGATGTCTTTTTTGTTGCAAAGTTGAATCTGGGTGTAAATGGTGTGGCTTTGGCTACAATTATTGCGCAGGCTGTGTCCGCGGCTCTTTGTATGCGGAAGCTTTGCAAGATGACGGAGTTTTTTGAAATCAAAAAGGAATATTTCCGAAATACAAAACGTTACAGCAGCGAGATCATCAAACTGGGGCTTCCATCCGGAATTACCCAGGCAATCATTTCGCTGTCTATGGTAGTGGTGCAGTCCCTGACAAACAGCTTCGGAGAGGCATTTATTGCGGCAAATGTAATGGTAATGCGTGTGGATGGTTTTGCCATGCTGCCGAACTTTTCTTTCGGTACGGCACTTACCACCTACGCCGGTCAGAATGTAGGAGCCGGAAAGTTTGACCGGGTGAAGCTGGGGGCAAAACAGGGAACCATCATGGCCATGGGAAGCTCTGCAGCCATAACGGCACTGATCCTTCTTTTCGGAAGACCGTTAATGGGAATTTTTACGGAGACGCCGGAACTGATTGAGATTGGAATGACGCTTCTGAAGATTCTTGCAGTGGGCTATGTGGCGATGGCGATTTCACAGAGTCTGCAGGGGATCATGAGAGGTGCCGGAGATACCATGACACCTATGTGGTTGTCGCTTCTGACATCAGTAGCAATTCGTGTACCTCTTGCTTACATTCTGGTATTTGCCAGCAAGACACCGGAGCTGCCTCAGGGACGCAGAGAATTCCTGTACGTCTCACTTCTGATTGCATGGTTATTTGGTGCGTTTATGTCCATTGTTGCGTATAAAAAGGGAAAATGGAAGAAAATTATGGAATAATCGAGATTTGCGATTCAATGCGAGTGAGCTTTGCGGCGCAGAAGACAGAAGTACGGAAATATGATCTTTGCCGGGCAACAGAGGAGGAAGCGATTTGAGCATCGAGGAAGAGAAGAATACCGATACACAACCTGGAATGGAACCGCGTTCTGTAAACGGCGTGGTCTATGATAAAGAAACAGACGATTCCTGCCTTGGAAAATATCGTATGAAACCGGATACCAGACAAAGCAGGCGGCAGTATTTTATCGACTATTACCTGAAGTGGGTGATTGCTTTTGTGTTGGGAGCGGCTGCGCTATTCTATGTTTTGAAGGTAACGATCTACGATTATCGTGAAACTGCGGTGTCTGTAATGTTTGTTGAAGATACCGAAATCACAGTTTCAGACCTGGAGGAGAAACTGGATGACTATCTGGATCTGACGGATACAAAGTCCGAAAGCCAGGTTACCCGGATGGGCAGAGAAATGGCATTGACGGGAACGGTACTCATCACAAGAGTTGCGGCCGGAGATGTGGACGTTCTGATCGCAGAGCAGGATGTTTTTGCGCATTACCTGGAGCTGGGAATGTTCGAAGACCTGGATACATTTCTTGCGGATGACAGGAAAGAATTATATCGGGAGAATGCCTTCACCGGAAAAATTCTGGAAACAGACAGTCATGGCAAGCTTATATCTACCGGAGAGGAGCTTTGGTACGGGATCCGTCTGAAGCAACTGCAAGGCACCAATATAGCAGAGATGATCCGGTATATGGAGGAACCGGTTCTGGGACTGGTGGTGAACAGTAAGGAAGCGGAGATCAAAACAGATACACTGGACTATTTATTGAAGAAAACAGAATGATAATGTAAATGCAAAAGGCGGGGTGTGTGCACCCCGCCTTTCAGTATTCTTTTACAATATCCCACAAACAGACGTTATGAGCGTCAAGGGTGGTATCTACATGCAGCTGATTTTCGATGCGCAGATAGATTACCCGTTCTTCCGGAATGCAGGTGTTGGACAGGTATTCGATCTGGGATGGAGACGGAGTCTGTAATTTGTACAGATATGTAGCCTCGTCTACGGTGCTGGTATACAGGCCTCCGATCTGAATGTCCAGAAGACTGCCATGGGAACGGTTCAGAAGATAACGGTGTACACGATATGTTCCCGGGGTCAGTCCTTTCAGATGAAAGTGCATCTCGATGGGTGGGGAGGATTCAAAATGCATATATACATCCTTCAGAGAGCAATTTTCCTTCTCCAGCAGAGAATCATATCCTGTGAAGTGGGCATAATGGTATGTCAGGATCTGGAAATGATCATCTTCGCTTTTTGTGACGCAGTAATGCGCACCCTTTTCAATCAGCGTAGTGCCCAGTCGGTTCATCAGGCAATACGCATGAAAAGCAGGCATTCGGATCCCGCTTCGGTTGATCAGGCAGATTCCGCCGGATGAGTAGGATGCCGGATGCTCTATAGAAAAAGCCAGATCACTGAGCATCCAAAAACCGATCAGGGGAGATGCTTCGTGGAGTGCCAGCATATTGTGGCATAGGAATGCGGCCTGGAAACAGGATTCGTTGATATAGGTATCCGGCAGCAGGGAAGAGTTGAACTCTGTGATATACAGCGGAATCTTTTTGCGGAAAATCTGCTGGAGTTTTCCACAGATAAAGGTCTGCTGTTTGTCAAGAGCGCTTACCGCAGATACCATGGGCGCAGAGCCGTCCAATGCGTCGGGATTATACTGGAGCGAGAAAAAGTGCACCGAGAAAAAGTCTGGTGTGATACCTCTTTGTACAAAAGCGTTCAGCAGAGATTCCAACTGCTCCGTGCCATAGATCGTGTTGAATCCGGATCCGCCGAAGGAAGCTCCCGGAAGCTGTTCATGGACCAGAGAGGAAAGCACGCGATAGCCTTCCAGGTAATTGGAATTTGTTTCCCCGGGGGTCTGCCAGAATTCGAACTTCCATTGTCGGGTCCATTCTTCGTCATACAGATCCCGGACTACCCGCAGGAATGTCAGAAGCATGTGCTGGTAATTCTTGTTCTGCCCATATTTACGGAGTCCCTGGTAATGCGGGGCAGAGGATATATTCTTTTTGCCGGAGTCATTGTATGACTGGAAATAATCATAGGAGTTTTTCCCCAGTTCTATAAATGGAATCAGATTCTGTTCGTAGAGGAAATTCAGGATTTTCTCCACATTTTTGAAATAATAGAGCTCCTCGTTGATCAGTCGGGGCATGACGGCATTGCTGATCAGACCTTCCAGCCGGACATAACGGAAGGAAAGCTGTTTGCTTGCACTGATCAGCAGATTCTGAAAACTTTCCGTCAGAAGATTCCTGGCAAAACCGATGTTGATCAGATCACTGAAATTGTGGTGAAAGGCTTTCGGTTCCTGCAGGATATCGATGGAGATATCTCTGCGGTTTTCCGGGACGGTGGTGATCATATGGGACAGATCTTTGCTCAGAAGAGACCATTCATAGGTGTTGGCAGATTGATTCTGATGCTGTTTCCGGTATTCGCGGGGAGGGAGCCCGTAAGTTTTGCGGAATTGACGATTAAAGGTGGAGCTGTTGGGGAATCCGTGATCAATGGCAATATCTGTGATATTTTTTTGAGAATACAGAATGTCATGCAGTGCATGCTGAATACGCAGATTATTCAGGTATTCATTGAAATTGATCCCGAAACTGTTCTTAAAGTAACGGGAAAGATACTGCGCAGTCAGGTGTAGGTGCTCTGCCAATGTGTTCAGGGTAATGGGCTGCTGATAATTCTGGCTGATAAAATCCTGGATCTGCACGATTCGTTCCAGGTTTGCATCGGAACCGGTCCAGGCACGATCCGGCAGCGTTAAGGTATATTCATTCAAAAGAATATTGGCAAGCTGAAAAAGAAATCCATAGATCGCCAGTTCATGAGAAGCGGATTCGTCCATATAGCGATCGGCGATATTCAGAAGAAGCCGCTTCACAGTCAGGTAATTGCGATTTGGCTCTGAAACGGAATCGCAAATGATCATGTGGCTTGGAGCGACGTATTTCTCCAGAAATTCTGTTTTCAGCACCATATGCAGGATAATGTTGCTGTCCCCGGGAATGAGAATGTAATTCATGCGGCTGTGCAGAAAGGTCAGTTCGTTTGCTTCGTAGATCCGTTGTTCTCCGGATGGAAATGCAATCGTGATCTGCCCGGACAGGACGAACAGGAAGCTGCACTCATCGTTATGCAGCTCCAGTCGCTGTTCAAGGCGGTATTGCTTTAGAAATAAGAGCGGAAAATCAGTCTTGTATGTCATAGGATACCTCTGGTTCAAATGTCTTTATTTCACTGGAAAAGGAAGTGTGCTCGATCAACAGAAGCTGTATTTCCATTGCTTCCAGGGCGATGGCAAATTCCAGAACGCCATCTTCCTTCACCACAAGCGTGAACAGGCTTGCACCGGGATGCGACAGATATTTGAAAAATATCATATCTGCTTCTTTCAGTTCAGAAAGATAGGGGGATTTCGACCAGTGGAGCAGCGGATTGCCGCTGTGATGGCTGATGCTGTAGGTTTTTACTGTGTAAAGCCCCGGGATGGCTCCGTTGATCCGGAAGACGGAGGTTTTGTTTTCCAGGTACTCAAAAGACCGTTCAGGCGAAGAGAGAAGGGCCGTATTATTCTCATCTTTTCCTGTCTGTTCAATGATGTGCGCATAGCGGTAAAAAATACCCTGGATGCTGTAGCGGGAATGGCAGGTCAGAAGATATCCCTCTCCTTTTTTCAGGAGGTATTCTCCCAGTTCCTTGAAAAAGGAATAGCTGTAATAGGACGGTTTGCGGATGCCCTGATAATTAAACAATCCGTTCCCGCCGAAGAACATGGCGGTATGGTCCGTATAGTCCACACTGATATCGGAAAGAGTGAAATACCCCATTCCCTGAACGGTATTCAGATTGTTAGACAGATATCTGGTGATAAATGAGGTCTGAAAAACAGAATCGTTCAGGAAGTTGCGGGACGTATGGCAGAAATTGAATTCCGTTACAAACACCGGCAGCTTCGGATAGATCTCATGGATCATCTGCGTGTAGCGCAGAGTTTTCTGCGTGACATGATTTTTGTCCATGGTCAGGTGGTTCCTGGGAAAGAATTCTGTGGTTCCGTAAACATAGATACTGATAAAGTCATATCTGATCTGCTGTTCTCTGGCTTCCGTAAAATAATCTGCTGCCTGAGATGTATCAATAAACGTGTTCATACCCGGTCCGCCTACCATACATTCGGGAAGAAAACCGTGAATCATCTGTTCCAGCTTCTGATAGTATTTCAGATAATGACGGAAGGGCGGCTGGGAGGAACCCGGAATCATGTCATAGTATACTTCAAAATACCATTTGCTTACCTCCTGTCTGCCGTAACGATTGCAGCAGGCACGGAGAAACTCCGGAAGAATCTGGATGACTTTCTCATAATAAGCATGGAATTCTTCATTCTCAGATAATATGTATTCTTCCACCGTGGTGTAGCTGACCTTGGCATTTTTTTTGCCCAGATCCAGCCAGGGAGTCAGATTGAGGGAAAGCAGGGTGTCCAGAATCAGGAAGATGTTATCAAATCCGTAGAAGCTCCGGTTCCGGATCATCTGCCTGGTGGCAAGATTCAACAGTCTGGTCAGTCTCCCGTAACGAAAGTTGACCTTGCGCTGCAGATAGGTCAGCTGAGAACGAAGCTCGGGGATGGACATAAAGGTGGCGGGACCAATGTTCAGGATCATTCTCCAGGAATCTGACAGACGGGAAGAGGTGTCGATCCTGGCATAGATGAATTCCGGTTCTGAAGAAACAAGAGCCGATGATGCATTCAGAGACTGAAACGGGGAGGACTGAAGATAGTAAAAAGGATCATCCACATAGGTGGAAGGGTCCGGCATGCAGTCGGGAAGATCCTGCTGATGAGTGCTGCGATAGGTTTCCGGAGTCATATTCAGATACCCGGTGACATGCTTTCTGAAGGCAGAGAGTGTTTTGAACCCGGTCATTGATGCGATCTCTTCCGGTTCTGCCCTGGTGTATCTGAGCCAGGCAGCAGCCAGCTCCGCTTTGCGGCGATTGACATGCTCCATAAAGGTGCAGCCGTAGTTTTTTTGAAAATAGGATGCAAGATACTGAGGTGTCAGACCGATCTCCTCGGCGGTTTTCTGAAGGCTGAGAGTCTCACGGATATGCCCGGACAGATAAGCCTGGATCCGTTTTTCACAGGGAGAGATGGAATCCTGCGATCTGCTTTTTTCGGAGGAGCACAGCAGCGAGTTCATCCGGCCTCCGAAGGAGAACAGGGCGCTGATGATTCCGTGATAGCCAAAGCTGTTTTGTTTGTGATAGATCTGGGCAAGGGGATAGACCAGAAGAGTCAGTTCTTTCAGAGACTGCCGGTGTATACTGGTATATACCTGCTGAAACGGTGTTGTATCATCCGTGATGTCCAGAAGGAAAGCGGGATCCAGAGTCATGATCAGGCATACCGCGGAAGGGGCGGGAAATAGAGACAGATGTTTCAGGGGAGGGAGCAGAATGATGTCTCCCTGACTGTAGATGGCTGAGCTAATAAAGCTGTGTTCTGAACTTTTACTGTAGCATTTGCCAACTCTCCGGCCTCATTGTATGGACGTACATAGAACCAGAAATTTTCTCCACTACAATAAGTATTTTTCTCATTACTAGCAAGAGTAGCAGAAGTGACAGATGTTATCTTAGAAGCAGAAGCCGCCATGTCAAACTGAACAGTAGGCTTAACCTGAATAGCAAGTTTTTCAGTGATAGTACACTGAGCGACGTTGCCGTTCATACCATCAGTCTTCACAGTGAATCTAATAACCTCACCTCCAGCAGCAACAGCAGGCACTGTATATTGGAACGAATATGCATCAGATGCACTGAATCTTCCAGAAGTAGTCGGGC
>JABUSW010000338.1 GCA_021443885.1 Blautia sp.
CGTGTCGTATCCCTTGCAAAGCTTATGTTATCGGAAGCGAATTTTCTGATTCTGGATGAGCCTACCAACCATTTGGACATCGCATCCAAAGAGATTCTGGAAGAGGCTTTGAACAGCTATACGGGTACCGTGTTCTATGTATCCCATGACCGGTATTTCATCAATCAGACCGCTACGCGGATCCTGGATCTCACCAGCCGGACCCTTGTGAATTACATTGGTGATTATGATTATTATCTGGAGAAAAAAGAAGAACTGTCAGCAGCCTACGCTATGGAGCAAAAGACCGAAGCAAGAACCGAAACCATATCCGACAGCAAGCTCAGCTGGCAGCAGAAAAAAGAAGAACAGGCGCGTCAACGCAAACGGGAGAATGAACTGAAAAGAGTAGAAAACAGAATCGAGGAGCTGGAGAATCGTGACCGCGAGATCGATGACACCCTGCTCTTACCGGATGTCTGCACCAATGTGGCAAAATGTACCGCCCTCAGCAAAGAAAAAGCAGATATTACGGAAGCGCTGGAAAAGCTCTACGAAAAATGGGAAGAACTTGCATCATTATGAATCGTACGATCCAATACACTATCGAAGAAGAATATGCCGGAGAACGGATCCTGGACTATCTTCGTCTGAAAGGATTTTCCAGAAATATACTTTCCTCCATGAAGAATTACGGAAGCTGCATTTACTGCAATCAGGATGCAGCTTCCGGTAACCGGATCCTTTCTGCTTCGGATGTACTTCTGGTCCATGTTCCCGAAACAGAATCCTCCCTTGGCATTGCACCTGTTTGTCTTCCCTTATCGATTCTATATGAAGACGAGGATCTTATGATCCTTGATAAACCCTCCGGCATGCCGATCCACCCATCCATCGGCAACTATGAGAATACGCTTGCAAACGCCGTCATGTGGTATCAGCAGAAGGAACAAGGCCGGTCCGGATTCGTATATCGATGTATCAACCGGCTGGATCGCGACACCTCCGGTGCCATCCTTCTTGCCAAAAACCCCTTAAGCGGTGCCATTTTAAGCCGGCAGATGCGAAACCGGGAAATCCATCGTACCTATCTGGCTATTGTGGAAGGAAGCACCGAACCGTATGGTACCGTCAATGCGCCCATCTCCCGAAAAAAAGGATCTGCCATAGAAAGGGAGATCAATTATGCAGAAGGAGCATCTGCGATCACGCATTACAAGACCTTGAAGTACTATGAGAACCATAGCCTCATTGAGCTTCAGCTGGAAACAGGCAGGACCCATCAGATCCGGGTTCATATGAAACATATCGGACATCCTTTGCCTTGCGACTTTCTTTATCATCCCAGCTATAGTCTGCCAATGAATCGGCAGCCCTTGCACTCTTACCAGCTTCGGTTTTATCATCCCATCACAAAAGAACCGATGCTTTTCACAGCACCGGTTCCGGATGAGTTTTCCCTGTAATCCCATCATATATTCTTGTTATATATGATATACAGTCCTTTTAACAACAGATCTTCGTCTAAAACAATCTCTTTTTTACAGAATGGTATGATTTTTTTCGCAAGACCGCCGGTGGCTATTATGGTGGTTTTCACTCCAAGCTCTTCTTCGATCCGTTGTATGATACCGTCCATTGCAGCTGCATTGCTGTATAAGACACCGCTCTTCATACACTCGATGGTATTCTTGCCGATCAGGCGCTTCGGCGGTTCAATGCTTACGCCTGACAGCTGAGAAGCTCCGGCCGTCAGTGCGTCCAGAGAAATGCGGACCCCCGGAAGGATCATCCCGCCGATATAAGCACTGTTTTCATCGATTACAGAAACCGTTGTAGCCGTGCCCATATCAATGATGATCTGCGGAACGGGGTAAGCTGCGATTCCTGCCACGGCAGCCGTTACCAGATCCGCCCCCACAGATGCCGGATGATCCATAAGAATATTCAGTCCTGTCTTAACACCGGGTCCGATTACCATAACACCTTTCTGAATGATTTTCTGTACGGCCAGCTTTGCAATGTTTGTAATCTGCGGTACAACAGAAGCAATGATTCCACCTTCGATAATCTCCGGAGCAATTCCATAAATATCCAGGACTGTCTTGATATCAATTGCATATTCCAGCTCTGTTTTTGTCCGAACGGTAGACAGTCGTTCTACAAAATACGTTCTCTGGCTGTCAATACAGCCCAATACAATATTTGTGTTCCCTATATCAATCGCCAAAATCATAATTTCAAATATCAGACCTTTCCTTATTGCTGATTTACCACATGGGCTTTAAACAAAGCAGTTCCAATTGCTCCGGTAATGATGGTGGCTACGATCATTTCCACAACTGCATTGACTCCGACAAAAGTACAGACAAACAGTATTACGTTTTTTCCTCCCATCAGCCCCTGTACGTAATCTGTGTTTCCAAACAGTATGATCAGAGCAGACATAAAGAACAACGTATTAAGAAATGCAGAGCAAAATCCTGTCACTGTGCACGCCAAAGAAACGCTTTTCTTTTTCAGCATTTTAAAAATGAATCCCAGCAGAAATCCATCCAGCAAACGGGGAATAAATCTCTGAACAAATGCCAGAAACGGATTGATCGCCACCAAAGTCATACCCATACCGCTCGGAATTCCGATTCCAAAGCACTGAAGAAAGCTTAAAAAGCCGAAAATTGCTCCTGCGGCAGCTCCACCTGCAGGGCCAAGCACAATTGCGCAGATCGCTACCGGTATCATATTCAGTGATATTGCAAGCGGTCCAATGGGAATCGTGCCGATTGGGGTAAAGGCAAAAATAAACAGTATTGCCGTCATCAATGCCATAACCGTAAGTTTCTTTGTGTTTGCAGTTTTCATAGTACATCCTCCTTTGTTATCGTTCCCATACAGGGATACAACACATTATTTTGCAGCATTTAATGCTGCCAGTATCTTATCCAGGATCTGATCCGATACATCCTCCTTACTCATCATGGGGAGTGATATTTCCTGATCCTGTGTAATCAGGGTAATAACATTTGTGTCTCCGGAAAAACCTGCGCCTTCAACCTTCAGGTTGTTTGCCGCAATCATATCCAGATTCTTTTTCACAAGCTTTGCCCTGGAATTACCAATCATATTTTCTGTTTCCATTGAAAATCCGCACAAAAACTGTCCGGCTTTTTTATGCTTGCCCAAATATCCCAGAATATCCTCTGTCCGCTCCAGTTCAATGGTAAGCTGCCCATCGCTCTTTTTTACCTTCTCCTTAGAAACATGCAGCGGTCTGTAATCCGCCACCGCGGCTGCTTTGATAATAATGTCACATTCATCGCTGACAGAAGTCACCGCATCAAACATCTCCTTCGCAGTTACTACGGAGATCGTTCGCACAAACATCGGTGCTTCCAAAGCAGTCTGTCCGCTGACCAGAATGACGTCTGCCCCCCGCAGCGCAGCGCGTTTTGCCAGGGCATATCCCATTTTCCCGGAAGAATGATTGGTAATATAACGAACCGGATCAATAGCCTCCTGCGTCGGTCCTGCTGTTACCAGTATCTTCTTCCCTTTCAGATCTTTTTCGCTGGAAATCCAGTACTCTATATAATGATATAAGGTTTCCGGTTCCGGCATTTTACCCGGTCCAACATCCCCGCATGCCAGATATCCCCAGACAGGTTCCAGGATCTGATATCCAAAACGTTTCAATTTCTCCAGATTATCCTGCAGGATTGCATTTTCATACATAGCGGTATTCATAGCCGGTGCGATCACAACGGGACATTTACATGCCAGTACCGTCGTTGTCAGCATATCATCCGCAATGCCATTTGCAATTTTCCCGATAATATCCGCACTGGCAGGAGCGATCATACAGATCTCTGCTTTTTTTGCAAGAGAAACATGTCCCACCTGAAACTCAAAGTTACGATCAAACGTGTCGATCAGACACTTGTTTCCCGTAAGCGTTTCAAACGTGACAGGGTTGATAAAGTTCGCAGCATTTTCTGTCATGATCACATGAACATCCGCATGTTTCTTAACCAGCATACTGGCAAGTCCTGCAGTTTTATATGCTGCTATACTGCCTGTGACACCTAAAAGCACTGTTTTCCCTTGAAACATCTCCTTGTTCCTCCTGCATCCGGCCGAATCCGTGATAAGGATCACTGGCCGCTGATAAATCCCGTATCCGCTTCTTCGTATTCCTCTTCCTCAACATTTACTTCACTGATCTCGCTGTCTTCGTCAACACGGATCACCATCTCCGGTTCTGCGGATTCCTCCGACGATGCAGAGCTGTCCTTCCCCTCAGGTTGTACAGAACTGGCAGCCGGCACTGCATCCACTTCTACCACCGGATCTTCCTGTGTCTTCTTTCCGCAGCCGGAATAAGACCCGCATAATATAACAAAAAAACATACAATTACTACCCAACGGCTCTTTTTCATAAATGCCTCCTGGATGCCTGTCAGCGGATACGATCCGGAAATCCCACTTTACGCTGTACTTTACGCAGCGTTTTTGCAGAGAAATAGTTTGCTTTTTCTGCATTATCTTTGATAATGCCATCAATATAGGCCTTATCCTTTGACAATCTGTCAAATTCCTCCTGCAGCGGTTTTAATACACTGATCACAGCCTCTCCAACCGCGGCTTTAAAATCGCCATATCCTTTTCCTTCGAACGCTTTCACCGTTTCCTGCGGGGTACAGCCGGAACATGCACTGTAAATATCAATGAGGTTCTTAAGCCCCGGCTGCTGATCCGTATAACGGATGCAGGCTTCTGAATCCGTAACAGCACGTTTACATTTACGCATGATCGTATCCGGATCATCCATCAGGTATATACTGCCGTTGGGATTTTCATCGGATTTAGACATTTTTTTCGTCGGATCCTGCAGGCTCATGATTTTTGCCCCTACTTTTCCAATGTATGCTTCCGGAACGGTAAACACATCCCCGTAAATGTTATTAAAACGTTCCGCGATATTCCTGGTAAGTTCCAGGTGCTGCATCTGATCCACACCTACCGGCACAACATCCGCCTGATATAACAGAATATCTGCTGCCATAAGGACCGGATACGTAAATAGCCCCGCATTGATATTGTCTGCGTGCTTTGCAGATTTATCCTTAAACTGCGTCATTCGATTCAATTCTCCCATATAGGTAAAACAGTTCAGGATCCAGGCAAGCTCAGCATGTCCGGATGCATGGGACTGGTAATAAATACAGTTTTTCTTTGGATCCAGACCTGCCGCAATGTACAGAGTCAGAAGATTTCTTGCACGTTTCCGAAGAACTGCCGGATCCTGCCGCACTGTGATGGAATGCATATCAACAACACTGTAAAAACATTCATACTCATCACTTAATGTGATCCAGTTTTTCAAAGCACCCAGGTAATTTCCCAAAGTCAGATTCCCTGTCGCCTGCATTCCGCTGAACAATACCTTCTTGCCATCTATCATATTAAAATCCTCCGATCGTGTGATATTTCAGCCTGCTAAATGAGATACTTTCTGGCGTATAGCATAAACCAGCTATAAGTTTATCATTCTGCCATGATAAAGTCAAACTTAAAAAACAAAACCAGCGTATAAGCAATCCCTATACGCTGGCGTTTCTTCTGTTTCCTGTTTTCCCGGAACCTTTTACTGAACCGGAGTTACATAATCTCCTGTTACAAATCCGGTTTTCCCGTCATATTCTACACGAACCCATCCATTTTCACATACACCCGTGCTGTGAAGGGTGGTTCCACTTGGAATACCAATAATAAACTCTGCATCTGCATTGCAGTCTGCCCGCAGATTCAAATCCGATGCAGCAGTGTAATTGCCTTCCTTCACTTCAATGTTCACACCACTCGGAGACTGTTCCATCACCACAGAAGGTGTCGGTGTCGGTTCCGGTGTCGGTGTTGCCGGAAGCGGGGTTGGTGAAGGTGTCGGTATCGGAGTCGGTGTTGCTTCTATAACAGTAACGATTGCATCTGCTCCTTCATTAAATCCACATCCTGGTAAACAAAGAATCACGCCAAGAAGCAGAAAAACCAATGATTTCTTCTTCATTATATATCCTCCCTGTGAAAAATGCATATCACTACAGACAGTATACATAATTTATAGGAATTATGCAAGTTTTTCGTTAAAGGAATTCAACAAACGCTTAATATATGTACCCTGATTTTCCAGAATGATCTGATCCTGCGCAACAACCAGATGCCCCCTCAGGAAGACTTTATCGATCCCTCCCTGTAAAGCGAAGCCTTCAAAAGGATTATTATCGGCAGCATACGCATGGGTATCTGCAGAAATAATGCCTTCTTTTTCGGGATCGAATACAACAATATCGGCATCACTTCCCTCTGCGATCACACCTTTTTGGGGATATAGTCCATACAGTTTGGAAGGATTTTCGCTGAGAACCTTGCACATCTGTTCTGTTGTGATGCGGCCCTGCCGGACTCCATAAGTATACAGGAGCGTACCCCGGGTCTGCACCCCAGGAAGGCCTCCCGGAATCTTCGAAAAATCATGCAGTCCCATTCGTTTCTGCTCCCAGGTAAAGCTGCATTGATCTGTCGCAACCGTCTGTATCTTATCTTCTGCCATTGCTTTCCACAGGCAGTCCTGATCCACCTTCTTACGAATTGGCGGTGCACAGACGTATTTTGCACCTTCATAATCCGGTTTTTGATAGACACTGTCATCCAGAAGCAAATACTGCGGACAGGTTTCCGCATAAACGATCTGCCCTGCGTTTCTCGCTTTTTGAATCTCATCAAACGCCTTTTTATTGGTCAGATGTACTACCATGACCGGCGCACCTGCTTCTTTTGCAATGGCCAACAGCCTGTGAACGGCTTCCGCTTCCATTGTATCGGGACGTACCAGGGGATGATTTTCCGGACCGAGCCGGCCCTGTTCCTTTGCCTCTTCTATCAAAGCATCGATCACGCCGGCATTTTCACAGTGTACACCTGCAAAACAATTCTCTTCTGCCAGTTTTTTCAGGATCTTATACAGGTCTGTATCATTCACGATCATAGCAGGATATGTCATATAAAGCTTAAAGCTGGTAATGCCTTCCGCGATCATTTCCTGTATTTCCTGTTCCGTTGTTTCATTCCATTCTACAATGGACATGTGGAAGGAGTAATCGCAGGAGCATTTTCCATCTGCTTTTTCATGCCATTTCTGCAGCCCCTCTTTCAAAGTATGTCCGCCTTTTTCCTGTGATGCAAAGTCTACGACCATAGTGGTTCCGCCAAGAATTGCCGCTTTTGTTCCGGATGCAAAATCATCTGCCGTAACCGTCCCGCATACTTCCAGATCAAAATGTGTATGTCCGTCAATGAATCCAGGGAATAAAAGCCGATTTGTCACATCGATCACAACTGCCGCAGCATCCTCTATGTGATCGTCTACTTTGATGATTTTTTCATCGGATATCAGCACATCCTTTCGGAAGGATCCGTTTCCGGAAACAACTGTACCGCCTTTTAACAGGTATCGCATTGAAAAACCTCCTTCTTTTGTGTTCGCTTAAAATCATTATATGCCCTATTCCTAATATAACACAGTGTATTTCCAAGGAAAATGATGAAATAAATTTTTTTTATTTCTATAAAAAATATTTGTAATTAACAGAATGTATGTTATATTGATATGGTAGAGGAAGCGCATAAGCAGGAGGTTGATCTATGGGACGACTGGAAATGTTAAAACAACTTTCTCATGACATAGCCATGCTATTTGGTGCTGATTGTGAAGTTGTGATCCATGATTTAAAAACAAAAGAACCCGAACATTCTATCGTTCATATCGTGAACGGTCATGTAACCAATCGGCAGGTCGGTGATGGACCATCTGATGCGGTCTTCGATGTAATTCGGCAGAAAAACAAAGGACTTGCCATACCTGAAGATCATTCCGGTTATCTTATGAAAACAGCGGATGGAAAAATACTAAAATGCAGTACATCCTATATCAAAGATGATGACCAGACACTGCATTATGTATTCAGCATCAATTACGATATCACAAAACTCACACTGATCAATACTTCTCTGAATGCCCTTATCTCACCAAACAATAAAGAAGAACAGCCAAAGGAGATCGCTCATAGCGTCAACGATCTTCTGGATCAGCTGATCCGGGAATCCGAAGAGCTGGTAGGAAAACCTGTTGCACTGATGAACAAAGACGATAAAGTCCGTGCCATCCAGTTCCTGAACGATTCCGGCGCATTCCTGATCACGAAATCCGGTGATAAGGTTGCAAGCCATTATGGAATCTCGAAATATACCCTTTATAGTTACATTGATGTGAACAAGTAAATACACGAAGAGATTGCGATTCCATATATGTTTATCATTTTGTAAAAAACCCCGGCATTCACATATTTTTGTGAAGCCGGGGTTTCGTCTGCTCTTTTATGATAACTTATGAATAAATATACCGCTTCTTAATTTCGGCTCAAACCAGGTGGATTTCGGAGGCATAATATTGCCGGTATCCGCAATACTCATCAGATCGTCCAGACCCGTGGGGTACATTGCAAATGCTGCCGCTTTCCCGCCATCTACCAGACGGACAAGCTCTTCCAGACCACGGATCCCTCCGATAAAACTGATGCGGTCACTGGTTCTTGGATCCGAAATCCCCAGAATCGGTGTCAGTACCTTTTTCTGCAGGATGCTGACATCCAGACGGTCTACCGGATCTTCCGGATCATATACGCAATCCTTTACTACAAGAAGGTACCATTTTCCATCCAGATACATACCCATTTCATGCTTTCCCTGCGGCTTGCAAAGCCCGTTCGTATATTCGGAAATCTCGAAAGCTTCTTCCAGCTTCGCAAGGAACGCTTCCGGTGTATTCCCGTTCAGATCATGCACTACACGGTTATAATCCATGATCTTCAATTCTTCATCCGGAAACAGTACTGCCAGGAAATAATGAAACTCCTCTGTTCCGTCATATCCCGGGCATGCAGTACGCCTGCGCTGTCCGACCTTTACCGCTGAAGCAGCCCGATGATGACCGTCCGCAATATAGAAATCTGAAATTCCGGCAAAAAGCTGTTCCAGTCTGCCGGTCAGCTCATCGCAGTCGATCACCCATACGGTATGTGCGATTCCATCCTCTGAAATGAAATCATATTCCGGCTCATGGTTTTCCTTCCATTCGCGCATGATTCCGGATATTTCCTCGTCTGCACGATAAGTCAGGAATATCGGTCCCGTATTCGCATCACAGGTATCCACATGATGAATCCGGTCCGCTTCTTTATCCGCCCGGGTCAGCTCATGTTTTTTCACATGATTATTCAGATAATCATCGATGGATGCACATCCTACAATGCCTGTCTGTGAACGGCCATCCATGATCTGCCGGTAAATATAATAATGCGGGGCAGCATCCTGCATATAGATTCCATCTTCCTGCATTTTCTTCAGATTGGAAGCCGCCTTGTCATATACCTGTTCATCATACAGATCAATGGAAGGATCCAGATCGATTTCCGCTTTATCAACATGAAGAAAGGAATAGGGATTACCTTGCACCATCTGACGCGCTTCTTCGCTGTTCATAACATCATAAGGAAGGGCTGCAACCCTGGATACCAGTTTTTTTGTCGGACGAACCGCTTTAAATGGTCGAAATACTGCCATAACTTGCTCCTCCTTCTCACCCTTTCCCGGATGAGTTTCTCATATTATCAAAAATGGGATCTTTCCATCAAGCGTTTTTCTCTTCAAAATCTTTCATAAAAGCTACCAGTGCCTCCACTCCTTCGATGGGCATCGCGTTGTAGATGCTGGCACGCATACCGCCAACGCTTCTGTGCCCCTTCAGGTTTTCCAGTCCTGCTGCTTTGGATTCTGCAATGAATTTCTTTTCCAGTTCCGCATCTCCGATAACAAAAGGAACATTCATCAGGGAACGGTCTTTCTTTTCAACTGTGCCATGGAACATCTTACTGGAATCCAGATAATCGTAAAGGATCTTTGCTTTCTTTTCATTATGCTCCTTCATAGCCTGCAAACCGCCCATTTTCTTGATCCACTTGAAGACTTTTCCACACATATAAATGCAATAGCAGTTTGGAGTGTTATACAAAGATTCCGCATCCGACTGTGTTTTGAATTTCAGCATGGTAGGTGTACTTTCCAGCGCATCATCCGTGATCAGATCCTCCCGGATAATGGAGATCACCATACCTGCCGGTCCGATATTCTTCTGGACGCCGCCGTATATGATTCCATATTTTGTCACATCTACCGGCTCGGAAAGGAAGCAGGAGGACACATCGGAAACCAGAATCTTACCCTTTGTATTAGGCAGCTCTTTGAATTTGGTTCCATAAATCGTATTGTTTTCGCAGATGTAAACATAATCTGCATCTTCACTGATCGGAAGATCGGAGCAATCCGGAATATAGGAAAATGTCTTATCTTCAGAAGTTGCGATCTTATTCGCTTTCCCATATTTCTGCGCTTCTTCATATGCTTTTTTCGCCCACTGACCGGTTACGATATAATCGGCAACACCATTTTTCATAAGGTTCATGGGAATTGCAGCAAACTGCTGGGAAGCACCGCCCTGCAGGAAAAGCACCTTGTAATTATCCGGAATGTCCATGATCTCACGCAGATCTGCTTCCGCTTCTTTTATGATATCATCAAAAACCTTGGAACGATGACTCATTTCCATTACGGACATACCACACCCGCGGTAATTCATCATTTCCTGTGCAGCCTCCTGAAGCACCTCTTCCGGCATCATGGCAGGTCCGGCCGAAAAGTTAAAAATCCTTTTGTCAGACATTTTTTCATCCTCCTCATTGTTAAAAAATAATCATGTCCAACAGTTTAGCCCTTTTCTGCCCAAAAGTAAATACTCAAAATACACAATTTCGGAAATGACTCCCAATTATTTCAATCCCTTATTCCGGAAAGCTTCCAGAAGCAAAGCCATATCCGGCTCAATGCTGATTGGTTCACCGGCTGCTTTCATTGCATTTGCCACATCCTTTAAACCGCTTCCGGTAACTACACTGACAACCGATGCATCTGCCGGAATCAGACCAAGTCCGACTGCCTTTTTCAACCCGGCGGTTCCGGCTGCGCCTGCCGGTTCTGCAAAGATGCCTGCGCTTCCCAGGGTCTTCATAGCAGAGAGGATCTCTTCATCCGAAACATTTACCGGTATTCCATCCGACTCCCGAATCGCATTCAATGCCTTATCCGGATTTCGCGGTACTCCGACTGCAATACTGTCAGCAAGTGTATTCTCCTCCATGGGGTACCAGTCTTTTCCTTCCTGGATCGAACGGTTCAGCGGACAGCAGCCTTCCGCCTGAACACTGATGATTCGCGGTAATCTGTCAATAAAACCGGCTGCATAAAGGTCCTTCAAGCCTTTCCACAAGCCGCCGATGGTACATCCGTCTCCAACAGAGATTGCAATGTAATCCGGCATTTCCCAGTTCAGCTGTTCTGCGATTTCCAGGGCAACTGTCTTCTTTCCTTCCATAAGATATGGATTGATGGCTGCATTCCGGTTGTACCACCCCCACCTTTCGATGGCTTCTTTTGAAAGTTCAAAGGTATCTTCATAAGACCCCCTTACGCTGATTACATTTGCGCCGAACATCATCAGCTGGGCCACCTTTCCTTTCGGGGCACGTTCCGGCACAAAAATATAAGTTTCAAAGCCTGCTGCAGCTGCATTGCCTGCCAGCGAAGAAGCCGCATTGCCGGTTGATGAACATGCGATGGTGCTTACCCCTGCTTCTTCCGCTTTTACAACTGCCATCGCAGAGGCACGGTCTTTCAGGCTTGCTGTGGGATTGATTCCATCGTCCTTTACATAAAGCCTGCGAATCCCCAGCATTTCCGCCAGACGGGGCACTTCGTAAAAAGGGCTCATGCCGACACGGAGTTTACGCACTTTGCTCTCACCGGAAACCGGAAGAAATTCCATGTAGCGCCACATCGAAGCATCTTTTCGATCTGCCAGCTTCTCTTTCGTCAGATTCTTTCTAATGTAATGATAATCGTATTTGATATCCAGGATTCCACCGCATTTCGGGCAGGTGGTAATCGTTGGAATCGCCTCATGTTCAGCGCCGCACTTTATGCATACTGCAGAAATCACATTTTTCATCATTTGATTCATTCTCCTTTTGTAAAATGTTCCCGGGATGTAATCACCCCGGGAACCTCATGAAATCCATAAGCACTTTTAACACTCTAACCATCCTCTATACGAAAGACCTTATAAGGATTCCAGAACGCCGGTACGGGCGTTGAATTCCTCGATAAGTCTGTCAATATCCTTGGCTTCACTTGCTGCTGCATTCCAGGTATTCTCAACGTCGTACCAAAGTGCATTCAGCTCTTCACAGGATCTGCCCTGCTGTTCTACCCACGTATAATACTTCAGATTATGAATTCTTCTGCGATCTGCATAGGTCAGCTCCTTCATATTATCGGTCTTGATCGAGCGAATATGGGCCTGATAGTCTACCGCAGCCATGATCGGAGTGTATTCACCGGTCTCCTCCACAAGTTCCTGGATACGTGACTGATACATGGCTGCTGAATCCGTCATAACGGTTGCAATTACATCGTGCTCTGTGAGCTCATAATATTTCGCCATCTTAATTGCGCAAAGCATATTGGCAATGCCGGAAATACCAAAATATCCAAGCAGTTCTGTGAATTCCGGATCTACGCCCATTTCGTTCTTCAGATACTCTCTTCCAAGTGGCTCGTTGAAGAAACGGATCAGTCTCTGGGAATCCTCATCATCAATGTCAATTACCAGATCTGTATTTTTAACATTGTGAATCCACGGTACATGTTTGTCACCGATACCTTCAATACGATGGTCTCCAAAACCATTTTCAAGAAGCGTAGGACACTGCAGGGCTTCGCCGACACCCAGTTTTGCTTTCGGATACTTCTCTTTCAGGAAATCACCTGCCGCCATGGTTCCGGCAGATCCGGAGGTAAATACTGCCCCTGCAAAACGATCGCCTTCTTCTTTCATCTCCTCAAAAGCATCCGCAATCGCACTGCCGGTCACATTATAATGCCACATGTAATTCCCCATTTCCTCAAACTGATTGAAGATCATAACATCATCACAGGTATTTCGCAGCTCCCAGGTTTTATCAAAAATTTCTTTAACATTGCTCTCGCAGCCGGGGGTTGCAATTACTTCGCCTGCAATCTTCGAAAGCCATTCGAAACGTTCCTTACTCATTCCTGCCGGAAGGATCGCAACAGACCTGCAGCCAAGAAGCTTTGAATTAAAGGCTCCGCCACGGCAATAATTACCGGTAGACGGCCATACAGCACGATCTGCTGTAGCATCAAACTGTCCTGTGATCAGGCGGGGAGCAAGACATCCAAAGGAAGCCCCTACCTTGTGACAACCTGTAGGGAACCATTTTCCGATCATGCAGATGATCTTTGCTTTCACGCCGGTCAGTTCAGACGGCAGTACAATGTAATTGCTGCTGCCATATAATCCGCCGCTTTCCTTCTGTTCGTTCTTCCAGGAGATACGAAACAGATTCAAAGGATTCACATCCCAAAGACCAACTCCTTTTAACTGTTCTTTGATCTTGTCCGGAATCAGATTCGGATTCTTCATCTGTGCAATGGTCGGAATGATGATCTTATTCTCTTTTGCCTTCTGAATATTCTTCTCCAGTCCCGCTTCGTTAATGGTCAAATCAATCATTTAGGTCCTCTCTTTCCCGGCAAAATACCGAAGCAAATGTTAATGAAAAAAGTATATCTCTGCTTCAGATTTTACCATATCCTGCCTACTGAAACAAGAATCAGATGACGTATTTTGCAAAATTTTTTATGTAACAAAAATTTTTTTCAGCATCTGTTGCTTCGTTCTTTACTGATCCCCGGAAGCGCAATACGTCCGTATCGGAATTTCAAAACCTGCATCTGTAACCTCCTGAATCAGATCCTCTGTGATCGGAAATAGTGTGAACAGTATTCCTTGATTTCGATCTGCGATCCTCTGCATCTCCGGAATCGTTACCGAATTATCCATCAGGTACAGTCTTTCATCTTCCAGGGGATCCGTGATTTTTAATATCTGTTCAAACACATATTTCTGAAGTATGTTTACATCCAGCCGTTCAAAAGCATTCCTGTTTTGATACGCATCTTCATATGCTTTCAGATGAAACCAGGCTCCATCCAGATACATGCCAAAGGTATGAGGTTCCATGGGGCTGCACACGAATCCGGGAGGCATGGATACCACTTCAAAATGAAACTTCAGTGCATTTATGAACTGCTGAACAGATAACCCGTTTCTTGTCCTTACGATTCTGTGACATGCTTCTATCTTCATGATGACCTCCGTATTTTTTGTTCAATTATACCCCCTTGCATACTCCTTATCAATGGATTTTATATCCGGATTTATATCCTAAAATTTTTTTGAGACACCTTACTATTTTTGTATATTTTGTTGCATTCGTGATCGATTTTATGGTATTATTTAGAAAAGGAAAACGTTTTTATCTACATTTTTATACGCTGGATTCTTATCATCCGCACCGAAGGAGGAACAGAAATGGATTATTCGAAAATCAACGAAGCCGCAAAGGGTTACGAGAAAGAAATGACGAAATTTCTTCGGGATCTTGTATTGATCCCCGGTGAAAGCTGTGACGAAAAAGGTCACATTATGCGAATTAAAGAAGAAATGGAAAAGGTCGGATTTGACAAAGTTGAAATCGATCCTATGGGCAACGTTCTTGGTTTTATGGGAACCGGTAAAACGCTGATCGCATTTGATGCCCACATCGACAATGTCGGTATCGGAAACATTGCCAACTGGAAGTTCGATCCTTACGAAGGCTATGAAACGGAGGAGGAAATCGGCGGCCGCGGAACCTCCGACCAGATGGGTGGTATTGTTTCTTCCGTATATGGCGCAAAGATCATGAAGGATCTTGGCCTTCTTTCCGATGAGTATCAGATCCTGGTAACCGGCACGGTACAGGAAGAGGACTGCGATGGTCTTTGCTGGCAGTATATTATCAAAGAAGATGGCATTCGTCCTGAATTTGTTGTTTCTACTGAGCCTACGGATGGCGGTATTTACCGGGGACACCGGGGACGTATGGAGATTCGCGTTGATGTAAAAGGCATCTCCTGTCATGGTTCTGCCCCGGAACGCGGTGATAATGCGATTTATAAAATGGCGGACATCCTGCAGGACGTACGCTCCTTAAATGAGAATGACGCAGCAGACGAAACACAGATCAAAGGGCTTGTAAAAATGTTGGATGCGAAATATAATCCGCAGTGGGAAGAAGCAAACTTCCTGGGTCGTGGAACCATCACCGTATCCGAGATCTTTTATACATCCCCAAGCCGTTGTGCCGTAGCGGATTCCTGTGCCGTCTCTCTGGACCGCAGAATGACAGCCGGAGAAACCTGGGAAAGCTGTCTGGATGAGATCCGTGCGCTTCCTGCCGTACAAAAATATGGTAATGACGTAGTTGTTTCCATGTATGAGTATGATCGCCCGGCATGGACAGGTCTGGTTTATCCTATCGAATGTTATTTCCCGACCTGGGTCATCTCAAAGGATGATGTGATCACAAAATCCTTTGAAGAAGTTCATCAGAATCTTTATGGTGATGACCGGGTAGGCAACGCAGAAACAGAAGCCATGCGGCAAGCCCGTCCGTTAACAGATAAATGGACCTTCTCTACAAATGGCGTTACCATTATGGGCCGCAATGGCATTAAATGCATCGGCTTTGGACCTGGTGCGGAAGCACAAGCCCATGCACCGAATGAAAAAACCTGGAAGATCGACCTGGTTCGCTGTGCCGCCGTCTACGCTGCTCTTCCAACTGTATATTGTAAAAATAAATTACAAGGAGAATGAATTCATGAAAAAATTGCAGAATTATATCGATAAACTGAACAGCCTTAATTTCAAAGAAATGTACAACAGCGATTTCTTCTGGACATGGGACAAAACAGATGAGGAACTGGAAGCTGTTTTTACCGTAGCAGACGCCCTTCGTTACATGCGTGAGAATAATATATCTACAAAGGTTTTTGAAAGCGGTCTCGGCATCTCTATTTTTCGTGACAATTCCACACGCACCCGCTTCTCTTTTGCCTCTGCATGTAATCTGTTAGGTCTGGAAGTTCAGGATCTGGACGAAGGAAAATCCCAGATCGCCCATGGCGAAACCGTGCGGGAAACGGCAAACATGGTATCATTCATGGCGGATGTGATCGGTATCCGTGACGATATGTATATCGGCAAGGGACACACTTATCAGAAGACCTTTATGGATGCTGTCAACGAAGGCAACAAAGATGGCATTCTGGAACAGAGACCCACCCTTGTCAATCTGCAGTGTGATGTAGATCACCCGACACAGTGTATGGCAGATATGCTGCATATCATTCACGAATTCGGAGGTGTTGAGAATCTGAAAGGAAAGAAGCTTGCAATGACATGGGCTTACTCTCCGTCATATGGGAAACCACTCTCCGTGCCTCAGGGCGTCATCGGTCTGATGACCCGTTTTGGAATGAATGTTGTACTGGCACATCCGGAAGGATATGACGTTATGCCGGAGATCGAAGAAATTGCCAAAAAGAATGCAGAAGCTTCCGGCGGCTCTTACACAAAAACAAACAGTATGGAAGAAGCCTTTCGGGATGCGGATATTGTTTATCCTAAGAGCTGGGCTCCTTTTGCAGCCATGGAAAAACGAACAGACCTTTACGGTGAAGGAGATTTCGACGGAATCCATAAGCTGGAAAAAGAACTTCTTGCGCAAAACGCAGAACATAAAGACTGGGCCTGCACAGAAGAAATGATGAAATTAACCAAAGACGGGAATGCCCTTTATCTGCACTGTCTGCCTGCAGATATTTCCGGCGTGAGCTGTAAAGAAGGCGAAGTAGATGCGTCTGTTTTCGACCGCTATCGTGTTCCGCTGTACAAACAGGCAAGTTTTAAGCCATATATTATCGCTTCCATGATCATGCTGTCCAAATTTGAAAACATCCAGGATATTTTACAGAAACTGAATGTAAAAGCTGCGCCGAGAATTATGCAGTAAATAACGTTTTGGCAATACGGGGCTGACTTTGTGCAGCCTCGTTTGCGTCTTCAAAGATAACATCAAAGCTAACAGACATGTAGTTCGTACGATACCAGAATGGTTAGGATGTCAAAAGCGCATACGGGAGGTTGCATAATGTTTACAAGAAAACGAATTGTCGTTGCACTGGGAGGCAACGCTTTGGGAAACACGCTCCCTGAACAGATGATTGCGGTCAAAACGACTGCACAGGCTCTCTGTGACCTGATCGAAGACGGGCATCAGATCGTAGTGGTGCACGGAAACGGACCTCAGGTGGGAATGATCAATAACGCCATGGCTGCACTTACCAGGGAGGATCCAAATCAGCCGAACACGCCTCTTTCCGTGTGCGTTGCCATGAGTCAGGCATATATAGGATACGATTTGCAGAATGCGCTTCGTGAAGAATTGCGGAAACGTGGTTTTGTACGCACCCCTGTCGTTACGGTGGTTACGCAGATCCGTGTGGATCCGGACGACCCTGCATTTGACGATCCCAGCAAACCAATCGGTCATTTTATGACAAAAGAAGAAGCAGAACATGCAGTCAGGAATTATGGATATCTCGTAAAAGAAGATGCCGGTCGGGGATACCGTCGCGTTGTCGCTTCACCGAAACCGATAGAGATCGTCGAGCTGGATGCCATTCACAGTCTGGTGGACGCTGGCAAGATCGTGATCTGCTGCGGCGGAGGCGGTATTCCGGTTGCTCTCAACGGTGATCACCTGAAAGGGGCGTCTGCCGTGATCGACAAAGATTTTGCAAGCTGTCTGTTGGCAAAGAAGATCGATGCCGATATGCTTATCATACTGACAGCTGTCGAAAAAGTCTCTATCAATTTCCGAAAAGAAAACGAGCAGCAATTAAATGAAATCACTGTGGATGAAGCCAGGGAATACATTGCACAGGGGCAATTTGCTCCAGGCTCTATGCTTCCGAAAATTGAAGCTGCCATAGATTTTGCCAGCTCGGATAAGAATCGTTCCGCTATGATCACGCTTCTGGAAAAAGCGAAAGAAGGCATCAAAGGGGAAACCGGAACACGGATTCACCTGTAGGCTGCGGTCTGAGCATCCGGCATGCTATGATCACCATAAAATTTTACTGAAAAACATAAGATTTTTCCTTGTCATTATATTCAGAAGTTTGTATACTGTTTTTAGAATATTTTATAGAAATGGAGTGCTTCAATATGGCAGATAATTACGAAGGCAAAGCGCTTGGCGTTTTTGAAATGGATAACCTGGTAGCATGCTTTGTAGCATTGGATGCTGCTTCCAAAACTGCTGACGTTCAGATTCAAAGCGTTGAAAGAAACCGTTTAAAGAGTGGTGCTTGTGTGAAGATCCGTGGTTCCATTTCAGACGTAAAGGCTGCTATGGAAGCTGCAGAGGAAGGTCACCAAGCTCATCATGTTCTTC